>JAAELL010000514.1 GCA_024226735.1 bacterium | reverse complement strand
TTACTCCATGGCGCAACGCCTGACGGCGTTGCAGCGCGGAAGCCACGCTCGGGGAGAGTGGGCTCCCGGGGGGCTGGGCTCCCGGGGGGCTGGGCTCCCGGGGGGCTGGGCTTCCGGGGGGCTGGGCTTCCGGGGGGCTGGGCTTCCGGGGGGCTGGGCTTCCGGGGGGCTGGGGGCCGGACCGGGCGCTCGGCGGGAGTGCGGGGGCTCAGCGAGGGCGCGGTGCCGAACGGATTGCTTGGCCGTGTCCACCCGGGAGGGGGAGGTGCCCACCGCCGGGGGGTGTGCGAGCGTGCGAAGCGGGTCTCGGCGCTTGGGTCAGGAGGCGCTGGATTTCGCGGCGCGAGTCTGGGGGCGGCGGTTGTCGGTGGGGGGGGTGACGATCACTATTCGCGTCGGGAGGCGCTTGATCAGTTCGGAGCAGATGCTGCCGAGGCGTGTGCTGTCTTCGGCCGCGTTGTGGCGACCCAGGACGATCCAGTCCGGGGACGAACGCGTCGCCGCGCGGCAGATGGCGAGGACGGGGTGCTCGTGGACGAGGACCAGGATGCAGGGCGTCTCCTCCGCGCAGAAGGTGCGCACGAGCCCGGCGAGGGCGACCCGGCCGTCGCTTGGAAGGGCCGCGCCCGCATGCAGCTTCGAATCGTCGTCTTCCGCTGACAGGTGGAAGAAGGTCGAGTGCAGGATCTCGACCGACGCGTTCTGCACGCGCGAAAGATGCAGCGCCTCGCGCACAGCCTCCTGGCTGCCGGGGGTCACGCGTCGTCCGTCGGCCTCGAGGTCGACAGCGACGAGGATAGAACGCGGAGGCATTAAACGAGAGTAATGGCGCACGAGACTCGGCGCTCCGGGCTGAAGTGCGCAGAGTGCCCGGAGAGCTGACGTAACCGCCGGGCGTCGATCAGATGTTCAAGAGACCTTCACGGATCGCAATCCGAGCCAGCTCCGCTGCGGACCCGCAGTCCAGCTTGCGCTGTAGGTTTTCGCGGTGCTTCTTCGCGGTGCCGAGGCTCATCGAGAGAGCGTGGGCGACTTCCTTGTTGCTCTTGCCGATCGCGAGGAGCTGGAAGACTTCGCGCTCGCGCGGTGTCAGGCTCGAGACGCCCGCGCCCGCAGCAGCGGGGCCACCGGGGGTGCCACGCACCTGGGAGACTAGCGTGCTGGCGACCTTGGGCGAGATGAAGGGATCGCCGCGGTGCACCGACTCGATCGCGAGACCCATCTCGTTCGGGTCGGAGTCCTTCGAGAGGTAGCCCTCGGCTCCGGCCTTGAGCGCCTGGTCGACGAACGTCTGTCCCTCGTGGTGGGTCAGCATGACAATCTTCGTCCGTGGGCTCGCCTTGCGGATCATGGGGATCGCATCGATGCCGGACAGTCCTGGCATGGTGATGTCCAAGAGCAGGACGTCGGGGCGTAGCTCTTCGATCTCCCCCAGTGCCTTGCGCGCATCTCCGGAATCGCCCACGACCTGGAGCTGGTTCATGCGGTCGAGCAGACTCCTGAATCCTGCGCGCAGGATCGCCTGGTCGTCGAGTAGATAGACACTGATATTGCCGTTGGAGTTCAATTTCGCGCTCCGTTCGATCAGGGATTGCAGGCCTCAGTCGTGGAGGCCGGTCGTCTGTGTACTTCGGGGATGTGTACGGTGAATCGTGCACCGCCCAGGGGACTCTCGCCCGCGCCGATCGTTCCGCCGTGGGCCTCGATGACCTTGCGGCACAGCGCGAGGCCGAGCCCAGTCCCCTCGTCCTTGGCCGTCGTGAACGGTTGGAAGAGGGTTCCGAGCATCCTGTCCGGGATGCCCGACCCTGAGTCGTCGATCGTGAACTCCACGTGTCCGTCCGAGCGGCCCGCGCGCAACTCGATGCGTCCCGATGCATCGATCGCGTCGATCGCATTGCGCACCAGGTTCGTGAAGACCTCCTCGAGACGCACCACGTCGATGTCCATCTCGGGCGGCGAGGCGCTGGCTTCGATCGAGATCGCGATTTGCCGGGCCTCGGCCTCGTCGCGCAACATGTCGGCGGCAGCTTCGAGCAGTTGACGTGCGTTCGTGCGCTCGATGTTGAGGTCGAGCGGCTTGGCGAACGATAGGGTCCCGCGCAGCTTGCGCTCCAGCTTCTGCATCCGCTCGACGAGGCTCTCGAGGACCTCGCGGTCGTCCGTGCCCAGCTCCTTGGCCACCGCTCTCAGGGCGACGTTGACCGACGTGATCGGGTTCTTGATCTCGTGCGCGAGAATGGCGGCGGACTCGCCGAGCGTGGCGAGCGCCTTCAGCATCTGCGTTTCCCGCCGCTGTGCGGCCTTCAGCCCGGTGATGTCGCGGCCCTCGGGGATGATCAGCGTGATCTGATTGGACTCACCGCGCACGGCTTTGAGCGAGAAGTCGAGCGTGCGCAGCTCGCCCGTTTGATTCTTGAAGTCGATCTCGGACCGTACGAACTCCCCTTCGGCCGCGCGCGCGATCCATTGGCGCAGAGCCTCCTGCGTCTCCGGCGCGTGCCGCCACCAAGGCGTGTCCCAGAAGAGCCTGCCGACGACGTCGTCGCGGTCCGTGCCCGTCGCTTCGAGCGCCGCCTTGTTGACCTCGAGGATGCGACCCTTGGGGTCCAGCAGGCCGACGAACTGGAACTCCTGATCGAAGATGGCGCGAAAGCGTCGCTCGCTCTCCTGCAACGCGAGCTCGGTCGCCTTGCGCTGCGTCACGTCACGGAAGGCTCCACAGAAGACCGGGTCGCCACCACCCGGCAGGTCGATCCTCGAAACCGAGAGCTCGCAGTCGAACAGGCTTCCGTTCTTGCGCACGACTGGGAACTCGCGCGTCGTGTTGAGGATCCACGTCTCGCCCGTGGTGCGGTACTTCGCGAGGTAGCCCTCGTGGTCCGAGCGGTAGGGCTCGGGCATAACGATACTGATGTTCTGGCCGATGAGCTCCTGCGGCTCGTACCCGAACAGCTCTTCGACCGAGTTGCTGACGTCCTGGACCGTCCCGTACGGGTCGATCGTGATGACGGCATCGAGCATGCCGGAGAGGACCGCTCGCAGACGCGCCTCGTTCGTCTGCAGCGCCAGATCGGACTCGCGCGCCTCGGTCACGTCACGGGCGATCGACATGAACACCGCACCGGCCTCGGCGTCGTGGCGCGTGATGGTCCATTGGTAGGTGCGCACCCCGTCCGAGCCGCCGACCTGTCGGTTCTCGAACGAGAACATCGCACCGTTCGGGTCCTGGAGCCCGTCCGCGAGCGCGAGCTCGGTTCGCTCACGGTCCTCGGCGAGCACGAAGTCCATCGCCGAGCGCCCGATGCACTGTTTCGGTGAGATGCCGTACGCCCGTTCGGCGGCGCCGTTGACGTACAGAAAGCACCCGCTCTGGTCGACCACGGTGACGAGGTCGACCGTCGACTCCACGATGCGCTCGAAGAGACCCTGGCCCAAGAGGGCGAGGGACTCGGGCAGCTGGGAGGCCAACTCAGAGGCAGGGCGGCTCGATGTCATGGCGTCGTCGCCTTAGGGCAGGTGCATGTCCATCGATTCGAGCGTCTTCTTCAGGCGTTCTCGAACCGAGTCAATTTCATTGAACAACACCTCTCGAGAATACCAGCTCGTCTTGCGGAGCTTGTCGCGAACGTCGTCGTAGATGTCCTCGAGGTCCTCGCGCGCGTGGTGGACCCGTGCTTCGCGGATCGCCTGGCGGCGCTTCTCGGGCATCTCGGTCGCCAGCTCGTGCAGCGACTCGCTGAGAATGTCCAGGACGTCATCGATGGACAGGAGCCCGACGACCTTGCCCTCGTCGCAGACGGCCAGGCGCCGGTGTCCGCTCGTGCGCATGTGGTTCAGGGCGTTCTCGACGCTGTCGCCGGGGGCGATGTCCTCGAGGGGCTCGCTCATCACCTGGTGCACGGGGAGCTGGTCGGGCTGCGGAGCCGATCCAGCGAGCGCGCGGACCGTCAGGTCGCGATCCGTGACGATGCCGACCGGCCGCTCCTCGGCGTCGAGCACGATCAGGCACCCGACCGCCGAGCGCTCGAGCGCGGCAGCGCACGCCTGGACCGTCTCGTCCTGGTGCACCGTCTGGACCGTGCGGGTCGCGTAGTCGGAGACGATCATGTCACTCCTTGCCGAATATGGAGAACTCTCGCGTCTGTGGCTGGCGTTCGCGATCGAAGCCGGTGGTCAGGGTCTCGGCGGTCCAGCGCAGGTCGTTGACGAGGTGCTGGGTCAGGTCGTCGGCGGTCAGGATCCCGACGAGCTTGTCGCTCTCGTCGACGATCGGTAGACGGCGGATCAGATGGCGGCGCATCAGGCGCGTCGCTTCAGGGATCGAGCTGGTCGCCGTGAGCGTACGGACGTTCTTCGACATGCACTCGCTGACGGGAGCTTCGGGGTCCTTGGATGCGCCCAGAGCGCGCAGCGCTAGGTCGCGGTCCGTGACCAGGCCGACGGGCTTCTCGTCACCATCCACGACCAGGAGGCAGCCGATGTGATCGTCGCGCATACGACGCGCGGCTTCCCGGATCGTCGTCTCGGGCGTCGCCGTCAGGACGGGATGGAGGTGTTTTTGGGGGATCATTGCGAGCAGGCTCCGGGAGCATGAACGTACGATCGGGTGCGGCGTCGTGCCTTAGGCGAAAGGGTGTGTTGTCGGGCGAAACTTGGTGGTACGACGGCCCCTACTCGGGGCGGTGGAAGCTCAAGACCGGGACCGGCGATTCGCGCAAGACGCGCTCCGCGACGCTGCCGAGCGCCAGCCTGCGCCAGCCCTTGCGTCCATGGGTCGAGATCGCGATCAGGTCCACCTTCTCGTCCGTCGCGTACTTGACGATGGCCTTCGCCACGTCCTGGGCGGAGATGACTTCGGTCGAGATGTTGATGTCTTCGGGCAGGCTCGCCCGGCGGTCGTCGAGCTCCTTGCGCGCGCGCTCCATCTGCGGTCCCAGATCGAGCGATGCGACGGGCGGCGCGAGCGGGGCACCGTGCGGCGTCGCTGCCAGGTCTTGGACGACGTTCAAGAGCGTCACGTCTGCCCCGGTGTCCTTGGCCAGCGTCGCGACCGCGGCGAATGGGCGGAAAGACTCCTCGGAAAGGTCGGTCGTCAGAAGGATCCGCTTCAGCTTCATGCGTAACCTCAGGGGTGGCCCGATCGTGCGCCCGCAGCCGCGGGCGCGGTCCTCGACACTAGTGGAGAGTAAGCCCTTTGCGCGCGGCTTCTATGCGCAACCGGTGAGCGTTGCCTACGCACTAGTTCGCGTCTCGGCTCGGGGCGAGCAACGGATAGACTCGAATCCATGCCGTGTAACATCCCTCCCAAGACCGTAGTCGTCGGTTACGAGCCGAGTGGACGATCCGATGCGGCCGTCTGCCGGGCATTCGACATGCTCAAGCGTTTCGGAGCGCGGCTCGAGGTCGTGCATGCGGTCGATCTACCGCCGCCCGAGGCGGCCGGCGGCCCGCCTGATCGCATGAGCGCGCGCAATGCGGAGCTCGAAGGGCGCGCGTGGGACTACCTCGTCGCGCGCATCGGCGAGCTGGCCGACACGCCAGACGTCAAGATCGAGGACGTCCTGCACGTGACTGTCGGGCACCCGGCCAAGAGCCTGATCGAGCGCGCGAACGCCCTCGCCGCCGACATGATCATTCTCGGACACCACGAGCGTCGCGGACTCGTCGACTTCGGTAGCACGACGCGGGCGGTGATCAGCAAGGCGAGCTGCAACCTGTGGGCGGAAGCGACTCAGCCGGGACCCGTGCGTCGCATCCTCGTGCCGACCGACGTCTCCGACGAGAGTCTCGAGGCCGTGGGAATGGCGCGCGATTTCGCGGCATCACTTGACGCGTCCGTCCGCGCCCTGCACTGCTACACCCCGCCGCAGATCGCCTATGCCGCGGGGCCGGGCTACGAGGCCGTCGCGATGCCGGACTACGTCGTCGAGGAGGAGAGCCGACACGCTCAGGAGCGCTTCCACTCGAAGCTTGAAGCGTTCGATTGGAAAGGCGTCGAGCACGACCTCGTCTTCGAGGAGGGCAGCCCCGTCGATGCCGCGCTCGCGCACCAGGACGAAGTCGATCTGATCGCGCTCGGCAGTCACGGACGCACTGGGCTGGCAGCGGTTCTGCTCGGCAACGTCGCGTACGGGATCATGCGCGAGGCGCGCATCCCCGTGCTGGCGCTGCGCCAGGAGCGTCAGAGCTGGCTACTGAGCTAACGCTTTCGGTACTCCCCGAGATTCAGATGAACATGATCTCGAGTCCGTCGGTGAAGTTGCTCGTGCCGACGTCGCGATACCAGCACTGGAAGAACCACGTGTCACCCGGCATCACCGCGGTCGGCGGGTTGACGGGGATCGACGTCAGGTCGAGCGAGAGGCTTCCCATCGGCCCTTGGATGATGTCCGCCGCCGCGTTGTAGCGGCCGATGTTGCCGGAGAGGCAGATGATGCCGGACGAACCCGGAGGGTTGAAGAAGCCCTGGGTCTGGCCGGCGAGGAAGTAGCCGAACTGCCCCGACGGAAGCTGGTCCGCGCTCAACATCACGCTGTTCGAGACGACCGCGGGCAGGCCGGTCGCCGAGATCATTCCCGGAAAACCGGTCGAGTTCGGGATCGCGGGACCGCAGTAGTTCATACCGAGCGGACCACCGGTCGGCTCGCCCTTCTCGATGTTGATGCCATCGAAGCTGAAGAGCGGATCGGTGATGTCGCCACCGGAGTGGAACCCGATCTCGTTGAAGCGGAAGTCCGGGACCATCACGTCGATATCGGCCGTCGTCGTCGGGTTGGCGACGGGCGGGTCGATCCACATGCGGACGCGCTCGTCGCCCGCCAGCCAATCGACGCGCGTGACGATCGTCGCGCGGACGTCATCGTTGGAACCCGCGACGGTGTAGACGTTGCCGTTCTTGTCGTCGATGCCCCACTCCTCGGTCATCCACGGCGAGCCCATGAACAGGAACTCACCCTGCAGCTGGATGTAGAGCGCCAGGCCGCCGTAGTACGTCGCGTTCTGCACGGCGCCACCGGGCGTCTCGTCCTGAAGCGTGTACGAGAACCACATCGTGCTTCCGTCGCCACCGAACAGGCCGGTGCCGTCGTCGAGATCCTGATGCGGCATGATGTCGACGATGCGGAACGAGCCGGGCTCGTTGGGCAGGTTGACCATCGCCTTGCTGCCGATGCCGTCGTGGCCGGGCGTGGCGACGACCGAGTCGTCCTGGTTGTTGCCAGACCACCAGAAGTTGGTCCAGCCCGAGCCGCTGCCCTGTCCGCCGATGCCCTGACCGGCCGTGCCGAAGTCGAACGACTCGAAGGCGACGGGTTGGACCTGGGCCAGCGCTGTTCCACACGAAAAGAGTGCCGCGACGCCGGCCGCGGTGCGCACAGCGGAAGTGAGAGAAAGCATGAGAGTGAGAGTTTCGGGTGCGAATGGATGGTCTGAGATGCCCGTGATCATAGACCGGACCGTTCGATCTGGCACGCGCGGCATCGGACTGAAAATGAGCACACGGTTAGAATCCGCCGCGGCCTCCCTTCGAGGCCCGCATTCCGATCTTCTGGAGCCACGATGTTCGTAGTCCAGTCTGTCCAACTCGTCACGGCGGCGGCCGCATTGCAAGCCCCGCAAGAGCTCTCCCCATTGCTTTCCAAGGACGTCTTCGAGCTCGAGTATGCCAACGATCCCCGCTTGTCCCCGCGTGGCCGGCAGGTGATCTACGAACGCCGGTTCATGGACATCATGCGCGATCGTGCGCGCGCCGGCCTTCTCCCGCGACGGCTCGCAGAACTACTTTCTGTACGACGACGAGGGCCACACCAAAGCCCTGCGGCCCGCCGACGTTGCGCTCGCTGGCGGCGCGAGCTTGACGCAGCTGAACGAGGACTTGCTCGGGCGGCGCGCGCTCGCCTCCGTCGAGGAGATTCGCGTGCCGTCGTTCGAGGATCGGTGCCTCGCGAATCGTGACTACTCCGACAGCCGGCTAGTGGTGTGAGTCGAAAGTTCGGCGCATTTGTCCGAGCCGCTTTCGTGTGGGGGCAAGGCGCCGGGTTCTGTGCGTCGCCTCTGTGCTACTCACACCAGGGATAGCTACTTTCTTGGGGCAACGCCGCCACCGCG
>JAAELL010000513.1 GCA_024226735.1 bacterium | reverse complement strand
GTGCACGAGGCGGCGGCCTACCTCGTGCACGTGAAGGGTCTGGGCGGGAAGCTGAAGAAAACGGGGCTGAAGTACCTCGTCCAGTTCGAGCGGCTCGACGAGTAGTGGCCACGCTGTCTTCGGGTTCAACGGCTAACGCCGCTGAGACCGGGCTCAGTTCCCCGGCGGCTCAGTTCCCGGCGTTGGAGAGCATGTCCTTGCGCGCCTGCTCGCGCCCGCGCCGGTCGCTCTCGCACTCGGGATCGCCGCAGTTCTCGCAGTTCTGGCAGCGCCCTTCCTCGCGGCAGTCGGTGCAGTCGCGGCACTTGCCGCAGTCGTGGCGCTCGGTCATCCGGCGCTGGGCGTTCTTCTCGAAGACCTGCAGCTCGAGGCGCGCCTGCTCGGCGAGCTGTTCGACGTGTTGCTCGGCCCGCTCGCCCAAGAGCTGGATCTGGCGCTCGAAGCTCTTCGCGGACTGCTCGCCGCTCGTGTCGACCTCCTGCAACTGGCGGTCGAACTGGACATCGAGCGCCTGCTTGTGGTGCTCGAGCTGCGCCTCGTGCTGCTGCTCGAGCTGGCTCATCTGCGCCTCGAACTGCTGAACGAGCTGTTGGCGCCGGTTCTCGAAGGCCGCATCGATCTCCGTTCGGCGCGCGAGGGACTGATCGCGCAGCTGGCGCGAGCGCTCGTCACGCTTCTTCTGCAGGTCGTCCCACGGGCGCTCGATCCCGCCCACGAGCTTCTCGTGGTTCGCGACCAGGCCCTTGTGGCGCGCGAAAGCTACGGCGCACTTGCGTGAGCGTTGCGCGCGACCGCGCGAGGAGTTCGCACGTTCGCCTCAGGCGATTGCGGGAGCGGGAGTTCGGTCACCTGGAGATCTCGTGCGCGCGCACACGGGATCGTTCGAGCGCGCTCCACACCGTTCCCGTGCGCGCACCCCACTCGGGACGGGCCGCGGCCGAAGCGCGCTGTCCGGTCAGCCGAAGTCCGGGTAGTCGGCAGTCGGCCCGTACGTGCTCGGCACGGGGACGTCGAGCATGCGCAGGTAGACCGTGAGTTGACCGCGGTGGTGGATGTTGTGGTGCACGACGGTGCTACGCATCGCGGCGTGCTTGGGGGCCTCCATCAGGATCTTGTCCCCGCTGCGCATCTTCCAGTTGCTCGCGAGGAACGCATCGTCCTTGTCGGCGACGATCTCCCGAAAGCCCGCGCAGTTCTTGTCGTGCGCGGCCAGCAGCTCCGCGCGATTCTCGGCGACGAACGGCTTCCAATCCGCCATCGAAGCGCAGTCGAGCTCGTCTTCCAGCATCGAGTGTGCCCACGTGGGTGACTCGGCGACGTGGCTCGCCAACGCGCCGAGCGTCATCGACTTGTCGTGCGGCTTCCAGTCGTAGCGGTCCTCGGGGATGGCTTCGAGGACCCTGCGGGTGACGCCCGCTTCGTGCTGGAAGTCGGCGAGGAGGGCGGTGCTGAGCGAAGCGGTCGAAGGCATGGTCGATCTCCAGTTTGTGTGTGTCTTGCCTACCCCCCGTCGACAGCGATAGCACAAGTCGTGCTTCCGCGCCACGGTTGCCCCGAGTGCCCTGGTGCAACATTTCGGCATCAATGTCGAAATATTGCACCAGGGCACTAACCTCGTGCGCATGCAGCGCAGGACTTTTCTCCAATCTTCGTGTGCGCTCGCCGCCGGCGCGTTGGCTCCGCGCACGATGGCCATTGGTGCGCGCCGAGACGCACCGAGCGAGCTCGACGCCGACGTCGCGATCGTCGGCGGCGGCCTCGGCGGGTGCGCGGCGGCGCTCGCGGCCGCGCGCGCGGGCAAGCGCGTCGTCCTGACGGACCCCTTCCCGTGGCTCGGGGGTCAGTTGACCTCGCAGGCGGTGCCGCCGGACGAGAACCGCTGGATCGAGGAGGGCGGCGCCCCGCGCTCCTACCGCGCGCTGCGCCAACACGTGCGCGACTACTACGTCGCGCACTATCCGCTGTCGAAGAAGGCGCGCAAGGCCGAGCACCTCAACCCCGGTGGCGGTTCCGTCTCGCGGCTGTGCGCGGAGCCGCGCGCGTGGCTGGCGGCGCTCGAGGGCATGCTCGCCCCGCACGTCGCGGCGGGACGCCTCACCGTGCTGCTCGGGGTCGAGCCGGCGATGACCGACATCGAGGGCGACCGGGTGCGGGGGGTGACGCTGCGCCGCAGGCAGGGCGGCGAGCTCGACGCGACGATCACCGCGAGGGTATTCCTGGACGCCACCGAGAACGGGGAGCTCCTGCCGCTCTCGGGGACCGAGTTCGTCACCGGCGGCGAAGCCCAGGCGCGTACGCGCGAGCCGAGCGCTCCGACCGCGGCCCGCCCCGACAACAACCAGGCGTTCACCTGGTGCTTCGCGATGGAGTTCCGCGCGGGCGAGGACCATACGATCGACCGCCCAGCGAGCTACGACACGTGGCGCGACTACGTGCCGAAGCTGTCGCCGCCGTGGACGGGCAAGCTCCTCTCGCTCGAAGCGACGCACCCGATCACGCTCGCCCCCCGCCGCTTCCGCTTCGCCCCGAACGGCAAGGACGGCGAGGGCCCCGAGCTGTTCCGCTACCGCCAGATCCTCGATCCGAACAACTTCGAGCCCGGCGCCCTCCCGCACCCGGTGACGATCGTCAACTGGCCCCAGAACGACTACCTCCTGGGCCACCTGCTCGGCGGCCGCCGCGACCGCGCCGCGCACGAAGCCGCCGCGCGCGAGCTGTCGCTGTCATTGTTCTACTGGCTCCAGACCGAAGCCCCGCGCGGCGGCGACAAGCAGGGCTGGAAGGGCCTGCGCCTGCGCGGCGATCTCCTGGGATCGACGGACGGCCTGGCCCTCGCGCCCTACGTCCGCGAGTCGCGCCGCATCCGCGCCGAGTTCACCGTGTGCGAACAGCACGTCTCGCCCGAGTCGCGCGCGCTCGAGACGGGCGAGGCGCCGGGGGACGTCGAGGCGACGCCGTTCCCGGACTCGGTCGGCATCGGCCACTACCGCATCGACCTGCACCCGACGACGGGCGGCGACAACTACCTCGACGTCGACTGTCTGCCGTTCCAGGTTCCGCTCGGATCGCTCCTGCCGGTGCGGGTCGAGAACCTCCTGCCGGCTGCCAAGAACATCGGCACGACGCACATCACCAACGGAGCGTACCGGTTGCACCCGGTCGAGTGGTCGATCGGCGAGGCGGCGGGGACGCTCGCGGCGTTTGCACTGGAGAAGGGCGAGCCGCCGCGGGCGGTGCGGGCGAGGGAGGAGTTGCTCGCGGAGTATCAGAAGCGGCTCACGGACGGCGGCATGATCCTGGAGTGGTGAGGGGGCGAGAGAGGCCGGAAGGCAGGCTGTGGGTCCTGTGAGTCACGGTGTGGCACGAGGTATTGATTGTTCGGTGGATCGGTCCCCGATGGTGACCAACATTTCGTGGTGCGCACAGTGTGCCCGTCACCGCAATGTTCGTCACAGATCGGGTGCCTCGCCCGGACAATCCCCCTCACTCAAAACACCGGATCCACCACCACCCAAGCCACCGGATTCGACATCACCCGCAGCGGACTCCGGTTCGAGTCGTACGTCAGCGCCATCACCTGCCAATACGCCGACACCGACTCCGCTCCCCCGAGCCCTCCCGCCGTGCGCGTGAACGCGATCGTCCCCGACACCGGCACACGCCCCAGTACGTCGGCCGTTCGGTACGGATTCCCCACGTGCAGGAACCCGTAGCCCGGCGCGATCGAGCGGAACCCCGCCGTCGGTGACACGAACAACACCGCCACGTCCCCCACGACGCCGCCAAAGCTCATCGCCACGACGTCGCCGTCGCGCACGACGCGCGCGTTCGAGCTCAACCGCGCCGTGTGCGCGGGAACCGGACGCAGCTCCGATCCGCCCGTCACCCAGAACGGCAACCCGTCCGTCCCCTCGAAGCAGCAATCGCTCCCGCCCCACGCACCGCCGTCCCCTCCCTGCGAGTCGAGATCCGCGTGGTCGGCGACGCTGCCCTGCGCGAGCACGAGCCCGTGGCCGCCGTCACCGCCGTCGGTGCAGCCGAAGCACAGGTATCCGAGCGCGTCCGCGCCATCGCCGCCGCGCAGCGTCGTGCCATAGAGCGACACACTCGAGCCCGTCACTTGCATCGCGTCGGCCCCGCTCGGCTCCTCGAAGGATCCACCCGGAAGCGCAGCCGACTGGCCGTGGAACGTCCCGCCAGCGAAGACGACGCGCGTGCAGTTCTCGACCTGGACCGTGACGGGCGTGTGCGCCGGCGTGTGAAATGGCGCGGGCGAGCCGCATCGGTTCAACGTCACGATCCCGTCGCAGTGGCGAATCTCGAACGTCGACTCGAGGCCCGACAGGAGCACCTCCTTGCCCGCGTCGAGCTGGAACACGCGCACGGGCTCGGTGAGCCGCACGACGCCCGCGTCGTCGGCGACGAGACGCAACGATTTGTTCGCGACCGCCGCCCCCCCGTACGTGCCGGCCCGGATCAGGACCGTGTCGCCATCGGCGGCGGCGAGCACCGCGCCTTGCACAGTCGCGTAGGGCTCGCCGGCTCCGACGACCAGAACGTCGCCGGCGTGGACCGCGGGAGCGCTGAGCAGGGCCAGGGGAATGAGCTGAATCGGGAGGCGCATGGTTTCCTCTTGGGCATGGGTGGCAGGCGACCGGGTTCTCAGGGATCCCGCCGGACCGCAAAACTCACGCCTGAGGCCGCGATTGGAGCAGGAAGTGGAATCGCTGAACTCCAATCACGTCGAAACGTGACCGGAGGCCCACATGCGCGCTATCCTCCGCGTCACCTGGCCCCCCCGAGCCACCCATGAACACCCGATTCCTCACCGCCGCAGTCCTCGCGGCCCTCGCCTCCCGGCCGATCCACGCCCAGGAGCCCGTCGAGGCCGCCCAGGGCAAGCTCGGCGTGGAGCTCGCCGCGATCGGCACCGGCCTCGAGCTCTCGTTCGCCGAGCTCGACGAGCTGCTATTGTGGCGCCACGGGCGCTCGCCGGAGGGCCAGGGCGCGCTGCTCGAATACAACAAGCTACGGCTGCTCGACAAGCTCGGTGCCGAAGCCGGGCTCGAGGTCACCCGCGCCGACCTGAACAAGGGCTGGGAGGAATTCGATGAGCAGGTCAAGGCGTCGGGTATGGAGGGCGGCGCGCGCGCCTACCTCGCGGAGCAGGGCGTCGACCCGCAGACGTTTCGCGAGTACCTGCGGCTGGGGATCCTGCACGAACGCCTCACCCGCCGCGCGCTCGGCATCACGGCCGACGCGCCCCTGACCGGCGAGCAGCAGACGATGTGGCTCGAGGACGTGATCAGGAAGCGTCGCTACGAGGAGCAGACGCACCCCTGGGAGGGCGGGATCGTCGCGACGTGCGGTGACCTGGTCATCACGCGCGACGAGTTCCTCGGCCACCTGCGCGAGCAGCTGCCGAGCGACGAGGTCGAGGACGCGTGCTACGAGCTCCTGCTCGAGAAGAGCATCCGGCGCCGGCTGCCCGACGTGTCGGACGAGGCGTTGGCGCGCGGCGTGCAGGAAGAGCTGGAGCGGCGCCGGCGCGCGACGGAGGCGAACCCTAAATTCAAGGGCGCCAGGTACGAGCAGCTGCTCGGGGCGCAGGGCCTCTCGCTCGAGTCGCTCGCCCGCGATCCGAGCGTGCGCGTCGCGGCCCTGGCCCAGATCTGGATCAGCCGCACCTACGAAGAGGACGACCTGCGCGAGGTGTACACGGCCGAGCGCAACTTCTTCGACGGGCTGTTCGGCGAGGCGGTCGAGATCTTCGCGATCCTGCAGAAGGCCGCGCTGTTCAAGAACGAGTACAACCCGCGCACGTTCGACGAGGCGTCCGCCGCGCTCACCGAGCTGCGCGGTCGCATCGAGACACTCGACGACTTCAAGCGCCTCGCGCTCACCCACTCCGAGGACGAGGAGACCAACGAGGAAGGCGGCCGGATCGGCTTCGTGACGCGCGGCGCCCTCAAGATCCCCGAGCCGATCCGCGGCGCGGCTTTCGGCACCCTGGCCGAGAGCCCGGGCAGCGTGAAGGGCCGCGTGCTCGGACCGCTGCGTCTGTCGAACGGCGTCGTGCTCGTGTGCCTCGGCGGCCGGCGCCCCGCGCCGAAGTGGGCGACGATGAAGAACAACGTCCACCGCGAGCTCAGGCGGCGCTTCCTCGACGAGACGCTGCACCCCGACAGCGTCGCGACCTGGCTCGACAAATAGACCGAGTTGTCATGTTGACTAAGAAGCCATGTTGATCGGAAAGATCGTCGGCAGCGTCGTCTCGACCCAGAAGGACGAGAAGCTCGTCGACCGCAAGCTCCTCGTCGTGCAGATCCACGACCACAAGAACGCGCCGAAGGACCAGTACGTCGTCGCGGTCGACTCGGTCGGCGCCGGTGCGGGCGACATGGTCCTGTACGCCTCGGGCTCGAGCGCGCGTCAGACGACCTTGACCGACGGGCGCCCGTGCGACGCGGTCGTCATGGCGATCGTCGACTCCTGGGACGTCGGCGGCGACAACGTCTACGAGAAATGGAACGAGGGCTGAGGTGTACCTCGCGCGCGTAACGGGTCGCGTCGTGGCGACGACGGCCTACGAGGGCCTCTCCGGCGTTCCGCTGCAGTGGATCCAGCCGCTCGACGAGGACGGCGCGGCGATGGGCGAGCAGCTCGTCGCCTGCACCGCGATCGACTCGGGTCCGGGCGACCTCGTGCACTTCGTCGACGGGCGCGAGGCCGCGCTCGCGCTGGAGGAGACCTTCGTCCCGGTCGACGTCACGATCATCGGCTACGTCGAGCAGGCCGCCGTCGGCGGCCGCGACCTCGCCGAGGGGAGCGCCTGATGTTCCTCGCCGACGTCGTCGGGACCGTCGTGTCGCCGGTCCAGATCCCGATCCTCGACGCGAAGAAGCTGCTCGTCCTGCGCCCCGTCACCCCCACCGGGGAGAGGACCGCCAAGACGCGCATCGGCATCGACACGATCGGCGCGGGCACGGGCGACCGCGTGCTCGTGATCGACGAGGGCAACTCCTCGCGCCAGATCCTCGGCGCGCCGGACGCGCCCGTGAAGACCCTGATCGTGGGTTTCGTCGATTCGGTCGAGCTCGGCGGCGAGACCGTGTACGACAGCAGCGCCGGCCAAAGCTAAGCTGTGCCGATGCCCTGGTCCGAGGAAGAAGCCCGTCTGCGTACCGCGATCTGCAAGGTCGGGGCCCTGTGCTACCAGCGCGGCCTCATCGTCGGCGGCGACGGCAACCTCTCGACGCGCATGGCCGACGGCACGATCCTCATCACGCCCGCGGGCGCGATGAAGGGTTTTCTCGAGCCGCCCCAGCTCGCCCGCATCGACACCGAGGGCAAGGTTGTCGACGGTGGGCCAGGCCCCTCGAGCGAGGTGGGCATCCACCTCGTCGTCTACAAGGAACGCCCCGACTGCAAAGCGATGGTGCACGCGCACCCGCCCCACGCGGTGGCGATGACGATCGCGGGCATCGACCTGCAGATGCCGATCATCCCCGAGATCATCGTCACGATCGGCGGCATCCCCACCGCCCGGTTCGGGATCCCGGGCACGCCCGACCTGCCTGAGTCGATCCGCGAGATCGTGCGCTGCTCGGACACCGTGATCATGAAGAACCACGGCTCGTGCACGCTCGGCGGCAACCTGATGGACGCGTTCAAGAAGCTCGACATGCTCGAGCACACCGCGCGCATCCTGTGGCTCGCCCACGTCGCGCGCGGGGGGCTCGAGCCGCTGCCGGACGAAGCGGTCGCCGAGCTCCTGGCGACACGTGAGATGCTGGGCATCCGCACGCCCAACACGCTCGAAAACCGCTGCGGGCTCGACTAGTGGTGTGATTCACTCTTGTGCGGCATTTTGGTCGGTGCGTACGCGCTCGCTGCAAGGCGCAGCGACGACGCGACTTCGCTGCAAGTCTCGGAGGAGGCGCAACGCAGCAGCGGGCGGGTACGGGCCGACCAAAATGCCGCACAAGAGTGACTCACACCACTAGCGG
>JAAELL010000512.1 GCA_024226735.1 bacterium | reverse complement strand
GTTCGGTGGACCACCGGCTACCGCCCTCCTCGCGCATCGGATTCCGTCATCGCTGTCACGTCATGCCTCGACGTCGGCGACACAGCAACCCGTTTCCGAGAGCGTCGGAGGTGCATTCCCTTGCTGATCGGCAACGTCGGGGCTGTCGTGGCCGACGTGCAGGGCGAGTTGCGTGTCATTTGCGTCGAAGGATCCACGACGCGTACGAAGGGCGTCGTCATCGGAGCATCTCCTTCCTGATGCGCGGCCACATCCGCTTCCACGCCGCACGGTTCGGCGCGCCGTGCAGAAGCCACGCCCGGATCTCGGCAGCGATCCAACGGCGACTACGCGCACCAAGGTCAACAGGAGCGGGTAGCGCCTCGCGCTGGTCGAGGTCGTAGACCTTGCTTCGGGACACGCCGAGGGTCCTCCCTACATCGTCGGCGTCGAGGACCGCGCATGGCGCGGTGTCGGGCCCCGTTCGCGTGTCGCCGCCAGTGTGCCCGCGTGTCGCGTCTTGATCGCCGCTGGGCTCGTGCCCCGAACTGGCGCCCGAGGAGCCGGCACGACGCAGCACACGCGGCCGATTCTCCTTCATCGACACTTCCTCGCGAGGTCGAGTTGATCGAGCACCTGCCGTTCGATGGCGACGCGCAGCGACTCTTCTCGCGGGCGGACGTAGGGATGACGCGTGCCGTTCCTGTCGGTTCGCGCGGGATAGGATAGATACAGCTCGCCTTCGGCGCTTCGCCGAAGAGTCACGCCGTCCACCACGAGCCCGTCGTTCACGAGCATCGACAGGAACCCCACCAAGCCGTCCCCGGCATCCGTCGCGGTCGGCGTGAACCGAACGTCGGTGATGCGAAGGCTCACTGCGCACCTCCTTCGCCAGGACCGTCCGTCACACTTCGCACGCGCCACACAACGGCGCCCTGACGAGTGCCAATCCGCTCGACGACCAGCCCACCCTCCATGCGCCGCTCCTGCTGCGCGAGCCAGATGCCGAGCCTGCGGACCTCGAGCTTGCCGTGGCCATCGCCAGCGACCGGAAGGAGGTGTTGCAGGAGGTCGCTGGCGCCCGAGTTCGCGATCTGGGCTGCCGTGACTCCCTCGCCTCCGAACTTGGCAAGGAGCGCACGAAACACCGCCTGAAGGGTGACACGAACGGGATCGTACAACTCGATGCGAGAACGCCCCTCGCACGGATCCGCCTCGCCGCACCAGACGAGGGCCGAACGCACCCAGTCCGACCACTCCTCGAAGCGGCCGAACACGCTCAAGCCCTGGTCCGGTCTACCCGCGCAATGGTAGCCCCTCAGGATTGTCAGCCCGGCCGCGACCAGCTCGCCGCGGTGCTTGGGGATGTACTTGT
>JAAELL010000511.1 GCA_024226735.1 bacterium | reverse complement strand
TTCTTCGCGCGCAGATCGGCCTTGCGCGAGACGTACTCCGTGATCGTCGTGCACGCGAGGCTCAACGAGGCGTAGAAGAAGACGACGCCGATCGCCACATCCAGAATGGAGGAATCCATGCGCTAGCAGCCTGTGGTGAAACTCATGGCCCGCTCGGAGCCGGCAGAATTCGTCCTGGCAAGGCGCGTTTCCGACGCGTAGCCGGTGGTTCCTCGGAGGAAACGCAAAGCCGCCAGGACGGGTTCGGCCGGTTTTGAGCGGGTCATGAGTTTCACCACGGGCTGCTAGCGCGGATACACTCCCGCTCGCCGATGCGTGTCTCCCTCTTCGTTTCGTGCTTGGTCGACCAGCTCTGGCCCTCCGTCGGGTTGGCTGCCGCCGACGTTCTGCGCCGAGCGGGCTGCGAGGTCGACTTCAACGACGAGCAGACTTGCTGCGGTCAGCCAGCGTTCAACACCGGCTACCGCGACGAGGCGCGGCGCGTCGCGCAGCACATGATCGAAACGTACGAGGGCGACACGGCGGACGCGATCGTCATGCCCTCCGGCTCGTGCGCGGCGATGGTGCACCACTTGCGGGAGTTGTTCGAGGACGACGAGGCCTGGCGCGCGCGCGCCGAGGCGTTGGCCCAGCGCACGTTCGAGCTCGGCTCGTTCCTCGTCCGCGAGCTGGACGTCGAGGACGTCGGCGCACGCTTCGACGGCCGCGTCACTTGGCACGACGCCTGTCACGGGCTGCGCGATCTCGGGATCCGCGACGAGCCGCGCCGGTTGATCGCCAACGTCTCCGGCGCCGAGCTCGTCGACGTCCATTCGTCCGAGTCGTGCTGTGGCTTCGGCGGGACGTTCTCGGTCAAGTACCCGGAGGTCTCGGTGGCAATGCTCGACCAGAAGCTGCAGGCGGTCGAGCAAGCCGACGTCCAGGCGATCGTGTCGGGAGACGTGTCGTGCCTGATGCAGATCGGCGGAAGGCTGCAGCGCCGCAAGTCCGCCGTGCGCACGATCCACTTGGCCGAGCTGCTCGCGTCGCGCGGATGAACGACCCCGGTACCGAACCGCGAATCGCGCACCTCGCCGCGAACGACTTCCCGGAGCTGGCGAAGCGAGCGCTGGACGACAGCACGTTGCGTGGAGCCCTGCACCACGTCACCGACCTGTTCGGCGACAAGCGCGAGAACGCCGTCGCCGCCATGCCAGAGTGGGAGGCGATGCGCGAGCGCGCGCGGCGCGTGAAGGAGGAGACGCTCTCACGGCTCGACCACTACCTCGAGGAGTTCGTTCGCAACGCAGAGGCGGCCGGGGTCCACGTCCACTTCGCGCGCGATGCAGCCGAGGCCTGCAGCGCCGTCGAAAAGCTGGCCCAACGCTTCGGCGCCCAGACGATCGCGAAGTCGAAGTCGATGACGACCGAGGAGATCGGCCTCAACCACGTCCTCGAGGACGCCGGGCTCGAGCCGGTCGAGACCGATCTCGGCGAGTGGATCATCCAGCTAGCCGGCGAGACGCCGTCTCACATCATCGCGCCCGCCATCCACAAGACGCGCGGCCAGATCGCGGACCTGTTCGCGGACGAGCTCGAGGTCGAGCGCACGGACGACGTGCAGGAGCTTTGCTCGATCGCTCGTCGCTTCCTGCGCAAGAGCTTCGCCGACGCCGACCTCGGCATCAGCGGGGTCAACTTCGCGATCGCCGAGACCGGCTCGTTCCTCGTGCTGGAGAACGAGGGCAACGCGCGTCTGTCGACATCGATGCCGCGCCGGCACCTGGGCGTGATGGGCATCGAGAAGCTGATTCCGCGCTTCGAGGACCTCGAGGTCTTCCTGCGGCTCCTGCCCCGCTCCGGCACGGGCCAGCATCTGACGAGCTACCAGTCGATCTTCACGGGCCCAAAGGCAAGTCCCGACGACGAGGGGCCTGACGAGGTCCACGTCTTGATCCTCGACAACGGCCGCTCGGCGTTGCTCGGCGACTGGGTGACGCGCCAATCGCTCGGCTGCATCCGCTGCGGTGCGTGCCTCAACGTCTGCCCCGTCTACAAGCAGGTCGGCGGACACGCCTACGGCTCGGTCTACCCGGGACCGATCGGCGCCGTGATCACCCCGCAGCTCGCGGGCGTCGAGAAAGCCAAGACCCTGCCGTTCGCCTCGAGCCTGTGCGGCGCCTGCCGCGACGTCTGCCCGGTCAAGATCGACATCCCGCGCCTGCTCCTGCATCTGCGCGGAAAGATCGTGACGGGCGACGGACCGCCGCACGTCGGCCGCGAGACGCGCAAGGGCCGCTTCCTGGAGCGGATGACGTTCCGCGCCTGGGCCTGGTGGATGTCGGGCGCGCGGCGCTACCGGGTCGCCGGCTGGTTCGCGCGCAAACTGCAGCCACTCGGTGCGCGGCCCGGCCTGGTGCAACGTGTCGCCCGGAAGCTGTCGCCGCCGCTGGGAGCCTGGACCGCCGGCCGCGAGCTGCGCCCCGCGGCGCCGCGCTCGTTCCGCGAGCTGTGGCGCGAGCAGGAAGGTTCGCGATGAGCACAGCGCGCGACGCCGTCTTCGCTTCGATCCGAAAGAACCTCGCCGGAGTCCAGTCCGCCGAGACGCCACTCGACCGCGGCACCGCGGCCACGCGGCTCGGAGCGCCACAAGGACTGGACGAGCGCGCCGCGCGCGTCGAGCGGTTCACGAAGGTGCTGACGAGCGTCGACGGGCGGGTGCACCGCGTCGCGAACGAAGCCGAGGCGTCCGAGGTCCTGCGCGCGATCGCGGCCGAGCATGGCGCACGCCTGGTCGCGCTGTCCGACGCGCCGCAGGTGCAGCGCATCGCCGGCGCGCTGGCTGATCTCGAGACCTTCGACGGCTCGCGCGACCGGGCGCGGCTGCTCGAATGCGATCTCGGTGTCACCGGCGCGCAGCACGGCATCGCCGAGACCGGCACCCTCGTGCTGTTCTCCGAATCGGAGCGCCACCGCCTCACCTCGCTCGTGCCGCCGATCCACGTCGCGCTCGTCCGCTCGAGCACGATCGTCCCGACCCTGGGCGAGGCGCTCGCGGAGGCCCGGCGAGCTGGGCTTCCGCCGCTGGTCTCGTTCATCACCGGCCCATCCCGCACCGGTGACATCGAGCTCACGATCGTCGTCGGCGTGCACGGGCCAAAGACGCTGCACGTGATCCTCATCGACGACGACTGATGCTGCGCGAGAGAGCGGAGGCCCGACTCCGCGGCGCCCGATCCCCTCAGCCTGGCCAGGGAGCCTCCTTTTCAGCGGAATTTCGCCGCTCCGAACCGTATAGATCTCCCACGTCCGTCGTCTCCCCCCACAAAAGCAGGGATCAGCCCCCCCACATCAGCATGTTCAAGGTCATCGGAGCTCTCGTCGTCCTCGCCGCCGTCGTCTTGGGTATCGGCTACTTCACCGGTTGGTTCACGTTCACCAGCACGACCGAAGCCGGCTCGACCAAGATCGGGCTCGAGGTGCACGGGGACGAGATCAAGAAAGACGCGAAGCAGCTCGGCGAAAAGGCCAAGGGCCTCGTCGAGCGCATCAAGGGTGACGCCCTCGTCACCGGCACGATCCGCTCGATCGACGGGCGCTCGCTCGACGTCGAGACCGAGGACGGCAAGACGGTCAACGTCACGCTCAAGAGCGACGCGGCGATCGTGATCGACGGCGACGCGTCCGCCCTGGGCGAGATTCAGGTCGGCGACGGCGCGGTCGTTCAGCTCGAGAAGGAAGGCGACATGAAGTCGGCGCGGAAAGTCGTCGTCGTCCGGGGACGCTAGCCGCGCCGACGCGCTGCGTGGATGCACATCACGATCACTCCCAAGCGCCTCACGACAGTCTTTGCCCTCGCCGTCCTGTGCGTGCTGCTCGCACACGGCGTGATCCAGACCGTCCGCTTTACGACAGGTGACCCGCGCGTGTTCGGACTCGTCGCGTTCCTGAGCGTCGGCGCGGACACAAACATCCCCACTTTCTATTCGGCGTTCGCGATTCTGTTCTGCGCGGTGCTGCTGGCCGCGATCGGACTCGCGGCTCGCAAGGACGAGCGGACGGCGAGCGCCTACTGGTTCGGCCTCGCGGCGATCTTCGTCTTCATGTCGATGGACGAGATGCTGATGCTGCACGAGCATCTGAGCGAGCCCCTGCGCTCGGCCTTCGATCTGCCGGGCTACCTGTACTACGCCTGGGTCATCCCGTACGTGATAGGAATCGCCGTCTTTCTCGCCGTCTACGTGCGGTTCTTGACGAGTCTCCCGCGGCGCACCGCGGTCCTCTTCGTCATCGCCGGGGCCACTTTCGTCGCCGGAGCCGTCGGGTTCGAGATGATCGGAGGGCACCTGTATCAGGACAAGGGCTCCGACAACATCGCCTACGTCGCGGTCCAGACGGTCGAGGAGGCCCTCGAGATGGCTGGCATCGTCATCTTCATCCACGCACTCGGTGACTACATCGCGGTGCACTTTGGCCAGCTCGGTTTGCACATCGGCGCGGCCGCGGACGCGACGACCGATTCGTGATCACGCACCGGGCTTGGTGCAGTGGAACACGTTCTCGTCTTCGCGAAGCCCACACTCGCGGCGAACGGTCTCCGGCACCTCGCTCGCGCGATGGAGGCGCACACCGAACCCGCTGGCCTCGAGACGTTCGGTCAGATCGATGCCGTAGAAGCGCACGTGGCCGCGTTCGCCGAACCGGCGCCCACGCTCGTCGGGATCGGTGACCAACGGATCCTCGTCCGTCATCCGGTCCAGGCGCAGCGGGACGCTCACGACAGCCCAGCCACCGGGGCGTAGGACGCGAAAGAGCTCGGCGATCGCTCGTTGATCTTCGACCACGTGCTCCAAGACGTGGACGCACAGGAGCGCATCGACGGTGCTGCTCTCCAAGGGGATCGAGCGCGCGTCTCCGATCAGCGTCACCTGTGGTCCGGTCCGTCGCTGGTCGAGCCCGACGTAGCGGACGTTGGGCTGACGCTGCAGCCGCCGGGCGAGCGCCCACCACGGAGCGACCTCGAGCACGCATAGATCCTCGACCAGGACGTCGGTGTGCTCCTCGAGATAGAGCCAGATCCGCCGGTGGCGTGCCTTCGAGTTGCAGCGCGGACAGTAGCCATCCGAATTGGGCACGAGCGCCCCCCAGCGGCCTACGAATCCACGCAAGCCCGAGTTGCAGCAGGGACAGCGGTATCGGCTTCCCGCGAACGCAAGCCCGCGCGCCCAGAGGATCGCGCGCTTGACCGCGGAGAGGCGTGGGCTCCGGAGCGCGCGAGCCAGCAGAGTCTTCACTACGTCCCCCGGCGCAGCGCGCGCTTCAGCCCGCGCACCCACGGCGCCGCCAAGAGGGCTCGATCGCGGACGCGCAGATACTGCGCCCGAACCAGCCCGACAGTCTGGCGCGCCGCTCTGTGCCAGCCCAGGCGCGCCAGATCGGCGGCGCGACGCAGGTCGGGACGCGGCGACTGCAGGAATCGATGGTTGCAGAACACGGTCGGATCTCGGGGACGAGCGTACGTGTAGCCGCGGGCGCGCAGCAAGCCGTCGAGCATGGCCTTGGCCCGCGGGGGGTCCATCAGTGCGTCCGCCGTCCAGCCGACGTGCCCGAGCCGGCGCGCGCTCTGCTCGACGCGCTCGCGATCCGCGTGCGACGGGCGCGGCGTCTGCACGCATACGCGGTACGCGAGCACGGGGAACGCGTCATGTTCCGAGGGTCGAAATGCCCCGTCGCCAGCGAGCACACGCGACTCGAGAAGGTCCTCTTGCCACTTCGTGTCGAGCCAGCCGTCCCCGACCAGCCGAATCCCGACGAGCGTCAGCACGCCTCCGACCGACACGCGAAACGCACCTCCGTGATCCGGTGCGGTCCCTGCGCACGGATGCGCGTTCAGGATCGTGTGCAGCGAATGATAGTCATCCGTCAACAACTCGAGCGCTCGCCCCCCGCCGCCGAGAGCGACGTAGCGCACGGTCTCGTGCAGGACGTCGAACAGCTCGCCCCACGACGACCAGCCGTGTGCACCGCGCACGTCGCGCCGGAGCACCGCGACATCACCGTTCCACGGCGCCTGGACCGCGGCGGCGTCGCCGACGAGCATGCAGGTGTCCCGTCTCGTCTCCTCGGGCGTCTCTCCGCAGTGAACGCCGATGCTCCCTAGCCAACTGCGGTACTCGAGCTTGGCGTCGACGAATCGTGCGTTCACGTCCCTCCGCCCGCGGGAGGTCATGCGTGCCTCGCGCACGGGCTCGGGGTCGACGAGAGTGACGGCAAGGAACGGGCGGAAGCCCTTGTTGAAGATGTGGTAGACGCCGCGCACGTCCAAGTCGGAGTAGAAGCGCTGGAAGTTGGTCGCCACCAGATCAGGGCTCCAGTGGACCTCGTGGACCTGGAGCAGCTCGAAGCGTGAGCCCAGATCGGCGAGGATGCGCTGCTCTTGAACGCGCGCCACA
>JAAELL010000510.1 GCA_024226735.1 bacterium | reverse complement strand
TCCGGTGCGCTGGATGCGCTCCGGCCAGAAGTTGCCGGCGCCGTAGTGACGGAGCACGACGACCTCGTCCGCGACTCGCTCGCCGTCCGACCAAACGACGACGGTGAGCGCAGCGAGGTCCAGTACCGGCTCCGGCTTCGGGTCCGGAGTGGGTTCGGCGGTAGGCGGAGGGATCGCTTCCCGCTCGGGCGCGCGAGTCGCGCCGGCCTCGGCCGCGTGGCCCCCACCAAGTGCCTCCAGCTTGGCTCGTTGCGGCCGGTGCATGGGTCGCGCTCCCGCCTCCTCGCTGCCTCCGCCCCCCCCAGCGTTCCACAGACCTGCGACGAGCACGGCGAGGCCACCGGTTGCGAGCACGACTTTCTTCATCATCAGGGATCCAACCACGAGGGGAGAAACGCACGCCATCGCCGGCGCGGTCGCCGGCACGTTCTCGAGGAACGCGCGCCGCACGGCCGCGAGGCCGCGGGCGGGACGCGCGATCGCCAGCACGGAGGCGCCGGCGAGGCCGACGGGCAGGATGCGCCGCAGCAGCTCGAGCCCGCGCGCCATCTGCGACCGCACCGTGCCCGGTGGGCGCATCAGCGTCGCGGAGATCTCGGGCACCGACAGCCCGCGTCGCAGGCGCAGGTGCACGACGGGGCGGTAGGGTTCCGGAACGCGCGCCAGGGCCTCGCCCAGACAATCGCGCAGCTCCTCCTGCACGGCTCGCGCGTCCGGACCGTCGGACGTTTCCGGATGCATCGCCTGGAGGCGTTCGGGGTCCGGCCGGCGACGGGCGGCGCCGCGCCGCTCACGTGCCTTGCGCGCCAGGATGCCGACCAGCCACGGAAGCACGCGCCGCTCCGTGTCGAAGTCGCGCGCCCGCTCGATCGCGACGAGCAGCGTCGCCTGGAGCAGGTCCTCGGCGTCCGCGGGGTCACCGACGAGATGGAGCGCGACCCGCATCAGCTCGGGCGCGACGGCGTCGTAGACGTCGGCGAGACGCTCGGGCTCGCCGCTCTCGCAGTATTGGACGAACAGGCGGTCGGGATCGGGCGCGCTCACGGACATGACTTGTCGCATGTCCGGCCGCCGACTCCGACATTCCGTGGAAAAAAGTCAGGGCCGCAGCACGTTGACCTCGCCGCGCACGAGCTCGGTCTCCTCCCGTCGCACCTCTTCTCCAGCGGCGTACAGGACGATCGTCCGCGCACCGACGTGCATCTCGGCGACGAGCTCGGCACCGGCCACGAGCCCGCGGACCCGCACCGACACCGGATCACCGACGATGATCGGCGTCTTCGGCTCCAGGACGATCGCGGCGGTGGATTCTTGATCCTGGAAAGCGACGAGAAGTGAGGCGGCTAGTGGTGTGATGCAGACAGTTGCGGTCTTATCCCGAGTTCGCGTGTGCGTGCCACAAGGCGCGGCGACAACGCAACTTCGCTGCCAATACGGTGATACTGGGAGTGGTCGCAGGAGCCGCAACGCCATGGCGCGTGCATGCGGGCCGGGATACGACTGCGAATGTCTGCATCACACCACCAGCTGGCGAGCTGCCAATGTGATATGTGCAACAGTATGTCCGATTTGAGTCACCCGCGGGGATCGCCTTGTCGGGGTTCGGGTGTCGCAGAATGCGACGATCGTAGGGGTCCAATCGGCCGCCCGCGGCTCGTAGGCTCCGTGCGTGAGCTCCATCGCCTTCGCCACCTGTGCGCGCCTCGCCGATCTCGATCCCGACGACCGCGAGCTCGTTCCCGAGCTCGCCCGCGCAGGCGCCACGGTGCGCCCGGCCGTCTGGAACGACGCCGCCGTCGACTGGGAGTCTTTCGACCTGATCGTGTTGCGCTCCTGCTGGGACTACGACAGCGACGTCGCGGCGTTCCGAGCCTGGCTCGACCAACTCGAGAGGCTCGGCCCCCGGGCCTGGAATCCGGCCCACGTCATGCGCTGGAACCTCGACAAGACCCACCTACGCGAGCTCGAGGAGAGCGGGATCGCGATCGTGCCGACGACTTGGATCCGGCGTGGCAGCACGGACACGCTCGCGGGCGCGCTCGACGTGCTCGCCACGGAACAAGGCGTCGTCAAACCGACGGTCTCGTTCAGCGCACACGGCACCTGGCGCGCCGCGCGCGGCACGCCCGATGAAGTCCGCTTTCGCGCTCAGCTGGACGGCGGCCACGATCTGATGGTTCAGCGCTTTCTGCCCGAGATCACGACGGAGGGCGAGTGGTCGCTCGTGTTCCTGGGTGGAGCCTTCAGCCACGCGACGCTCAAGCTGCCCGCGGCGGGCGACTTCCGCGTGCAAGAGGAGTTCGGCGGGCGCCGCCGGGCGGTCGACGCCGATCCGGCCCTCGTTGCGACGTGCGAGCGGGTTCTTGCCGCGTGCCCGGGACCGCACCTGTACGCGCGCGTCGACGGCGTGATCGTGGACGGCGCATTCCGCCTGATGGAGGTCGAGCTCATCGACCCGTCGCTCTACCTCGCGGACGGGAACGGCGCGGTGACCCGCTTCGCGGAGATCCTCCACGAAGCGGTGGTGTCGCGGGGCTGCTAGAAGACCGAGCTGATCAGAGATGCCACGCCCACGACACAAAGGGCGAGGCTGATTTCGATCGCTCGGCAGATTAGGTGGGCCAGGAATCGGCCAGCCATAATGGATAACCTCCTTCGCGCTCCTTTGCGCTCCTTCGCGCGTGACACCTCGGACGTTGCCGAGACGCGTGACGCGGTTTCTGCCCCCACATCCGCGGCGCAGTGGCTGCCGGGGGCAAAAGCCGGTGGAATCGTCAGCGAGTCCCGCTCCGAGGACTCCAAAGGCAACTGCTGCATCTCTGCGCCACACGAGGCATGCTGGGCGCCTCCCCCTCCACGCTAGCCATGACCGAAATCACCCTGCGCGAAGTCACCAAGGACAACCTGCGCGCCGTCCTCCGGCTCTCGGTGACCGAAGACCAGCGCCAGTTCGTCGCACCCAACCCTGTCTCGCTCTCCCAGGCCTACGTGTCGCTCGACGCCTGGCCACGCGCGATCTACGCGGACGATCAGCCAGTCGGATTCGTGATGCTCTCCCTCGAGCCCGAGAAACCGGAGTACTGGGTGTGGCGCTTCATGATCGGAGCCGACCACCAGCGCAATGGCCACGGCCGGGGCGCGATGCACGCCGTCGTCGAACACGTGCGCACGCTGCCGGGCGCGACCGAACTGAAGCTCTCGTTCGTCCCCGCCGCGAACAGCCCGCAGCCGTTCTACGAATCGCTCGGGTTCGAGCTGACGGGGGAAGAGGAGGAGGGCGAGAAGGTGATGCGGCTGGCGTTGGGCTGAGTCGAGCTCAACCGGGCAACGTGGCGTGCCGCCAAACGAAGACCAACGTTCCGTCTTCGAGGGGCTCGCGCGCGCCGAATACCGGTCTTGCGCAAGAGCCCCGGGGACGCGTCGTTCCGAGGGTGCACCGTCGCAAGGACGTCGAAGCCCCGCCCGCTCGCGACGTCCTGCAACGCCTGCACGAGCTGCGTCCCCACGCCGCGCCCCCACACGTCCGGAACCAGGGCGTAGATGATCTCGACCTCACCCGGCGCCGTGTTGACGGTGTGTTTGAGCTCCGCCATGCCGACCGCCTCGGCGTCGTACCGCACAGCCCACAGGCCGAGGAAGCGCTCGTCCGGCACCTCCGCGAGCTCCAGGATCTTCCCGAAGAGGCGCTCGGTCTCGTCCCGGTCGACGACGCCATCCCCCATGTGGCGGACGACGCGCGGATCGTTGTTGAGCCGCCGCCAGTGCGCGCGGTCGTTCACAGTCCAGGGCTCGAGCTTCAGCTGGGTCATCTCACGTCTCCGCCGCGTCGCAATGACTGGTCCCCGTCCGCTATCCTGGGCGCATGGCCGACAACATCCTCCGGCGCGCCGAGTTCGACGCGCGCCTGCCCAAGTACTGGCTGCTCGTCTCGTCGATCGGCATCGCGGCGACGATCATCGGCATCCCGTTCTTGCTGATCTGGCTCCTCGGGCTCGGCCAGTACGTGCACGGACGTCAATACGCGTCACTCGAGGCCGAGCTGACCGGGCGCTCACTCAACATCCGGCGCGGATTCCTCTTTCGCACGCAGAAGAACATCCCGCTCGACAAGATCACCGACCTCGCGGTGAACGAGGGGCCGATCCTGCGCTACCTCGGGCTCTGCTCCCTCGGCGTCGAGACGGCGGGTGGCGGCGCCAACACGAACATGGGCCAAGCGCAGCTTCCGGGCGTCGTCGATGCGGAGCAGTTCCGTGACGCGGTTCTCGCGCAGCGCGACCTGGTCACCGACAGCGGCGCCGCTCCTGCGATCGCCGCGGCGGAACGGCCCCAGGTGGCGTCCGCCGACGCCGACACGCTGAACGAGATTCGCGACTCGCTCGGCCGGATCGAGCGCCTCCTCACGGATCGCTTCTCGCGTTCTTGAGTCGCGCGTCAGCTCGCGTGGTCCCTGCGCCGACTCCGGCGCAGGGACCACGCGAGCGCCGCAGCCGCCAGCACCCCCAGCACCCCCAGCACCCCCAGCGCGACCCGCGGCATGACGCCTACGCCCCGAGCGTCGGGCGCCTCGTGGCCGAGCCCGACGACGCGCATGATCCCGAGCCGAAACGGCGCGAGCTCGTCGTCCTTCCCACCGACCTCGACGAACGCACGGCGCAAGGCCTCGGCCGGCGCGTCGCCGCGCGCGAGACGCCGGTGCAACACGCTGCTCGCCTCGACGGCGGTGCGGTACCCGATCTCGGCTCGCGTCACGATCACCGCGCGCGCTCCAGCCTGGATCCAGGCGCCCGTCATGTCGGTGCTCCCCGCATCGCCGTGGCGCCGGCGTCCAGCGCCGGAGCGGCACGCCATCAGCACCGCTAACCTCGGCGCAGCGAGGGTGCGCACGCGCTCGCGCCACAGCACGCCGTCATCGGGCTCATCGGTCGCCCCCGGCGCCTGCCCCAAGCCCGGGGTCAACACGAGTCCGACGTCGCCGCTGTCGCCGACGTGCAGTCCGTGCACGAGCAGGTGCAGCGTTCGCGTCCCTGCATCCAGGGCACCAGCCAACGCGCGCAGGGACGCATCGGGTCCGGCGAGGACGCGCACTCGCTCCGCGGAATAGACACCGGCGATGCGCTCGATCACGCCCTGCGGCAGCGGCAATGGCGCGAGTTGCGGCGCCTGTCCGAGGGCGCGTGGCCCGGGGCGCGCGTCACCGATCAAGACGAGGTCCAGCTCCGTATCGACCGCGGCGCTGCGCGTCAGCTCGACGCCGAGTGGGATCGAAGGCAGGTGTGCGACCGGACGCTCGAAGCCGAGGAAGCGCTCCTCGCCCACGGGGAGCCATTCGAACGGGACGGCGCCGTACAGGTCGAGACCCGCCACCCAGACCGACGACCAGCCCTGTAGCCGCTCGGCGATGCCCGGTGGCAGCAGCTCGCGCGAGATCCGACCCGCGAGCTCGCGCTCGACGGCGACCGCCGCGTCCCGCTCCTCGACGCCGTCGATCGCGCCGCGTGCCCCTTCCACGTGCGCGCGGTAGGCGCCGACCTGCGGCGCAATCGTGTCGACACCGGCGAGCACCGCGTGCCGACTCCCCTCGTGGTCGAGCGCGAGGACGTGCGTCGCCCCATCGCCGGGGACGAAGAAGAGGAGCCCGCGCCCGCGCGGGAGGAGCGCGCCGCGCACGTCTCCAGCGCTCGGTGCGGCGGCGTCGAGCGCGCGCGCGAGCGTCGTCTGCGCCTGCGCCCGCAGGAGCAGCGGCAGGGCGGCCTCGACGCCCGCGACCGAATCGATCGCGACGTGCAGCCGAATCCAGGCGCCGAGCGACGCCCGCCGGCCTCGGTAGACCAAGAGTCCGGAGCCCGCGCTCCAGCGCGGCTCGCGCGCCCAACGCTCGATCATCACCTCGATGCCAGCCGCGAGCGGCGCGACACGCTCGCGCAGCTCTGCCACGGGCGCACCGCGCGCGAGTGCGATCCGAGCTTCGAGCGCCGGCACCTCGGCCGCCTCGGGCGGTACGCCGCTCTTGTCCTCGCGTGTCCATGCGTCGAGCCGTTCGCGCGCTACCGCGATGCGCGCCGTGGCGAGGCCCAAGTCGTCGTGCAGCAAGGCGAGGCGCGCGAGCTCGATGCGCGCCGTCAGCGCGACGCCGCGGTCGAGGCCGACCTCGAGTGCCTCCTCGAGGCGCGCCTCCGCGGCGCGCGGTCGCGCGGGGTCCAGCTGCTCGAGCCGCCGCTCCGCGCGCCCGAGCAGGAACAGCAAGTACGCGCGTTCGCTCGGTCGTCGAACGTAGAAGTCCTCGTCCCCGAGGAAACGCCGCGCCAGCTCCGCCGTCCCCGCGGCGTCGCCGACCGCCTGCGCGTGCTTCAACGCGTAGATGCGCGCGGCCACGAGGCGTTCGTCGTTGTCGAGCGAGCGCGCCAGGGCCTCGGCGCGATCGAGCTCGGTTCGAATCCCGGCAAACGCCAGATCCGGCAGCCCCATGTCCAGCAACACGTGCGCGCGCATCCCGCTCGCGCGTGAGCGCAGGGCGTCGAGCTGCGCGTCAGCCCCCACGTCAGGCCCCACGTCAGGCCCCGCGACGAGGCTCGCTTCGAAGCCCGCGAGCGCGTCGCGCGCCTCGCGCAGCCGGCCCAGCCGGCGCAGGAGGTCCACGTGGGCGAGCGTCAGGTAGGGCTCGAGCTCGGGGTGGATGCCCGCGGTGCGCGCGCGCTCGGAGACCTCGAGCGCCTCGCTTCCGCGATCGGCGCGACGCAGGGAGCGCACCCACTCGTAATCGAGAGTCGACAACTCGCGCGCATCTCCCAAGAGCTCGGCCGCCGCGCGCGCACGCGCGATCCATACGCCGCGCTCGTCCACGTCGAGGTCGGTTCCCAGTCCGCGCAAGATGCGCAGAGTCACGCGGGGAAGCGTGTAGCACGCGTAGTGCAGGGCGGTCACGTGCTCGGAGAAGTCGGCGGCCTCCGCCGCGGCGACGGTCGGAGGCGCGACGCCCGTGGCGGTCAACGCCGCGCGGGCCGCGGCGGCGCGTTCGATCCAGACATTGGCCGGCACTCCGCCGTGCACGCGCGCGAGCTCCGGTGCGGCCAGCTCAGCCCCGGCGATCGCCGCGGCTTCCATCGCGATGACGGATTCGACGCGCAGGCGGAACGCGCCGAAGACCTCCGTCGCGGTTCGTTCGCCGGGGATCCACGCCTCCTTGAGCTGCTTGTACTCGCTCCAGGTGAGCTGGTTCCCCTGTCGTGGCGCTGCGCAGAGCGCCGTCGTCAGGGCGAACGCGAGGCACGCGTGCAGTACGGGCCGTCCAAGTCGATGGGGTCCGTCCTCCTGACGACTTCCAGAGTCCAGACGATATGTTCGGGCCATGCGCTCGATTCACTCACGGAGGGTTCCCAGCGCGTCGCCTCGAGTCGCCCAGACCCGCCCAGCAGGGCGCCGGGGCGTCCGGCCTCGTCCACGTGGACTCGCACCTCGAACCAGCCTCCGCTCGGAAGCGTAGCCTCCCATTCGAACGGTGAGTAGCCCTCGACCGAGCCCACGGGATGCGCGAGCTCGACCGCGCCGGCACTCAGCACCGGATCGGGGACGTCGATCGGCAGCGGATCGTGCGGCTTGCCCCAGACGAGGACGGACGCCGCGGCGAGCGCGAGCAACCCACCCCACGGACGTCGGTGCGGCGCCGCCGCTCCATCGGGGGACTCGCGCGTTCTGATGTGAGCCCGGAGCCCCCGCTCGGCGCGGCCCTCGCCCGTCCGCTCCCGGGCCAACGACGCGAGGTTGGCGCGCTCTCGGCGCCCCGCGTCGGCTACGCGCGCCTCCGTCGCCAGAACGCCGCCGACGATGCGCGCGCACGCATGGCAAGGCGCGAGCGGCGAGCTGCGGAAGGCGCGCCAAGGGTCGTGATCGGAGGCCAGAATCCGATCGAGTGCTCGCTCGTGCTCGGGGTCATGCGCAGTCATGCGTCGGTCCTCGTCGGGCCTGCGGAAGCACTTGGGGCAGAAGGGTCCGCAGCTTGCGGAGTCCACGGTAGTACTGCGCCTTCAGCGTGTTCGGCGACCGGCCGAGCCGCGTGGCGATCTCCTCGAAGGTCAAGTCCTCGAGCAGCTTCAGCTCGATCACACGCCGCTCGCCTCGGCCGAGCCGCGCGAGACCTGCGTAGACGCGCGCGACCTCGTCGTCACCAGGTGCGTCGCTCACTGCAGCGGCGCGCTCCTCGACGTCCTCGAGGCGCACGTGACGAGCCCCGTGACGAGCACGGCGTGCGCCGAGTCGAGAGCGTAGCTCGAGCACGCTGAAGCGGTACGTCCAGGCTTCGAGCGTGCCGTACCCTTCGAAGCGCTCGAGCTTGCCCCAGACGGCGATCAGAGTGTCTTGGATCACGTCCTCGAGCTCTGCCGCGTCCAGAGGCGCGCCGAGCTTGGCGTTGCGGGCCACGAGGGTGGCGCGCACGCAACGCAGCCGCAGCATCAATCGCTCGATCGCTCGGGGGCAGCCGCCGCGCGCGCTCTGGACGAGCTCGAGGTCCCCGTGGGCGCACGGCTCGAAGCCATGCGCGGAATCGGGTCGCTCGGTACGGATTGGGGTCGGGTGCTGTAAGTCCTTCACGGCTGTTCGGGACACAAACGGCGTGAGGGGGGCCCACGGTTGCAGGCAATTGCCACGAATAGGGCTGTACCGCTGCCGAGACGGGCCGGGCGGGCCGAGACCGGGCACTTTTCACGCCGAGCAGTAGCATGCAGGAATGCGCGGCCCGGCCCGCGCCCCCCCCTCCGAGCGCAACTCCAACTCACCCAACGAACCCATACGTGATGCTACGCCCCATCCTCGCCACCGCTCTTTCCATCGCGGCCGCGGAGCTCGCGACCGCTCAACTCGTCGTCGGCACGAACTCCGGCAGCGACACGTTCTACATCGGCCTCACGTCCAGCATCGCGACGCCGATCTTCGGCGGAGTCGGCATCTTCGGTCTCGCCGCCGACGACGCGGGACGCAAGATCTACGCGACCGACAACATGGAGCTGTACGAGTGGGACTACAACTCACCGAGCCCGCCCGTGCTGATCGGCACCATCATGGACGGATTCGGAGCCGGCGTGCGTGTGGATGGACTCACATGGGCCAACGGCGGGTTGTACGGCTGCCTGCAGTTCCCCTCGCCCCAGACCCAGGTCGCCATCTACGAGATCGACCTCACGACCACACCCGGCACGCCGACCCTGGTGCAGCCGCCCGTGCACGTGTTCTCACACCAAGCTCTGGCGCTCGGCGGCATGGGCTTCAATCCGGGGGACGGGTTGTTCTACGTGATGAACGACCAGTTCATCGGCGGCTCCTTCGTGCCTGGCATCATCTCGGTCGACGCGTTCGGTAGCGGCACAGAGGTCCAAGTCGTCGCCTCGCCGCCGTTCTACAACGACGTCGACGGCTTCACCGTCGGCAACGATCGGTGCTACCTGATGACGGACAAGGCGTCGTCCGAGAACCACAGCGCGATCGCAGTCTTCAATCTGGTCACGATGGCGTTCGAGCCGACGATCCCGACGCCCGAGACAGCGACCATGGCAATCGCGAGCGGAGCGGCCTGGGCGCCCAGCCTCTTCGGCGGGCAGCCGATCGGCAACAGCTACTGCGGCCCGGCGATCCCCAACAGCTCCGGAACGTCAGCCATCATCTCGGCCTTCGGGTCGACCATGGTCGCGCTGAACGACGTTTCGCTCACTGCCGAGCAACTCCCCGCGGGCCAGTTCGGATACTTCCTCGCCGGCCAGACCCAGGGCTTCTTCAACCCGCCGGGCTCGAGCGGGTTCATCTGCCTCAACGGCAACATCGGCCGCTACAACCAGATCGCGAACATCATCCAGGGACCCACCGGGACGATCGCGCTCGACCTCGGGGCGATCCCGGTCAACCCGCCGCAGGCCGTCCAGGCGGGAGAGACGTGGAGCTTCCAGTGCTGGTACAGGGACTTGAACCCGACGCTGACTTCGAACTTCACCGACGGACTCTCGATCGCCTTCCAGTAGGCGGTCACCTTTCAGGAGACGATCACTATCTAGTGGTGTGATGCACTCTTGTGCGACGTTTTGGTCGGTGCGTACGCGCTCGCTGCAAGGCGCAGCGACGACGCGACTTCGCTGCAAGTCTCGGAGGAGGCGCAACGCAGCAGCGGGCGGGTACGGGCCGACCAAAATGCCGCACAAGAGTGACTCACACCACTAGCGG
>JAAELL010000509.1 GCA_024226735.1 bacterium | reverse complement strand
GTTAAGGCTGGGAGCGTTTGGGCTGGTGAGCAGTCCGGCCTCGGCGCCGCCGGGCGCGGGAGTGTCAGATCTTCCGTGTAAGTCGCATCTGACACAGCGCTTCAGTTGATGGGGACACGCCCCTCGAAGTGGATGGAAAAGTGCTGGAGCGCGAGGCTCCACGTGTGCATGGGCTTGACCGATCGCCGCTCACGGTTCTGGATTGCCAGGTACATCACCTTGAGCGCGGCCTCGTCCGACGGGAAGTGCCTCCTCGGCGTCAGGACCTTCCGCAGGGTCGCGTTCAGTGACTCGATCGCGTTCGTCGTGTAGATCACCTTGCGAATCGGTGGGGGGAAGTCCAGGAAGGGCACGACTCGTTCCCAGTTGTCTCGCCACGACTTCACGACCATCGGGTAGCGCTCGCCCCACTCGGTCTCGAAGCGATCGAGCTCGGTCTCCGCCGCCTCCCTGGTGTCCGCGGAGTAGATCGGACGCAGCGCCTTCGCCATCGCCCGTCGTTGCTTCCAGTTCGCGTACCGCAAGCTGTTGCGGATCATGTGCACGATGCACGTCTGCACGACCGTCTTGGGGAACGCAGCCTCGATGGCTTCAGGGAAGCCCTTCAGTCCATCGCAGCACGCGATCAGGATGTCTTCGACCCCGCGGTTCTTCAGCTCGGTCAGCACCGAGAGCCACAGCTTCGCGCCCTCATTCTGCTCGAGCCAGATGCCGAGCACTTCTCTGTGACCCCGCAGATCGACTCCTAGCGCTACGTATGCGCTCTTGTTCGCCACCGTGCCCTTCTCACGTACCTTCAGCACGATCGCGTCAAGGATCACGATCGGCCACACCGGATCCAGTGGCCGGTTGCGCCACGCCTGGAGTTCGTCCCAGACGGCCGCGGTTGCTCGAGAGATCAGGTCGGGTGAGATCTTGGTGCCGTACATCTGCTCGAGGTGCTCGCGGATGTCGCGCTGCGTCATGCCGCGCCCGTACATCGAGATGATCTCGTCGTCGAAGCCCTCGAAGTGGGTCTCGCCCTTCTTGACGACCTGTGGCTCGAAGTCGCCCTCGCGATCCCTCGGAACTTCGATCGGCACGTCGCCGCGTCCGGTCCTCAGCGTCTTGGTCGACTTGCCGTTGCGCGAGTTCCCCGAGCGACGACCGGCTGGGTCGTCCTTCTCGTAGCCGAGGTGCTCGGTCATCTCTGCCTCGAGCATTCGCTCGACCAGAGCCCCGGTCAGCTTCCTCAGCAGCCCGTCTGGGCCGACCATGTCCTCGCGCTTGGCACAGTCCTTCAGCAGTTCGTCTAGCAGCTCTTTGCGAATGGGCATCGGTTGCTCCTCTCGGATTGGAAGCTACCGCGTCAGATGCAACTTACACACCGAACCTGACACTCCCGGGCGCACCACGGCTGCTCATCAGCCCGAACGCTCCCGGTCCAAACGCTCCCAGCCTTAACGCTCACCAGTCCAAACGCTCACCAGCCTTAACCGCCACGCCGTCGGGCACGGGCACGCAAGCGGGCACGTTCACGAATGCAGACCAAAGGCAAGCAAACAAGCAACGGCACGCATCGGGAACGGGAACGGGAGAGAAAGAGGCGCGCCGGGGAGTGAAGGCGCAGGAGAAACGAAACGCAACAGCGCCCGAGACGCCCCTACTTCCCCTTCACCGGCTGCACCACCTTCGTCCTCCACTTCTCCGGATCCGGCTCCAAACCCGGGTCCGTCCAATACTCTTCCCAAGGCGGCCCGTCCGCCTCCAGCCCTTCCTTCTTCAGGAACTCCATCATCCGCTTGTGCGTTGCGCCCAACTTCACGTACGGACCAACGTGCCAGATCACAACCGCCCTGCCCGCGGGCAGCTTGTCCGCCTTGATCCGCCCCTTCGGCTGAATCGGCGCCGCCACCGGGATCGCGGCCTCCAAATCGACCTCGTCCCCGAACGCGTGGTAGCGCACGAGCGGCACGCCCGCCGCCACAGCGCCGACGGAGTTCAGGTACGTGAACACCTCGGGCAGCGCGACCGACAGCGTCTTCTGCATCTCGTGTTTCTTGCACTGCAGGCGAATCGACGCGAGATGGCGCTCCTCGAGCGTCTCGAACTTCGGCTCGCTGTCGGCGGGTTTCGGTTTGCCGGTTTGGGCGGTGTCGACGGCTAGGCGGACGTCGTCGTCGAGGCTGAAGTAGGCCTCCGCGAGCTCGACGTTCTGTTGGATCTTTTCGAAGTCGATGATCAGCGTGAAACCCGAGACCGTCACCTCGCGGTGGAAGGCGTACTTGACCCCGGCGACTTCGCGCCAGTCGCTGAACGAGGTTTGGATCTGCGTCGCGGCGCCATCGAGGCCGACGGCCTGGGCGTCGAGGCGGCGGGGTAGGAGGGTCTTCTCGTCGAGGTAGAGCGTGTCGCGCGCCGGCTCGGCCTTCTTCGCTTCCTCGTCGCGCTGGTCGAACAGGCGCGGCACGAGCTCGAGCTTGATGCAATTGTTGCCGTCGAGGGATTCGGGGCCGAGCAGCTTGGCCGAGGTGTAGAGCTGGCGCCAATCGAGGTTCTGCGCCCAGCCGAAGCGGCGCGTGAACTCAGCGGCGTCCCAGCCGCGGCGCACGACGACGCCGGCGGGGGTCTTCTCCCATACGACCTCGCCGTCGGTGCCGTAGAGGAAGACGCCGAAGCCCTGGAACTCCGAGCGCACTTTCGCCTGCTCGAGCCCGGCGTAGATCTCGCGCACGCGGCCCTTGCCGGACATCCCCTTCCACGCCGCGACGCCGTCGTATTGCACGTTCTTGATCGCGGCGATCTTCGCGAGGTCGCCCAGCTCGGCGCGAGACGCACTCATCGTCGCGGCGCCGTCCTGATCTTGGACCGCGGACTCGGTTTGCAGTGGGAGAGCGAGGAGGGACAGTAGCAGCAGCGTGGACATGTTCGACTTCGTTGGTTCGGGACGAGTGGCGGTCACGGCGGCCGGTACGAGTACAACGCGCACGCCCATCGACAATTCTCGCCAAAAAATGGGCTCGGCCTCCCCCTCAGCTCTCAGTCCTTCGACATTCCGCTGTAGAGCCAGGTGCTGGCGATGCGCCACGCCTCGCCCACGCGCTCGAGCCAGAGCGGGCGCGGCTCGTCCGCGAGTGCGATCTCGGTCCCGTCGACGACGAGGCCCGGGACCTCGGGCGCGCCGGCGTCGATCGCGATCATCCGCGCGTTCGTCGTCGTCAGCTCGATCCGATCGGGCTCGGTGGCCCTGCCGCCCCGCACGCGCGCGTTCACGCCGTACTCGAGCGGCTCCTCGATCCGCAGCCAATGGTGGCGTGCGTCGACGGACGGGTCCGCCGTCGTGAAATCGAGCGTCGCCGGGCTCTCGGGGATGCTCTTCCCGCGGAAGAAGTCGAACGCCTCGAGCCAGCCGTTGCCGAAGCCGTGCCCGGCGCCGCCCTGCATCCGCACCTCGAACGTCCCGTGGGCCTTCGTCAGCGCGTCGATCATCATCAGTGCGTGCTCGACCGGGACGTTGGTGTCGGCCGTGCCGTGCTGGATGAACGCTGGCGTCTGGCGGACGTTGTCGATGAGCGCGAGCGTGCGCGACGAGTTGTCCGCGCCGAACCACACGTCCGACAAGGCGCTCGTGGGGCGTCCGCTGTACGTGTCGAAGCTCTCCCACGCGGCGGACGGCCCGCAGCCAGCGAAGCCGTCCGCGTCGTTCGCGACCATGTGCCACGATCCGTGGCCGCCCATCGAGTGTCCAGTCACGAAGACGCGTGAACGCTCGACGCCGGAGAGAGCGAGAGCCTCGCCAAGCACGTCGTACACGTCGCGCCGTCCCCAGTCCTGGAAGTCGAACCCGAACTTGCGCCGGTTGTTCGGCGCGACGACCCAGAAGTCGGGCGACTGCCGGTAGCAGCCCGCCTGACCCCAGCAGTGCACCGCGGCGCCGTGCAGCGCGAGCGCGAGGTGCATCGGCCCCTCGCTCTCACCGTGCGGCGGGAGAACGGCAAAGGCCTGGGCGGCGCCGTCGACCTCGGAGCGGTAGGTCCGCTGCTGGCGTTCGGAGGCCGCGACGACGCCCAGCTTCAGCTCGAACTTCAGCCGCTCCGTTCCCCGCGCGTCGCGCACCGTGACCGGAACGACGTGTTCGGTGTCCGGCGCGACGACGTCTCCCGCGAGCGGCAGCGCCACGCGCAGCGAGCCGAGCGGCACGATGCCCGACGGCACGTCGACACGGCCCGCGGCGATCGCTCCCCGGCCGCCGTACTCGACGGTCATCGGCCCCGTCGCGACGCGGCTCGCGTTCAGGATCGACGCACCGACGAAACCCGCGGGCTCGCTGCCCGCCACGAGGTGCGGCAGGGTCACGTCCCACGCCGCGAAGACGAGCCCCTCTTCGACCGGCTCGAAGCGCAGGGAGGGGGCGGAGCGAGCACCGGTCAGGAAGATGCGGTGCACGCCCGCGGTCAGCTCCACCGGCACGCCCCGGTGTCCGAGCGCGTAGTAGTCGCCGCCGCGCGCCTCACCGTCCAGGAAGAGCGTCGCGGCGCCCTGCAGGCGGGCGAGGGCGAAAGTCGGTGCCTCGACCTCCAGCTCGGTGAAGCCGTAGCCGAAGCTGCGCCCGAGCGCACCGTTCTCGTTCGCGGTGACGGTTTCCCCGGTTCCCGCACCGTGCTCGCCGGTGATCGTGTCGCCCTCCTTGGGCGGATCCGCGCTCGGGTCGACCAGGTGGCGCGCAAAGACGCCGTCGGTGCGGAAGGGGCGCCGACTGCGGATCGTGTCGACGCGGCGCACCGCGAGCCATTCGCGGGGCACGATCGGAGGGGCGGGCGGGTCTTGGGACGCCGCGGTCACGGCGAGGGCGAGGGCGAGGAGCATGCTCCCCATTTCGTCGGTTGGCGGTCTCGAGCGCAATCCGGTGACGTCCCGGAGCGTATGCGTTACGATCCGCCGAGATCGACCCTACCCCCAAGGAGGGCATTCATGTCGGTTTCTCGTCCGTTCGTTCTACTCGCACTGGCCGTACTCCCCACCACCGCACTCGGACAGCTGGCGGAGGGGGACGTGCTCGTCAACACCGCGAACGGCATACGCGTGTACAACCCTGACGGCACGTTCGTCTTCGAGACGACGGGCGCGACGGGTTCGGACTACTGGGGCGTCGCATTCACCCGTTCGGGGCGATTGATCAGCGCGCACAACGCGCCGACGCGCGGCCTCTCGTTCTTCGGCCCCGGCGGCGCCGAGGTCGCGCACTTCGCCACGCCGGAGGTGGTGAGCCCCGGCGACGTCGACGTCTTCGAGGACGGGACGATCGTGATCTGCGACACCACTGGCGGTGCGCTCGAGTACTACGCGCCCGACGGGACGCACCTCCAGACGCACCTTTTGCCCTCGAGCGGGCGGCCCTTCGGCCTGCGCGTGACCGAGGACGACGAGCTGTGGGTCTCGGACACCGTTTGGCGCCGCATGCGCCGCTACACGCGCGACTTCACGCAGCTGAGCGAGATCAGCACGGGCTCGTGTCCGCCGAGCGACATCGACATCGACGACAGCGGCAACCTGTGGACGATCCTCGGCGCCGTCGGCCCGGTGCGCAACTACACGCCGGCCGGTGGCCTGATCTCGTCGTTCAGCACAGGCTGGTCGTCGGGCGCGGTCGGATGCGCCGTCGACATGGAGGGCAACATCTGGGTCTCGCACTCGATCTCGACCGCCTTCCGGCGCTACTCGCCGACGGGCAACATCCTGATGGGGCTGACGGTGCCCGACGGGCAGAACCCGCGCTTCATCGAGATCTTCGAGCCGACACTCGCCGTGCCCTACTGTGCACCCGCGGTCCCCAACTCGACCGGCCTGCCCGCGCGCATCGAGGCGGACGGCAGCCCGTTCGTCCTCGACGGCTCGCTGACGCTGACGGCGTTCGACCTGCCGCCGGGCGAGTTCGGCTACTTCCTCGTCGGCTCGACCCAGGGCGCCGTGACGCCGCCGGGCAGCCAGGGCGTCCTGTGCCTGACGTGCGGCTTCACCGGCTGCTCGGGCATCGGTCGCTTCAACCAGGCCGGCCGCATCATCGTCGGACCGACCGGCTCGATCGACGTCGACCTCGGCGCTCTCCCCCTGTTCCCGCCGGTCGCGGTGGCCCCGGGCGAGACGTGGAACTTCCAGTGCTGGTTCCGCGATCTCGGGTCGAACAACTTCACCGACGCGGTCAGCGTCACGTTCTTTTAGGCGTCACAGTTGGGGGCGTCCCTCTTAGGGGCGTCACTCTTAGGGGCGTCACTCTTAGGGGCGTCCCTCTTAGGGGCGTCACTCCTTTTTGGGGTCGACGAAGCGCCGGATCCCGGCGAACGTGTCGCGCCACCCCTGTTCGCAGCCAGCGTAGAACTCGTCGGCCTCCGGGCCGGCGGGGAAGCCGTCCTGGATCACGCGCAAGACAGAGCCCTCGGGGTGGCTCGATACGACGAACTCGGTCATCAGGTCGGCTTCGAACGGAAGCGGTCCGGTCTTGGCCCGGTAGCGATAGTCGGCGAGCACCATGCGCCGCGGCGGTTCGAACGTTCGAATCGTCGCGGCGGTCACGTAGTCGGGATCGTCCTCCGCGTCCCCCCAGGTCGCGGCCCAGACACCGCCGCGCTGGGCCACGATGATCGCCCTCGATGCGCTCCACCACTCGCGGATCGCGCTCGGCGTGTGCAATAGGGTGAACAGGCGCTCGGGGGACGTAGGGAACGTCTCCTCGTGCAGGTAGCGGCGGGTCGTCATCGGTTCGTCGGCCCCTTCGGGGCTCCTCTCCGTGCCGCGATTATGCAGGATGGGAGGTCGTGTCCCACACAGATGCCAGGACAGAAGGTCGCGGCGACGAATTTCCGAGCACCCGCTGGTCGCGAATCGCGCCCGGCTCGAATGCGACCCACGACGCTCTGGAAGAGCTGGCGCAGCGCTACTGGCGGCCCGCCTACGCTTATGTGCGGGCGCGCTGGGCGAAGAGCGACGACGATGCCCGCGATGCGGTGCAGGACTTCTTCCTCTGGATCGCCGAAGGCGACTTCCTCGCGCGCGCCGACCCGGAGCGCGGGAGCTTCCGGGGCTTCATCAAGGCTTCGCTCGCCAACTTCCTCCATGATCTCGAGCGCAAGCGACGTACGGTCAAACGCGGAGGAGGCAAGCGCTTCGTGCCACTCGACGCGGGCGACTCGCTCGAGCCGCCGGCGGCTGGAGCGAGCCCCGAGGAGGCGCTCGACGACGCCTGGCGGCGCGAGCTGCTCGCACAGGCGATCGAGGCACTCGAGGCCGAGATGATCGAACGCGACAAGCCCGTCCACTTCGCGGTCTTCCGCGACTTCTACCTCGACGACGAGGAGCTCGACTACGAGAAGGTCGCGGCGCGCCACGGAATCACGAAGGTCGACGTGTCCAACTGGCTGGCCGTCACGAAGAAGCGCTACCGCGCCCACCTGCGCGCGGCGGTCCTCGAGACGGTGCGCGGCGACGCGGATCTGCGGGTGGAGCTCGCCTGGCTCTTCGAGGGGCACGAGGAATGAGCCGCAGGCTGACACCCGGCGCCGCGCGGCGCTTGCTCGGGGCGGCCGCGCCGCTGCGCACCGATCCCGACGCCGGCGCGGTCGATACCGATCGGTACGAGCTCGGCGCGGAGCTCGGCCGCGGCGGCATGGGCGTCGTGTACGAGGCGTACGACCGCGATCTCGAGCGCAAGGTCGCACTCAAGATCCTCTCGGGCGCCGCCAACCTCTCCGAGGAAGCGCGCGCACGGTTCGTGCGCGAGGCGCGCGCCGCGGCGCGTCTGACGCACCCTGGCATCGCCGCCGTCTACGACGCGACGTCCGAATGCATCGCGATGCAGCGCGTGCAGGGCAAATCGTTCGCGGAGCTCGATTTCGACGATCCGCGCGAGCTCGTGCCGCTCGTGCGCGATGCGGCGCTCGCCGTGCACTACGCGCACACCGAAGGCATCGTCCACCGCGACCTCAAGCCGGCGAACCTGATGGTCGAGTCCGGTGATCGCCCGCACGTCTACGTGATGGACTTCGGGCTCGCCAAGGAGGTCGCCGTCGATTCGTCGCTGTCGGTGTCGGGCAGCATCGTCGGCACGCCCGCGTACATGCCGCCGGAGCAGGCCTCGGGCCAGGGCGGCGCAGTCGGGCCCGCCAGCGACGTCTACGGGCTCGGAGCGACGCTGTACCAGTGCCTCGCCGGGCGCCCGCCGTTTGGGGACGACGAGCTCTACCCGCTGCTGCGCCGCATCGTCGAGGCCGAGCCGGCCCCGTTGCGCGACGTCGCACCGCGCGTCGACACCGACCTCGCGACGATCGTCCACAAGTGCCTCGCCAAGGATCCGCAGCAGCGCTACGCCTCCGCGCTGGCGCTCGCGAGCGACCTCGAGCGCTGGCTCTCGGGCGAGCCGGTCGAAGCGCGCCCGCCCTCGCTCGCCTACCGCCTGCGGCGCTTCGTCTCCCGCCGCCAGGGTGCCGTCGTCGCGGGGCTCGGTGCGGCGGTCCTCGCGACGCTCGTTGCGCTGCCGTTCCTGATCCAGGCACGCGCGGACCGCCGCGCGGCGGAAGACAAGCGCGCTGTCGTCGAACAAGTCTTCGCGTTGTCCGAGGAAGTGCAGCGGGCGCTCGACGACGCGCGCGCGACTCGATCGTCCGGCGGACTCCACGGCAGGCAGACGTACGACATCCTGCAGACCGCGATCGAGCGCTGCCGCGCCTTCCTCGACACGACCGAGGCGGGTCATGCGTACCACTTCCTCGGCGAGCTGCTGCACGCCCAAGGGCAGCTGGAGGAAGCCTTGAGGGCACTCGACGCGTGCGATGCGCTGCAGCCGCAGCGCCCGCGCCTCGCGCGCTCGCGGGGCCTGGTGCTCGCCGAGCTCTTTCGCGGTCTCGTGCCCGTGCTCGGCGAAGAGGTGCCAGCAGAGCTCGAAGGCTGCCGCGCGCGTGGCGCGGCCGACCTCCGGTCGTCGCTCGTCGACGACGAGGGACTCGTTTCCGCCGACAGCCTCTACGCGCGCGCGATGCTGCGCTGGCTCGAGGGCGACGAGCGCGGAGCGATCCTCGTTCTGCGCGAAGTCATCGAGCTCGACCTCGGCCACCGCGACGCCCACCTCTCCCTCTCGCGCCTCTACCTGCTGACGGGCGAGGACGGGCTCGGGTTCCGGCACTCCTTGATCGCGAGCGACCTCTTACGCGGCTTCCATCCCGCGTACATCGCGACGGCCCTCGTGCGCGTGAGCTCCGGCGAGAAGCTGGACCTCGGAGGCGCCGTGCTCCCGCTCGAGGGCATGGACGAGGTACTCATCGACTACGGACCGCTCCTGCAGATGGAGCCGGGCATGGCCAGCGCCTACGGGATGCGCGGACAGGCCGACGCGCGGCGCGCCCTGCGTGCGGTCGCGGCGCGGAACCTGCCAGCAGCCCGCGAGACGCTCGAGTTCGCGATCGCGGAGTTCGACGCCGCCTGGACGATCCGGCCCGAGCAACCGGCCGCGCTCGTCAACCGCGCGGTGTGTCGAGCGCAGCTCGAGCGCGTCTTGGTCGAGTTGGACGAGGTGACGCTGGCCGCCACGACGCGTCAAGCCGCGCTCGCGGACTACGACACGGCGCTCGAGCTGGACGAGACGCTCGAGGCCGCCTACTTCGACCGGGCCCTCCTGCTCGCGCGCTCGGCCGGGATTCTGCGCATGGCGATGCGACCCGCGGAGGCGCAGCGCGCGCTGGTGCGGGCGCGCAACGATGCGCGAGTCGCGCTCGAGAGGGCGCCGGATGGGCACCCGCTGCGTGGCGCGATCGAGTCGCTGATCGGCGCGCTCGAATGATGCCCTTTTGACAGTTATAGCTGCCAAAAGGGCGGCACGCAACTTCATCGACCCCTTTCCTGGGTCCAGCAGAGCCCTTTCGAGCACCTGGCATACCCGTTGCACTTGTACCGGAGCCATGAATGCTCAATACACGACCCGCTCCCAAGAGATCCTGCAGACCGCCCAACAGTCGGCCCAGACCGCTGGCCATCCGGAGCTCTCGCCGCTGCACCTCGCGCAGGCGCTCCTCGCCGAGACCGAAGGCGTGACTTCGGCTCTGCTGCAGCGCCTGGAAGCCCAACCCAAGGCCCTGCTCACCGAGACCGATGCGCTGCTCGCGAAGCTGCCCGCGTCGGAGGGTGGCCAGCTCGGGATGTCGCGCGCACTCGCAGACGTCCTCGCCGAGGCGACGAAGGCCGCCAAGGACATGGACGACGAGTTCGTGTCCACCGAGCACCTCTTTCTCGCGCTCGCCCGCAAGGGTGGTGAGTTCGCGGGAATGCTCGCGAGCCGGAGCATCACCGCCGAGAAGGTCGAGGCGGCGCTGAACGAGGTGCGCAAGGGTCGACGCGTCACGAACCCCGACCCCGAGAACACCTTCGACGCCCTGTCGAAGTACGGGCGCGACCTGACCTCGGAAGCGGAGGCGGGCAAGCTCGACCCCGTGATCGGACGCGACGGAGAGATCCGCCGCACGATCCAAGTGCTGTCGCGGCGCCGCAAGAACAACCCCGTGCTGATCGGCGACCCCGGAGTCGGCAAGACGGCGATCGTCGAGGGCCTCGCCAACCGCATCGTCGCGGGCGACGTGCCCGAGGGCATCAAGGGCAAGCGCGTGATGGCGCTCGACATCGGCGCGTTGCTCGCGGGCGCAAAATACCGTGGCGAGTTCGAGGAGCGCCTCAAGGCCGTCTTGGAGGAGATTGCCGAGGCGAACGGCGAAGTCATCCTGTTCATCGACGAGCTGCACACGCTCGTCGGCGCGGGCGGTGCCGAGGGTGCGGTCGACGCGGCGAACATGCTGAAGCCGGCACTCGCGCGTGGCGATCTGCACTGCATCGGCGCAACGACGATCGACGAGTACCGCAAGTACATCGAGAAGGACGCCGCGCTCGAGCGCCGCTTCCTCCCCGTACACGTCGACGAACCGTCGGTCGAGGACACCGTCGCGATCCTGCGCGGCCTGAAGGAGCGCTACGAAGTGCACCACGGGGTGCGCATTCAAGACGCGGCCCTCATCGCCGCCGCGCGCCTCGCGGACCGGCACATCACCGACCGCTTCATGCCCGACAAGGCGATCGACTGCGTCGACGAGGCCGCCGCCCAACTGCGCACCGCGATCGACTCGATGCCGCCCGAGCTCGACGAGATCGAGCGCCGGCAGCGTCAGCTCGAGATCGAGCGGACGGCTCTCCAGAAGGATGAATCGGCTGGCAACACGTCCCGCATCGGCGACATCGCAGTCGAGCTCGCGGGTCTGAACGAACAGGCCTCCGCCCTGCGCGCGCGCTGGCAGAAGGAGAAGGACCTGATCACGTCCATCCGCGCCGGCAAGATACTGATCGAGAACCTGCGCGCCGAGGCGGACCAGAAGGAGCGCGAGGGCGACCTCGAGCGCGTCGGCCAGATCCGCTACGGCGAGCTTCCGGAAGCGCAAGCGGACGTGACGCGGGCGACGGACGAGCTGGAGATGGTTCAGGAGTCCGGCGCCCTGCTCCCCGAGGCCGTCGACGACGAGATGATCGCCCAGGTCGTCTCGCGTTGGACGGGCATTCCGGCGTCGAAGCTGCTCGAGACCGAGCGCGCCAAGCTGCTCTCCATGGAAGAGCGGGTCGGCGAGCGCATCATCGGACAAGAGCGTCCGGTCGAAGCGATCGCGCAGGCCGTGCGACGCGCGCGGGCAGGCATCCAGGAGACGACGCGTCCCTTGGGCTCGTTCCTCCTGCTCGGGCCGACCGGCGTCGGCAAGACCGAAGTCGCGCGCGCCCTGGCCGAGTTCCTGTTCGACGACGAACGCAACATGGTGCGCGTCGACATGAGCGAGTTCATGGAGAAGCACTCGGTGTCGCGCCTGATCGGTGCGCCCCCCGGCTACGTCGGCTACGACGAGGGCGGGGTCCTCACGGAGGCCGTGCGCCGCAAGCCGCACAGCGTCGTGCTGATGGACGAGGTCGAGAAGGCGCATCCGGACGTGATGAACGTGCTCCTGCAGCTGCTCGACGACGGGCGGCTCACGGACGGCAAGGGACGGACGGTCGACTTCACGCAGACGCTGGTCTTGATGACGAGCAACTTGCGCAGCGACGCGCAGGTGGCAGAGTTCTTCCGGCCCGAATTCCTCAACCGGCTCGACGAGACCCTCACGTTCGAGACCCTCACCAAGCCTCAGATCCGCTCGATCGTCGACGTGCAGATCGCGCGCCTCGCGCAGCATCTCGCCGAGCAAGACCTGGGCATCGAGCTCTCGAACGCCGCCAAGGATCGACTGGCCGACGAGGGCTACAGCCCCGAATTCGGGGCGCGCCCGCTGAAGCGCGCGATCCAGCGCTTCATCCAAAACCCCGTCGCCGAGGCGATCCTGGACGGAACGCTGGCTCACGGCCAGGTCGCCTACGTCGACTACGACGAAGCGCGTGGCTTCGCCGTCGAGGCCCGGACTACGGCGGAACCGGCAATGCACTGAGGAGGTGGCGGAACTGCGAACTGGGCGCGGTCGCGTGCCCACAACGCGAACGATCCGTAGACTGATTGGGCTCGTGCGGGCCGCTCGGGCTAAGACCGAGGGGTCCGCTCGCGTTCCTTCTCGTCATGACACCCCCTTACGCGCTCCTCGGCGCGCTCCTCGGCGCGCTGCTCGCCGGGCTCCAGGTCGGCGAGCAAGTTCCGACGAATCCGGGACCTGACCCGGGCATCTTCGACTCGCGGCACTGGATCCGCTTCGGAGTCGAGGACGGTCTGCCCGACGATCACGTGACGTCCGTGGTCGAAGCTCCGGACGGCACGCCGTGGGCTTCGACGCAACGCGGCCTCGCTTGGTACGACGGCTACGTGTGGCGTCCGGCCCGGGGACTGAAGGGAAATAGGCCGTGCGACCTCGCGGCCCGCGCCGATGGCGAGATCGTCGTCGCGATCGGCGGCGAGGTGTACCGCGGCGATCGGTTCGGCTTCCAGCGGATCGACTTGCCCGCCTCGAGCGGGCCATTCGCCTGCGAAGCGAGCGCAGACGGCGACGTGCTCGTGCTCCACACCTCCGGCGGACGGGGGCCGACCACGTACCACGTGGTCGGGGATGATCTCGGACCCGCGCGCTCGCTCGACCACGCCGTGTTCAACATCGCGCAAACCCTGCAAACGCGCGACCGCGACGGGTCGCCGTGGCTCAGCACGCAGGGCGAGGTGCTCATCCACCGCGCGGACGCCTGGGAGAGGGGCTTTGAGCTGCCGCCGGCGTGGAAGCTGTTCGCGATCGACCTGGACGATCGCGGCGACGGGCTGCTCTACGTCGACCACCCCCACGAGGTGCGTGGCCTCTGGGAGCGGCGCGACGGAGAGTTGAGCCTCGTGCACCGCTCCTTGCAGATCACGCACTCCCTCGAGGTCGCGCCAGACGGCGACGCGTTCGTCGTGCTCTCGTCCGATGAGGTGCTCTGGAGGCACGACGACCAGTGGGCACGGCTCGGCCCACGGCCACCCGAGATGTACGGCATCAACACGATCGTCGGGCGCGAGGGCGGGGGATTCTGGGTGGCGACCTCCTACGGCCTGTTCCTGTACCGACCGGATCCCCCGCACCTCGAACACTGGGTCCACGGCAATTCCTCGGGCACGCAGCCGATCGAGTACCTCGCCGCGTCCGACCGATCGATTTGGGTCGGCACGACCGATGGCGTCGAGCGGCGGGACAAGAACGGCGGCGTCGAGCGCTTCTCCGCCGTCGACGGCCAGAGCATCCACACCGTCACCGCTTTGGCCGAGGACGAGAACGGCGGGATCTGGATCGGAAGCGGAGCCGGAAGCTTCGCGGGCGCCTACCGCTTCGACGGGCACACCTGGCAGCACTACGGCCCCGCCGAGGGGCTCGACATCGCAGGCGTTCACCGGATCCGCAAGGACACGACCGGCCGCCTGTGGTTCCTGGGCATCCAGCCCGGCTTCTCCGGGCCCCGGGACGAACCGGGTGCCTGTGTATGGAACGGCGCGGACTTCGAGCCGTGGGGCACGGAGAGCGGACTGATCTCCGGTCGCGTCTACGACTTCGTCGACCTGCCCGACGGCAGCCTCTGGTTCGCGACGGTCGCCGGCATCAGTCGCTGGCGCGAGGGCACGTGGAGGCACTGGAACCGCGCCTCGGGCCTGCGCCGAGACCGCGTCTGGACCCTGGCGTCCGACAAGCACGATCGTGTCTGGTTCGGCCACGGGACAGGCCCGGGACTGGGGTTCTTCGCCGGCGACGAGCCCGAGTACGTCGATCTGGAGGCGGGTGCGCGTCCGCTCTACGTCATGACCCTGAAGCGCGACGACTCGGACCAACTCTGGGTCGGATCGCAGGAAGGCGTCTGGACGCTCACGAACGACTGGGCGCACGCCGTCGGGCGTGACCGGCTCGGCAGCGACGACGTCGTCGAGCTGCTGCCCCTCCCCGATCGCCTGCTGGTCGGCCTGCGGCGCGGCGGCACGGACGTGATCAGCCGGCGCCACTTCGGCCGCCCGCCCATTGTCTACACCCATGTCCACCCCCTGGAGAGTGGCGATGCCCTCGTCCACTTCGACGTACGCTCGTTCTGGAAGACGCGATTCGAGGCCATGATTCCGCTGCGCTGGCGCGTCGACGGCGGTCCATGGACGCCGTGGACGACGGAGCGTGAAGTGACGCTCGAGGGGTTGGGCGCCGGCGCGCATACGCTGTTCGTCGAGACGATGTCGCTCTTGGGGCGGCCGACTGACGCCTATCGTGTCCCGTTCGAGCGCGTGCCGCGGATGCACGAGCGGCCGGCGGTTGTCGTGCCGAGCGTGCTCCTCGGACTCCTGTTGATCGCCTCGCTCGGTTCGCAGCTCCTGCGCCGCAAGAGCCAGCGTCGGACGATGGAAGAGAGCGAAGAGCGCTACCGGCGCCTGGTCGAAGCTCTGCCGGACGCGGTCGTGATCCACCGCGACGGACGCTACGTCTTCGTCAACCCGGCCGCGGCGCGGCTGCTCGGCCTGAGGTCCGCACGGGACATGATCGGCAGGAGCGTCGCCGAGTTCATTTCGGAGGAGGACCAGCCGCGAGTGGAGAGCAAGCTCGAGGAGCTCGAGCACTACGGCGTCCCGGCGGGGACGCAGTTCCGGCGCTACCGCCTGTGGAACGGCGGGAGCATCGACGTCGAGGCCAGCTCGGCCACGACGATGTTCGACGGCCGCCCCGCCTACCAGAGCGTCATCCGCGACGTCACCGAGCGCAAGCGCCACGAGGAGCACCGCACCTTGCTCGCCGCGGAGCTCGATCACCGCGTCAAGAACAACATGGCGGGCGTGATCGCGATCGCCGAGCACTCCTTCACGCGCGGCTCGAGCTACGACGAGTTCCGTGAGTCGTTCACCGGCCGCGTGCGCGCCATGGCCCGCGCGCACGAAGCGCTGGCGGCAGCGCGCTGGCGTGGTGTCGACCTGCGCCCCATCGCCCTGACGGTCTTGCGTCCCTTCGACCCCCGGGACGGGACGATCTCCATAGACGGACCGAGCTTGCGCGTCCGCCCGCGGGCCACGACGCCCATTGCGATGGCCTTGCACGAGCTGGCGACCAACGCCGTCAAGTACGGCTCGCTCTCGAGCACGACTGGGCAGCTGTCGGTCACGTGGACCGTCGCGTCGAGCACGGTGCGGATCGTCTGGGAGGAGTCGGGAGGCCCCGCCCCCGTACCACCGTCCGGCCTCGGCGGACTGCAGCTCATCCGCGGCGTCGTCGAGTACGAGCTCGCGGGCGAGGCACAGTTCGACTTCGTCCCCTCCGGACTGCGCTGCACGTTGATCCTGCCGCTCGACTCACTGCTCGCCGAGGACGGTGACTACGACGTCGTTCTCGAGCCGCAACCACCGGCGGCGGGCGGACCCGAACGACCCGCCGCCCCTCCAGTCACGGCAGCGAAGCGCGAGGAGTGACCCGTCACACCGCTGGCGGTCGAATCGCCATTTCGTACGCCGCCCCCGCCTCGGGTGCCTCGAGTTCCGTGCGCATCGCGTCGTAGGTGCCCGGACCGAGCAGCTCCGCGGCGATGCGGCGCGTGAGCGCGAGCGCGAGCGCGCTACGCAGTGCGCCAGAACCGATGCTGACGCGCGCGACGCCGAGCGCATCGAGCTCGGGAATCGTCGGCACCACCGGAACGGAGATCGCGGGGTTCGCAACGACGTTGAGCGGGCCGTCGAGCCCGCGGACGAGCTGCTCGATGTCGTCGCGCGACAGTCCGCCCGGCACGAACACGCAGTCGGCACCTGCTGCGAGGTAGGCGTTGCCTCGACGCTGGGCCTCGTCGAGGCGTCCAGCCGCGGGTCCGACTCGAGCCAGAATGTCGCGTCGTCGCTGCGCCTTGCAGCGAACGCGTACGCAGCGACCAAAATGCCGCGCAACAGTGACTCACACCACTAGAAAGGCGCGGGCCCGCTCGCACCGCTCCATCCTACTGCACCTCGCTGTGCCGCAGCGCCGTCGCGACCGCCTTGAGCTTGGAGCGCCTGAGCCCGTAGCTGAGCTCGAGCACGACTTCGCGCACGTCGCTCTCGCCGTACGCGAGCGTCGCGACCGCCCGCGGCCTCTCCTTCTCGCCGCGCGTCAAGCGCGAGATTGCCTCGAGCCGCTCCTCGAGGTCGTCGACGAACAGGATGAGCGCGCCGTAGAACTCGGCGGCATCGCGCGGCGTATCCCAGACCGTCACGAGTCGCAAATAGCGCGCCTCTTCCTTGCCGAGAACGATCACCCGATCCCCACCCCACCCCTCGCCGACTTGATTGGTGTACTCGATCTGGAAGATCGCCAGCGGGTTCGTCGCGTCGATCTCGAGCGGCGTGCCGATCGTGTCGACCAAGAGCGCCAGCGCAATCTCGCCCAGTGTATCCTCGCACACGACCCTCCAGCCCGAGGGCAGGTCGTCGGTGGCGAACTCGATGCTCCGCGGATCGTCGCGCCGCTCGGCGTCCCAGTACTTCTCTGGATGCAGGACCTGCTCGGAGGAGCGGGGCGGGTTCGCGTAGGCGGCGGCGACGTCGGCCGGTGTCGCGAGCTTGGTCGTTCCCGTCACGACGCTGTCGGAGCGAACGAGGAAGCTCGCTCCGCTGGTGTACGCGGAGAGGAACGGCACCCAGACGTAGGGCGGCTGGCGCACCATCCCCGCCATGCTGTCCTGCGCGAGCTTCATCGCCTCGGCGATGTCGATGTCACGCGGATCGAGGTACTCGGTCGACCAGCGGGATTCGACGCTCATCGCGCAACCCTCGACGATGGCACTGTACGCGTAGGCAGCATCGCTGTTGTCGAGCCGCGAGCTCATCCCAGCATCGATGTCGTACAGCTGATCGTCGAGTGCATGCACGAGCTCGTGCGACAGGATCGACTTGGCCATTCCCCCGCTGATGCCTTCCATCAGGTAGAACGTGTCGCTGCCGGGGATGTAGAAGCCCCCGGCCGCATCCTGCGCCATTTCGAGCGTGATGCCGAGAAGGTCGCCGTCGGCCGGGATCAGCGCCAGCATCCGGCACAATTCGTTGAGACCATCGATCATGCCATCGGGCAGCAACGCGTCGGCGCGCTTCATCGTCTCGCGCACGAACGTCGCCTTGTCGGCGATCTTGACGGTGACTCCTCGCGTGAAGGACTCGCCGCGCAGGATCTCGATGTCCTTGATGATCTCGTCTCGGTAGCGTTCGAGCTGCTCGACGGTCACGCCGTCTTGGGAAGGGGTGGTCGCGAGGAGGAAGATGGGAACGAGGAGGACGCGCATCGGATTCTCAGTCGGGTAAGGCGGACCCCGAGAAACTACACTGTTGAGCCTTCTGTAGTCTCGAATGGCGCCGTTGCAGGACCATTACCGAACCGTAGCCCGCCGCTCGCGCTTCGAGCCGGACAAGATCAAGGGCTCGCGCTTCATCGCCGACGTCGCCCCAGCGGGCACGCCCGACGACGTGGAGGCGGTCTTGGCCGACGTTCGGGCCGAGTTCGACGACGCCCGGCACACCTGCTTCGCGTGGCGTCTGGGCGAACAGACGCGCTCGAGCGACGATGGGGAACCTGCGGGCTCGGCCGGCAGGCCGATCCTCGCGCAGATCGACGGGCACGAGCTGCAGAACGTCGTCGTGTCCGTCACGCGCTACTTCGGCGGCGTCAAGCTCGGGGTGGGCGGACTGATCCGAGCCTACGGCGGCGCGGCCGGCATGGCGCTCGACCGAGCGGAGATCGTGACCGTCGCGATCACCGCGCGGCGCGTGCTCAACTTCCCTTACGCCTGCTCGGGCGTGGTCGAGGGTCTGCTCGCGGCGGAGCGACTCGAGGTCAAGCGTGCGGAGTACGGCGCGGACGTACGCATCGAGGTCGACGTGCCCGTGCGGCGGCTCGAGGCATTCGAGCACGAGTTCGGCGAGCGCACCGGCGGCAGGGGGACGCTCGGGTGAAGATCCGAATCGACCAGGCTGACCAGAGCGATGGGCGTCCCGCAGATCTGGGACGCGACGAGCGTCAGGTCGTCGTAGGCCTGGTCGGGTTCGGTGTCCAGAACGTCGTAGGCGATGAGTGCGGCCAGGCGGTCGGCCTCGCTCGCCGGTCTCTTGGCCTCGATCATGCTCCTGGGATCGACCTCGCGTGACGGCCCCTTGACCCTTATGGACGGGGTCCAGCACGCGTTCCCGGCACTGGCTCGGGTCTGTCCAGGATCTCCGGCCGCGGCCGCTCACCGAATTGGCAAGATCGTGCGAAACCCACCCCTCCGCCGCGGGTTCGCCCCCTGGAACCGTCGGATCCGTTCGTCGGCGCCGTGACTCCGAGCCGCCCGTGGCGGGCCGTCCCGCCGATTCAGCAACTTCCCCACTGGGAGCCACGAAATGACGCAACCGATCCGAGTCCCCTCGGCGGCACCTGTACAGGGTCGCGGAGGGCGGCTCTCCCGTCGCGACCTCCTCAGGCGCGGGCAGCACGCAGCGCCCGCCGGGGTGCAGGACGAGATCCTGCAGCTCGTCAACCGGACGACGCAGGGCTTCACCGAAGCCGCCTACGCCGAGGCCAGTACGCTGGGCTACGACGGATGGATCGAGTTCCAGCTCGACCATCTCAACATCCCCGACGCCGAGCTCGACGCGATCCTCGCGAGCCTGCCGACGCTCACGATGACGGGGGCGCAGCTCTTCCAGAACTACGGACCGGGCAGCAACCAGGTGGTTCCGGTTCAGCAGCTACGCGCCGCCGCACTGATTCGGTCCACGCTCTCGCGCCGGCAGCTCTTCGAGCGCATGGTCGAGTTCTGGACGGACCACTTCAACATCCTCCAAGGCCAGAGCCTGGCGACGCGTCTGTTGAAGACGGTCGACGACCGCGAGGTGATCCGCACGCACGCGCTGGGCAGCTTCCCGGAGATGGTGCACGCCAGCGCCAAGAGCGGCGCGATGATCGACTACCTCGACACGTTCGCCAACGTCGTCGGCTCGCCGAACGAGAACTACTCGCGCGAGCTGATGGAGCTGCACACGTTCGGTGTCGACGGGCCGTACAACGAGCAAGACGTCCAGGAGCTCGCCCGTTGCTTCACGGGCTGGCGCTTCCGCCGCAATGCGGCGGTCTGGGGCGAGTTCCTGTTCGCCGCGCCATTCCACGACTTCGGTGAGAAGAACCTGCTCGGCACCACGATTCCCGCCGGCGGCGGCGTGACCGACGCCGAGACGGTCATCGACCTGCTCGTCATGCATACGGCCACCGCGACCTTCGTGTCGCGCAAGATGATCAACTGGGTCCTCGGCTACGACCCGCCGCAGGCCCTCGTCGATCAGACCGCGGCGGTCTACCTGTCGACCAGCGGCGACATCAAGGAGATGCTGCGCTTCATCCTGCGCCGCAACCACGTGATGGCGGGCGTGCCGTGGGACAAGCGCAAGCACAAGCGCCCGTTCGCGTACCTCGTCGGTCTGATCCGTCAGACGCAGCCGACGATCGGCAACATCCAGGCGCTGGCACAGCAGCTGAACCTGATGGGGCAGATCCCGTTCAACTGGGGCCCGCCCGATGGTTACCCCGACACGATCGAAGCGTGGGGTGCGGCCGTCCTGCCGCGCTGGACGCTGGCTTCGCGCCTGCTGGACAACCAGCTCCCGCAGGTCGTGGTCACCAACGCGACTCTGCAAACGTTGATGAAGGGCATCCCGTCGACGCAGTGGGCGACGCGGATCAACGAGTTCATGGCGGGGGGTGCGCTCACGCCCAGCGAGGTCGCCGACGTCCAAGCCTACGTCGACGCCGGCACGCCCAGCGGCGCCCTCGTGCGCGAGGCGATCGCCCTCGTCGCCTCTTCCCCCTCCTACCAGTACTACTAGGCCGCGAGCCGCAAACGAAGGAAGCAAGAATGACTCATCAGCACAACGAGCATTCCTGCCAGGAGTATGCGGAGCTCTCGCGCCGTCAGTTCCTCGGTAGGACCACCACCATCGCAGCCGCCACCGCGTCGTCTCCGGCGTGGCTTCCACGGGTCGCCCTCGCGCGACCCGCCGGAAGCGGCACACGCGACACGTTCGTCTCGATCTTCCTGCGCGGTGGCCAGGACGGCCTGACCGCCGTCGCGCCCTACGCCGACCCGGACTACGCACCGCAGCGTCCCACGCTCGCGATCGCGCCGCCCGGCATGCCCGACGGGGCGATCGACCTCGACGGCTTCTTCGGCCTGATGCCCGCCGGTGCGCCGCTCCTGACGCCCTACTCGGGCGGACACCTGCTGATCGCGCACGCAGCGGGTTCACCCGACCCGAACCTGTCCCACTTCGACAGCCAGCGGTTCATGGAGTTCGCGATCCCCAACATGGGTGGCACGTCGACGATCAGCACGGGCTGGCTCGCGCGCTACCTGGATTCGGTGGCACCGACGGGCACGGGCGACCTGCGCGCGCTGGCACTCACCAACGTCCTGCCCGCTACGCTCGCGGGAGCACCCGGAACCCTGCCGATCCCGGACCCGGCCAACTTCGCGTTCCCGGGCAACGCGGGGACGGCTGCCGCCCGGCGCGCGACGATCGCGTCGATGTACACGGGAGCGGACGAGCCCCTCGGCTCCTCCGCGGTGAGCTCGATGGCGACGATCGATCTCTTGAACGCGATCGATTTCGCCGGCTACGTCCCCGCGAACGGAGCGGTCTACCCGACCACGCCGTTCGGCCAGGGGCTCATGAGCGTCGCCGCGATGATCAAGGCGGGCATCGATCTCGAAGCCGCGCACTTGGATCTGGGTGCCTGGGACCACCACAATAACCAGGGGCCGTTGAACGGGGTCATGTTCACCCTGATGGACGAGTTCTCGCGGGCACTCGAGGCGTTCTACCTCGACATGCAGCAGGACCTCGACAAGTTCACGCTCGCCGCAATGACCGAGTTCGGGCGCCGCATCGCCGAGAACGGCAGCGCTGGCACCGACCACGGGTTCGGTGGCGTGATCTACCTGCTCGGAGGAAGCGTCGATGGTGGACGCGTGCTCGCCGACTGGCCGGGTCTCGTCGGGGGCAACGGCAACCTCGACGTCACGACCGACTACCGCGACCTGCTCGCGGAGATCCTGGTCGAACGCATGGGTGCGACCGACCTCGCGGCGATCTTCCCGAACTACACGCCGACGTTCAAAAACGTGATCGTGTGACGCGCACTGCGGAGCCCGGCGAGTCAGCGCCGGGCTCCGCTCATTTGGAACGGGACACTGTTTCCGCATCCGCGCCGCCACGCGATCCGCGCGGCGGTAGCCGCCGAGCGCGACGGCGTGGACGTCGGACCTGGTCCCATTCCCCTTCGCCATCACCAGAGTGTTCGTCCGGGGTCACGCAGCGGATGCTCCACAAAGGTAGGCTGCTGGCGATGAGCTCCAATCGAGACATCCTGCTCGCTCGATTCGTCCGGCGCCTCCTCGCGCTCGAGCCGGGTTCGGTGCTCGACGTTGGCTGCGGGCGCGGCCAGCTCCTGGCCGCCTGTGCCGCGGCGGGCGTGCGCGCCGAGGGGATCGAGCCCGACGCGGACTGCGTCGCCGATTGCCGTGCGGCGGGCCGGACGGTGCGCCGTGGGGACGCGGCCCCGCTGCCCTTCGCGGACGCGAGCTTCGAGTGGGTCACGCTTCGCCACGTCCCCCACCATCTCGGAGAGCCGCGCGCCGCACTCACCGAGGCCTGGCGCGTCGCGTCCCAGGGCCTGTTGATCGCCGAGCCCTGGTACGACACCAGCCTGCCCTCGCAGGCCTTCGCCGTGCGCATCGACCGTTTGCTCAAGCGCTTCGACCGTGCGCGCGGGATGTTCCACGCCGAGGTGCTCTCGCCGCATGCCCTGATCGAGCTGCTGCCCGTGCCTCCGGCGGACATCGAGATCGAAGCGTTCGTGAAGCCGACCCGCTACGCTCCGGACGAGTTCGAGCTCGACGTGATGGCCTCGCTCGGGCAGCTCGACGTCCCGGAGGAGGACCGCGCCGAACTGCGCGAGCTGCGCGCCGCTATCAAGAGCGGAGCGGTGACCGACAACGGAACGGTGATACTCCGGATCGGCAAGGACGGCTGATCTCGCCCGGATTCTCGGCCCTGGCGGGGGGGTCTTCCACGGTTGGAGCTTCCTCGGGGCGTCCCTGATGGGCCAGTCCTAGTGGTGTGATGCAGACAGTTGCGGTCTTATCCCGAGTTCGCGCGTGCGTGCCACAAGGCGCGGCGACGACGCAACTTCGCTGCCAATACGGTGATACGGGGATTGGTCGCAGGAGCCGCAACGCCGTGGCGCGTGCATGCGGGCCGGGATACGACTGCGACCGCCCACTAGCGGCATTGTCACGCGGAGCGTTCGCGCACCTCGCTACGCTCCGGCGATGGGTGTGCGGGCCTTCCCCGCTTGTGAGCACCCAGGGCTTCGAAGCCTCCGCTCGCCAGCTGACCTCCCCTCCCGAAAGGCACTCTGAGCACAGGATACCAATGTTCAAAGAGCTCGCGATGAAGGGCAATGTGGTCGACGTGGCGGTCGGCCTCGTGATCGGCGCCGCATTCGGCAAGATCGTGGCCTCCCTCGTCAAGGACGTCATGATGCCGCCCATTGGCTTGCTCATGGGCAAGATCGACTTCTCCAACCTCATCATCAACCTCGGTGAGATCGACCACCCGTCGCTCGCCGCCGCCGAGGAAGCGGGCGCCCCCGTCCTCAAGTACGGCGTTTTCATCATGGCGATCATCGACTTCCTGATCGTCACATTCACGATCTTCATGGTCGTCAAGGCGATGAACAAGATGAAGCGCACGGAAGAAGAGGCGCCCGCCGCCCCGCCCGAGCCGTCCAAGGAGGAAGTGCTCTTGGGCGAGATCCGCGACCTACTCGCCCAGGAGTAATGTCTCCACGAAGGCCTCCCGTCGATGGGCGTAGGGTACGACCCAAGGCCCCGACCTCCCGCACGCGACGCGGGACCGGGGCCTTTCCTTTGCAGTTGATTCATGGCGCACGGACGTTGCACCCTTTGCGGGACCGACATCACCCGAACCCACGCACATCCGCCCGATGAAGAATTGCCTCCTCGCTCTGTTCCTGTGCTTCACTTTCGTCGCCCACGCGACCTCTGCCCCCGCGCCCGCGACCGCTCAGGGGGAGAACAACGACCAGGAAGCGGGCACGGACGAGGAGCAGCCGGAGGAGAGCGCGGTGACCAATGCGGTCGGCGAGGCAGTCCAGCAGGCGAAGGAGGATCCGGTGGGCTACGTCACGGATCTCGTCGAACGCGGCAAGGCGTGGCTGCTCGAAGAGGGACCGATCTTCGGAATGCGGCTCCTGGGCTTCCTGCTCATCCTGGTGTTCTTCAAGGTCCTCGCCGGCTTCTTCGGCAGGATGACGAACCGCCTCCTCTCGACGTCGACGCTCGACATCCCCGACCTCCTGCGCAACTTCGCGGTCAACGTGGTCAAGAAGGTCACGTTCCTCATCGGGCTGCTGATCGCGATCGCCGTCATTGGGGTCAACATCGGCCCGCTGCTCGCCGGCGTCGGTGTGCTGGGCTTCGTGGTCGGCTTCGCCCTGCAGGACACGCTCGGCAATTTCGCGGCGGGGATCATGCTGCTCCTCTACCGCCCTTACGACATCGGCGACGTCGTGAGCGCCGGCGGAGTGACCGGCAGCGTGAAGTCGATGACCCTCGTCTCCACGACGTTCGGCACGCCGGACAATCAGGTCGTCGTCGTGCCGAACAGCAAGATCTGGGGCGACGTGATCACCAACGTCACGGCGAGCGAGACGCGGCGCGTCGACCTGACGATCGGCATCAGCTACGACGACGACATCGATCAAGCCGAAGCGGTGATCCAGCGCATCATCGAGGCGCACGAGCTGGTCCACGACGACCCCGAACCCCTCGTCAAGCTGCACAACCTCGGCGAGTCCTCGGTCGACTTCGTCGTGCGGGTCTGGTGTGAAACGGACGACTACTGGGAGGTCTACTGGGACCTGACGAAGTCGATCAAGCAGACCTTCGACGCGGAGGGGCTGTCGATGCCGTACCCGCAGCGCGACGTTCACATGATCCCCGTCGATCAGAGCGCCTGAGTAGCCGCCTAGCAGCCCGTTGAAGAAGTGCTTCGGATGCCAGGGCGACAGCATCCGCGTCCGGTTGGCGCCTGGAAACGTAGGCGAATTCGTGGATTCGGGGAGGCTTTCAGGTGCCGACCGGGCGTGGAGGATGTCGTCATGGC
>JAAELL010000508.1 GCA_024226735.1 bacterium | reverse complement strand
GCGCACCCTGCTCGAGGAGCAGGGGGACGAGCTGCGCTACCGAGTTGGCGACAAGCGCTGGTCGAAGGTGCTGGCGCGGCTCGCCGAGCTGAAGCTGGTCTAGGAGGCCGTCCGAGTTACCGCTGCGGCACTTCGGTCGGTCTCGACGGCCGGGCCTCTAGCCTTAGGTCGCATCGGGTCCGATTCGCGCGGTCGCGCGGCGCAGCTCCCGCGCCGCCTCCGCTGCCTCTCTGAGCGCGCGCAGGGCGTCCGGCCCGAACGCCGGTGTCGTGCCCTGGGACGGACGTCGATCGTTGGCGTCGTCGTGGTCGCCCAGCCCCGCCCCGCGGTGCTTGCGGATGAGCTCAAGGAGCTGGTCTCGAATGCCCTCGGGATCGGACACCCCGCGGACGTAGCCCGAGTGCGCATGGACCGCGTGCCCGCCCCCCTGCTGCGCCGCCGCAGTCGCGCCAGCGCCTCCCGCAGTGTCGACCTGAATCGTGCTGACACCGAACAGCCGCTCGATCGGTCCCTGCTGGACCTTCACGTTCTGCACGTTGGCGAACGAGAGCGAGAGCTCGCGCTGGAGCCAGATGCCCTCGCGGATGAGCAGGCTGCGATCGGTGATGACGTACCAGCGCAGCTCGAAGTCGAGGCGGATGACCACGGCCGTCACGATCATCGGCACGACGATGCCGATGATCGTCAGGATCTCGAAGATGAGCACCGCGATGGGGTGGTCGTCGCCCGCGTCCTCCTGCACCATGATGTGGAACAACACGGCGCCGCCGATGGCCGTCGCCCACTTCATCATCCAGCGCAGATAGAGCAGGTTGAGGAACCCCGGCGACGCGCGCTCGACCCGCAGAACCTGGTGGGCACCGAGCGGGAGCCGCGGCGCCTCGTCGGTGCTGCGAAACAGCCGGAGCAGGAGCTCACGCATCGGTGCGCTCCGTGTCGGTCTCCGGCTCCGGGGCCGCTGCATCCGCCCGCGCGGCCTCAATCTCCGTCTCGTCCGCGGCGATCCGGGCATCGGTGGGGCCGTCGTCGCCGGTGACGCTGTTGAGGATCGACCCGTCGCCGCCCGAGTCCCCCGCGGCTGCCTCCTCGGCATCCGGGCGCTGCGTCGCCGCCTGTGCCGCCAGCAGGCGTAGCGTGTCGCGGATCTCCTCGAGGAGCTGGACGGCCTCGTCCTGGGTGTCGCTCGTCGCATGCTCGTGGTCCGCGGTGTGGTCCTCGAGGCCGCGCATCCGCGCGTAGAGGAAGTCGCGGATGGCGTCGAACTCGCGGACGCCTGCGATCTGGGCCTCGGCGTCGCCTGACCCCGACGCCGTCTGGACGCTGACGGTCCCTATCCCGAGCCAGCGTTCGACGATGTTGCGCGTGACGTGGATGTCCTGCACCCGGCGGTACGTCAGGTGGACCTCGCGCCGGAACAGGATGCCCCACGAGACCGAGATCCCGTCGTCGCCGAAGCCGTATCGCAGCGTGTGGTAGCGGAAGTAGAGCGGGATCAGCGGGATCAGGAACGCGGGGCCCAGCAGCAGCGACTGCAGCACGTACAGGACGAGCAGGTTCTTGTCCGGCCGCACGATGGCACGCACGAGCGCGTCGCGTTCGGCGGGTTCCATGCGGAGGGTGGGCTCGGGAGTTTCCACAGCGCAGACGGTATCCGGCGGTTGGGAGCGTGTCGCGATTGGGCTGAGGCCCGCGCGTCCGCGTGCGGGAGCGGCTCTCTTCACGACAGGACGCCGGGCATACAATGAGGGACGACCATGACGTCCCGTCACGCCGCCCTGTTGCTCGTGCTGATGATGGGACTGCTTGCCGCGCCCAGCACAGCGGAGCGCGGCGTCGCGTTCGCGCAGGACGTCGATCGCGCGACGCGGCCGACTCCACCGGCGCCGCTCTCCGCGGACGAGTGCGACGAGGTGCTCGACTGGTTCGAGTCGCTCGATCACCCCATTCTTGAAGACGGGCGCCTGGTCTGGGTGACGACCCATCGAGACCGGCGCTTGGGCGTCCTGCTCGAACCCTCCGTGAGTGACGATGCGCCAACGAGTGAGGTGCCATCGGTTCGGGCTCGCCGGCCGTTCGTGAGCCTGGACCTCATGGAACTGGACCTCGATCAGCTCGGGGGCGGCGGCCTCAAGGTCCAGCCCGCTTCCGGCGTCGCGAAGGCGCTCGACGCGTGGATGTTCCAGCTCGAGCCGCCGAACGACACGCGGCGGATGCTCACCACGCTCGGCCGCCTCTCTCAGCGCGGTCACCTCGTGGTCGCCGCAGCGCTCTGCCGCAAGCACGGGCTGCATGAGCGAGCGACGCGAGCGCTCGCCGAGGCTGCGGTGCGTACGGGGCCTCACGATGAACGCGGCCTGGACCCGGAGTTGACGCTGCTCGAGCGCGTCATGCCGGACTTCGAGCTGGCCGCGCGGCGGTCCGCTTGGCTCAGCTTCGGCACGTTCGCGGACCGGCGGCAGCTGTTCCTGGACTACGCGCGGCGGTTCCCCGAGACGCGCTACACGGCCCGCGCCGAGGCCCACGCCGCGGTGCTGGCCACGATGGCGAGCGAGGAGGCGTCGGCCCCGTCGGCCGACGATGTGGCGTTGCTCCAGCGCAGCGCCCCGGTCGGTCAGGTCGTCGATGAGGTCGTCGATGCGCTCGTCTTCCGGATGCGCTACGCCGCCGGTGTCCGGAACCGGATGAGCTGGCCCGTGTCGATCGACCGAGTTGCCGACGGCGCCTACGCACCGGTGACAGAGCGGCTGCGCGCGCTCGGCGACGCGGCGCTGCCGCGACTCGTGGCCCACTGCACGGATGAGACGCTTCTCGGTACGACGCTTGAAGGCATGGTCAACCCGATGCCCCGTCAGGCGACCGTGGGGGAGTTGTGCACAGGCTTCGTTGCGGAGATCTCCGGCGAGGAGTTCGTCTGCGGCTCCCACGCCCGCGCCTGGTGGGCGGCCAAGCAGGCCGACCGCGAGCCGGCCGAACTGATCCGGACGGTGCTCGACTGGGAGACGACCGAATCCGACGCGGCTCTCCGGGCGGCACGCACACTGATCGAGCGCCACCCGCAGCTCGCCTTCCACGCGATCGACGCGGCGGCGCACACGCGCGGTGGCGCGGCGCAGGCGCTCGAGGATCGCCTGCCGTGGACCCGGCTCCTCGCCACTCTTGCGGAGATCGACGACGAGACCCGCCGCCGCGTCGTGAGCCGTCTGACGCTGGGTGCATCGTCCGGTCGCCTGACCCATCGCGCGGGCGCAGTCCTGGCGTTGGCTCCGCTCGATCCCCCGGCCGCCCTTCGCGCCGCCCGCGTGATCTGGCGCGAGATGCCCGACGCGCGCGTCATGTCGCGCGAGATGCTCGACGCGTCACACGCTCCGCGATCGTGGTCGGGCTGGCTCGGGGCGCAGAAGGTCATCCGCTTCCTCGTCGCGCAGCGGCAGCTCGAGCTGATCGCGGAGCGCGTGTCCCGGCAGCACGGCAATGTTCGCCTCTGGACGGCGACGGCGGTCGGGGCGGCCGCAGACCTGGAGGTCCAGCGTGAGCTGCCCGCGCAGCTCCTCGTGCAACTGCTCGCGGACCGCGAGGTCGTGCCGGGCGCGTGGGATCTGAGCGGCACCGACGTGACCGACCCACGCGTGTGCGACGCCGTCGCCGCCGCGCTCGCCGCCCGCATGCCCAAGCGCTTCCGGTTCGATCCCAAGGCGGACGTCAAGGGCCGCAACGCGGCGATCGAGCGCCTCCTCGAGACGCTGCGCTAGAGGCGCGGCCGGAAACCCTGGTTTTCGCGAGTCCGCGGCGCGAGGAGCGGCCATCGGCGGCACTCCATTGTCGTGTTCGCGCGCGACGCGATTGCAAGCCGCCGCGCGGTTCGCAGTCACTCGAAGCGCCTCAGGGCGCGCCTCGCGGCCGATTCGGCTGCGATACGCAGTCTCCAGAGCGCGAATCGCCCCCTGATCGCGCCTATGCGGCCTCCTTCTTGGTCTCCGCGTTCCAAGCGAGGCTGAGATTGACGACGGCCGCGACGACCCGCCACTGCAAGCGTGTCTTGCGTCGCCCGAAGTACCGCGCTCGCCCCGCGCCGCGGTGTTTCATGCGGCCCAGAGCGTGTTCGACGACCTGGCGTTTTCGCAGCGCCTCACGGCCCTCTGGCGAGCGCGACCACCGCTCGCGCCTGCGCCGGTCGTGGAAGTCCGATCGCACGCGTAACGAGCGCTGCGCCGCTTTGGTGCACTGCGCCTTGAGCGGACAGGCACCGCACACCTTCGGTGACCACACGTGTGTCAGGTCGCCGTTGGAGCGACGCAGATTGTGCGACGAAGCACCCGCTGGGCAGGTCGCCTCCTGCCCGTCCTCGCTCACGGTGAAGTCGCCCGCGGCGAAGTACTTGCGGTTCTGACGTGGCATCTTCGTGCGCAGCTCCACCTCGGCGGCGCTGGCCTCTGCCTGCGCTGGCGCCGTGCTGTATGCGCTATCTCCAAGCACCTGCTGCACCGCGCTGCCGCTCACCTCGCGGCTCTTGTTGACCGCCTCGCTCACCGTCGAGCCCTCGGGCGTAGACGGTGCCGTCACGTCGACATGCGTCACGACTCCGGTCTCGGTCACCGCCACGTGCGCCTTGTGCCCCGTGTAGTTCTGACCGCTCGACTTGCGACCGTGGCGAGACTCGGGATCGGTCGTGCTCGAGATCCGCTCCTTCGCCACACCACGCCGCACCTTCGGCGGACCGCCGTCGGGGTCCTCGTCCACGTCCTGCTCGATAATGCGCTCGATCAGCGACGCAGCCTCCGTGCCACAGCCGGTCTCTGCCGCCAGCGCGATCGCCTTGCGGCAGTCGATGATCAGCGAGTCGAGGAAGGCCCCCCGCTCCTCATCGCTCGTCCAGTCGATGTCCGCGCTGCCCTTGATGCTTGGTGCATCAATGTGGCGGGCCAGGTCCGCATCCGCCGCGACGTCCGAAGCCTCGCGCTGGTGCTCTCGCGCGACCCCGCGAAGCACCTGCGCGATCGCATCCGAGAGCAGGTTGTAGGTGTCGCGCACCGCGCCGCGACCGATCACTGGGCTGCTGTCGAGCGACAGCAGCACCGTCTCAGGCAGCAGCCCCCGCTCGCGAGCTACCATCACGCTGCGCTCAAAGATCACGCAGTCGCGGTCGTGCAGCACCAGCCGCGCGCGAAACCCCTGCATCGTGCTCTTGGCAAACGGCGACGACAGCTCGTACGCCGGCAAGTGCAGCGCGGCCTTCCAGCGAAGATCGAAGCGACAGCGCTTGATCACCTCGTCGTCCGACACCCCGTCGTGGTGCTGCAGAATCATCGCCAAGGCGAGAAGCGACGGCGGCACGCTCGGGCGGCCGTTGTCCTCGCAGTACAAACTCGCGAAGTCCTCGTCCTTGAAGATGCTGCGCCCATGAAGGGCCACTAGGCCGTGGAAGCCGAACGCGTCGAGATCCTCGCCGAACACCGTCGATGCGTCGAACAGCCCGTCCTGTGGGTCACGCTTGCCGAGCATCTCACCTCCTGCGCGGCACTGCCGCTACTGAGATGATTCGACCGTGCGCCGAGGAATCTTCACTCGCGCGCGTGCGCGCGCACGCGAGAGACGCATCGCGGTGCGGCGGGGAGGGTTTCCGGCCGCGCCTCTAGCGGTGGCCAGCGACGTGCCGCGCGCGAGCACTTCACGGCTGACCCGGCTGTGCGCTCGCTCCTTGCCCGAGCGTGCGCGACGCCGCTGCCGGCGCCTGGACCATGTTGAACCTCTGGCCGTCCGAGGACGGTGGTCTCGGGTAGGTCGCGACATCCGCGACATTCAGAGTCTGGCGCCGCATACCATGACGGGGCTGCTCGGCGGGCGGCGGACGGCGTGACGAGCGTGTCCCAGCGTGTCGAGAACGGCTTCGGGACGACTCGCTAGCCCCAGGCTCCGAATACCGACGGGTCGGCACTTGCGACGTAGGCGTGGCAGGCTGAGCGCAGACTATCCGCGGTGGCGTGCTCGGTGGCATGGAGCGAGGCGAAGGCCAGCGTGCACGCGGTGTGTGGGGATGTCGTCTTGGAGAGTGCAGCGAGGAACGTCGCCGCCGTTGCCTTCTTCGCCGGTGTTCCGGATACGGCGTTCTCGAGTTGCTCCCACAGCAGCAGGATCATCATCGACCGCAGGAACAGCAGATCGGCGCGGGTGTCGAGCTCGAAGAAGTCGATCGTGACAGCGGCGCGAAGGTGCCGGTGCCCGGTCTTGAACCGAGGAATTGGCAGTGGGCCGAGGAACCGGATGAAACTGGTCGGGTCTTCGCCCCACGACCCGAACGGCAGCGGCAGCAGGGGCTGCTCGGTCTTGCGGAGGCGCTTTGGATCGGGCTCGTCGCGCGCGGCTTGACCGGCGATGGGGAAGTAGTTCCCCTTGTACGCCGAGTTGCACGTCTTGCACGACGCCACGTAGTTCCGCGGGTCGTGTCCGAGCAGGTAGTAGCCCCCGTCGGCTCCTCTGCGGATCTCGTCCGCGTACGTGATCCCGCGCTCCTTGATGATCGCCCTCGAGGGCCAAGCCTTGACCGCGTTCTTCGGCCGGTAGTGCTCGATGTCGTACTCGTTCTTGTCCTTGCCTTCGAGGCGGTCGCCGTCACGCCCCTTCCCGCGCTCGGGCATCCGCTTCTCGCAGTACGCGCACTTGTGGCCTTGCAGGCTCATGAAGACGCGCTTGATCTCGCTCCACACCCCGTCCTTCTTCTTCGAGCCGGTGCCGACGAACTTCCTCGCCTGGATGGATGCATCCGTGAGGGCCTGAGCCCGCGCTAGCCAGCCGGACTTCTCCTCGTCGACTCTCTTGCGGAGCTGCGTTCGAGTCAGCGAGGGCTCGTGGTGAATCACTCGCTTGCCGCGTCCGCTTCCTGGGCAGCCGGTGAGCGCTCCGCCGCCTCGGCGCCGTGGGCCATCACATCCATGAACCGCAGCGCGGCCTCGGGGTCGCCGGAGCGGGCGCGCGCGGCGAGTGTCCGCACGAGTTCGTTGACGGACGGAGGACGGGCCGACGTGAGGCCGAAGTGCTCTCCTGTCAGGATCTGGTCCGCGCTTCGGCCATAGAGATCCTCCCTGACTCGGTCGATCACGGTCGCGTCGCCGTCACGGCGCAACACGCGCACGTTCTCGGAGTGCAGTGTGCCCGCCACCAACGGGCTGTGTGACGTGAGGACGAACTGTAGGTTCCGCAGCACTCGGGAGAGCGTCGGCACCACCCGCTGCTGCCAGGAGGGGTGCAGGTGCAGATCCACCTCGTCGATCAGAACCACGCCGCGGCAGTCCACGAGCTTGGCTCCCGACGGGCAGCCCACGCAGACGTGATGTAGCAGGTCCGCCACCCACCCGACGTATGCTCGGTAGCCGTCGGACAGGGCGCCGAACGGGACTCGCGCGCCGCGCATCTCGAAGATGTAGTCGTCGTCCTGAGGCTCCGGGAGCATGCGGCACTCGCCGGTCGGGAGCAGGCGATTCATGAGGCTCACCACCTGCTTGTGTCGGCCCGGGTTGCGCTCTCCCCACTGCGGCAGCCACGCGGCGAGTGGCATCAGCGCGACATGCTCCTCGAAGAGGCCCGCCACGCGCTGATAGCGCAGCATGCGACTCTTCTGGCGGGCGCCCTCGCTGACCATGCCCGTCTCGACGCGCCGCGTTGCGCCGTAGCCAACCATGAAGAACGCGGGCGATTCGTCGTCGTACATCGCCTCTGCCCACTCAGGCAGCTTCGAGCCATCCAGTCGGTCGGTGAACCCGCGCGTTGGCCGCAGGTGAAGCTCGGCCGACTCCGGTCCCTCCACGCCGTCTTGCGCGTGGAACGCGAGCTCGGCGCGCACGCTCGCTAGCTTCGCAGCGCCCGACCGCGTCCGACGCACGAGCGAGTACGGCACGAAACCCGACCCGGAGGCCATCACGGGCGCAAGCGTCGCGAGCGCGATCGCCTTCAGGACGGTGGTCTTGCCAACGCCGTTGTCTCCGAGCAGCAGCGTGACGTTGCTGAGCGGACCGCTCCGCGAAGCGCGCCCGGTCGGCACGCAGATGTCCAGGGAAGCCTCTCGGAAGCAACGCAGTTCGCGGATGTCGACGGTGTGGACGTACATATGGTGCAGCCTCGGCCCAAAGTCGAGCGTAGCCACGCACCGCCGTCTGCGCTAGCAGCCTATCCGAGTGACGTGTGGCGCGGCCGGGCTCCACGGTACCGGGTTGGGTGCCCCCGCCCGAACGTGACCCGTGTGTCACCCAAGCCCACGTGAGCGGGCAGCGGTCAGCGCCGGGGCTACAGCACGGCGCTCGAGCTCCTGGGAAGTGTCCAGTCGCTCTGCCCTCCAGGCCGCGACCAGGGACGAGCACTGTGCCCACCTCGAGGAACCCCGCGTGCCCCGTGCCCCGCGCCCCGCTGCCGCGATCGCGGGGGGCCCTGGTCCATCCGGGCGTGGCGGGAGGAGGCGGATGGGACCGTGGCGTGGACTCCCAGCCCCGGACGCCGAGTTCACCGAGGTGGCGGGTCGTCGAGGAGCGCTCCGTACTCGAGGCGCTCAGAGTCGGTCAGCTCCGTCCGTCCCGCCGCTCGGACGGTGTCGTTCACGAGCTCGGCCGTGGATGTGTGCCACCAGCGCACGACGCCGTCGTTGCAGCCCGTCAGAACGAAGCGCCCGCCCGCAGAGAACGCTACGCTCCAGGCCGCCTGATCGCTCCACTCGAGCGACGTGATCACGCTGCCATCCGCCCGGTACAGATGTGTCGCGGAGTCCCTCCGGATCGTTGCCACCAGTCGCCCGTCCGGCGAGACGGCCACGTCCGTGAAGGCCGGGAACGACCCGAGCTCCACGCCGTCCGGACTCCACAACTGGGCCGTGTCGTCCCCGAACATTGCGAGCAAGTGCGACGACCGCGCGGAGAAGATCAGGCGCGTCGCCCGCGTGGCCGGCCCCGCCATGCCCGCGACACTCTCACTCGGTGCGCCCGCGGCGGCACCGGGCTCGTGAAGCTCGATCTGGCACGGTGCGTCGTTCGGTCCGCTCACTGCAGTCGCAATCCGCCGTCCGTCGCAGGACACCGCCACGAGCGCGTGATCGCCGCCGGTTCGCGTGACAATCGTTCGGCGCACGGAGCCGTCGAGCGCGCGCTCGACGACCGCTTCGCGGCCAGACGTCAGAAGCGCGTCGCCGGCGGGAGAGAAGCAGGCGCTGCCGTCCGAGCGGTCACGATTCGGCGTCGCCGCGAGTTCCTTCCCGGCCATGTCCCAGACGTGCGTCGGACCGCTGCGGTCGGACGTGACGATCCGCGTGCCGTCCGGCGCGAACGACACGGTGTCTGCCGTATCGTCTCCGCCCACCAGCGTCAGGCGCAGCCGTCCGTCCGCGTCCCACACCCTCACCGGACCCGGCGCCGCCGCGTCCGTGGTGACGTTGATCTGCAGCGTTGCGAACAGCCCGCCGGTCGGTGAGAACTGGGCGCCGGAGAGCATCCCGTCGTGGCCCGCGAGTTCGGCGACGTGCACGCCGTCGGGAGACCAGAGGTTCGCGGCGCCGTCCGTCGAGGCGGTGACGATGCGACCGTCGAACGGCGAGACCGCAACGGTATCGACCGCCGACGAGTGCGCCCGGAGCGCCCGGACGCCCCCGCCGATCCAGTCCCAGAGCCTGATCCCGTGGCCGGGGATCGAGCCGCGGTTGAACAGGATGCGACCGCCAGCGAGGAAGGCGAGATCGCGACACACGCGCTCTCCGTCGCGAATCGTCCGGAGGAGGCCGCCGGAGAGGTTCCAGACACGCATCGTCCCCGTGATCGAACCCGTGACGACGCGGCGGCCGTCGGGTGAGAAGGCCGCCGCCTCGATCACGGCGTCATCGACGAGCGCGGCGCGTTCGACGCCGTCCGCGTCCCAGATGCGCGCGGTGCCGTCGTTCCAGGAGGTGACGACATGCGTCCCGTCCGGCGAGAACGCGGCCGAACGCAGCATGACCCGTCCCGCATACGTGCTCCCGCCAAGCTCGGCGACCGGCTCGCCGCGCTCCGTCCAGAGCCGGGCCGAGGAAGCTCCTGCAGTGAGGATGCGCTCGCCATCCGCGGAGAACGCCACGATCTCCGCGGCGAACTCGCCGCCGTCTGGCAACTCGAGGAGCGGCGTCCCATCAATGCCCCAGACGTGGGCGCCGCCGTCGAGACAGCCGACGAGAACCCGCTTCCCGTCCGGCGAGATCGCGAGAGAACGCAGCTCACCTCGGTCTGGCGCGATCGTGGCGACGGGGACGCCGCTCGCTGTGAAGACGCGCGCCGTGCCGTCTTGCGACGCCGTGACGACGCGCCGGCCGTCCGGCGTGAACAGCGCGTCCAGGACGTCGTCCGTGTGCCCGGCAAGATCCGCGATCCTCTCGCCGCTGAGAGACCAGAGGGTGGCCACGCTGCCGTCTGACGCCGTGGCGATGAGCGATCCATCCGGCGAGAGTGTTGCAGTTCGCATCGCGCCCTTCGGCCCCTCGATCCGGGCGCGCTCCTTCCCGTCGAGGGACCAGACCTGCACGATCCCGCGCCCGCGCTCTCCTGCAACCGTCACGAGTCCGTCGCCAGCCGGGGTGGGGCGTGCGGAGAGTGGCAGCCCGGCGAGCTCGATGGCCGCACTCACCGTGGGCCCGCGGAACAGATCGTGGAGCGCGCTGACGGTCGTCGGCGACTCGTCAGCGCTCACGGCCTCGACCGCGAGCAGCCTGGCGAGTCCCCAGCGCCCACTGCGAGCGGCTGCACGGGCCTCGAGCGCGAGCGCCACCGAGCGGGCCACGGCGCGCTCGCGCTCGGCCTCCGCGGCGCGGGTGCGAGCCTCTTTCTCGGCCCGCGACGCGCGCTCGCTGGATAGCACCGCCGCGGCCCGCTCCTCCTCCGCGGTGTCGCGCTCTCCCTTCAGCGAGACGACGAACGCGGTGGTGAGCAGGACGACGGCCGCCGCCGCGACGGCCACGGTCACCGCGACGCCGCGGTGGCGCCTCACCGCGAGCCCGACGAGGTAGCCGACGGACGGCGCTCGGGCAGAGATCGGCTCCCCGGCCAGGAACGCGTCGAGGTCGGCGGCCAGGGCGGCGGCGGTGTCGTGCCTCAGACTCGCGTCCTTCTCGAGCGCCTTGCCGATGATCGTCTCGAGATCGGCAGGGATGCTGGCGTCGCGCCGCCGCACGGGTACCGGGTCCTCGTGAACCACTTGGTGCATCAACCGCGCCTCGCTGTCCCCGTCGAACAGTGGATGCCCGGTGAGCACCTCGTGAAACGTCGCGCCGAGCGAGTAGACGTCGGCG
>JAAELL010000507.1 GCA_024226735.1 bacterium | reverse complement strand
CGCTGTTGACCGCCAGCCAGGTGCCGCACCAGCAGCCGATCGAGGGATTCTGCGGTACGGTCACATTGTGCGCGCCTTCGGAGACGCGCTCGTGGAGCTCCGGCGAGAGGAAGAACGGGGTGTAGCTGATGTAGCCGTTGGGGTGTTTGCGCAGCGCCGGATGGATCGAGGACTCCATGTCCTCGCGGCTGAAGGCGAGCTCGTCCCAGTAGGCGCTGCCGCTGCCGCGGGCGGTATAGGGGGAGCGGTTGTAGGGGATGCCCTGGCTCTCCAGCCACTGCAGGGTGCGGTCGAGGTCGTCGGCATTGTGCTTGCCGACGTTGACCACCACGTGACGCCGGACGTCGAGCTCGAGGCACAGCTCGAGGACCCGCAGCGCCTCCTGGCAGTCGGCGTCGCGGGTCCAGGTGTTCTCGTCGTCGATCGAGTTGATGCCCACCGCGACCACCAGGGTGCCGCCGCTCGCCTCCTTGAGCTCTTCGATCTTCTCCCGGGTCATCAACGTCGCGTTGGTGCAGACGGTCGACTCGTAGCCGTAGCGGGTCGCCCGCCGTACCAGCTCGACCGCGTCACGCCGGACGATGAACTCGCCGCCCGACCAAGTGATGATGCGGACCCCGATCTCCTGGGCCGTGCGCAGGACATAGCGCTCGATCTCGTCGACGTCGAGCTCGCGGCGGGCGCTCGAGGCCACCAGGTCCTTGTCGTTCGACGACGCCATGCACATCGGGCACGACAAGTTGCAGCGCCGGGTGGCCTCG
>JAAELL010000506.1 GCA_024226735.1 bacterium | reverse complement strand
GGGAGGGGGCGGGGGGGGCGGGAGGGGCGTCCTGAGGTCCGGCTGAGCTGGGCCTCGGATGGCCGTTGCTCTAGGCTCGCTTCGTGCGGCAGCTTCAGGAGTCCTTGCGTGTCTCGACTCGGGGGCGGGGTCTGTATGAGGTGACCGACGACTTGCGGCGGATCGTGGCGGCGGCAGGTGTTGACGTTGGGCAGTGCACGGTCTTCTGTCGGCACACGTCGGCTAGCCTCGTCATTCAAGAGAATGCGGATCCGAGCGCGGCTCGGGATCTGTTGGCGTGGCTCGAGCGCATCGCGCCGGACGGGGATCGCGCGTACACGCACACCGCGGAGGGGCCCGACGACATGCCTTCGCACTTGCGCGCGGCAGTCACGCGGTCGGCCGAGACGATTCCCGTGCGGTCGGGAGCGCTCGTGCTCGGCACTTGGCAGGGGCTCTTTCTCGCCGAGCATCGGCTCGCACCACACACGCGGGAGCTGGTCGTGCACGTGATCGGCCAGTAGGCGGGCCAGTAGGCGGTAGGCGGGCCAGTAAGCCAGTAGGCGGGCCAGTAGCCAGTAGCCCGTTGTCGGGCCGGTAGTCGGGCCAGTTGTCTGGTCAGTAGCCCGCGCCGCTCGCACCGCCATCGCCGCGCACGATCTCGATCGACGCCGAGGCGCCGATGCGGGTCGCGCCGGCGGCGATCATCGCTTGGGCGGTCTCCTGGTCGCGGACGCCGCCGGATGCTTTGACGCCCATCGTCGGGCCGACGGTCGCGCGCATCAGCTCGACGTGCTCGACGGTCGCGCCGCCCTTGGAGAAGCCGGTCGACGTCTTCACGAAGTCGGCTCCTGCCGCTTTGGCGAGCTCGCTCGCGCGGATGATCTCGTCGCGGGTCAAGAGGCCGGTCTCCAGGATGACCTTCAGGCGCGCGCCCATTCGGTGACACACCTCGGCGACACCGGCGATGTCGCGGCGCACGAAGGCGTTGTCCCCGCCCTTCAGCGCGCCGACGGCGAGCACCATGTCGATCTCGCACGCACCGTCCTCGGCCGCGCGCCGCGCCTCGTAGGCCTTGACCTCGGGCGCCATCGCGCCGAGCGGGAAGCCGATGACCGAGCACACGAGCACGCCCGAGCCCTCGAGGATCTCCGCGCAGCGGCGCACCCAGGAGCCGTTGACGCACACCGAAGCGAACCGGTGCTGGATCGCGTCCAAGCACAGCGCGTCGATCTGGGCGACGGTCGCGTCCGGCTTGAGCAACGTATGGTCTAGGTAGCTGGCGAGGTCGCCGAGTCGCACCGGATCGGTCCCGCACACGCCGACGCGACACGCGCCGGCGGCGACGATCGAGCGCAGGCCGTCCGGACAGACCTCGACCGCCGGACGCGACGCCATGGCCGCCCAGCCGCCGAGTGCGTCCAGCCCCGAGAGGCAGTCGACGCCCTCGTCGACGATGCGCTCGCCGATCGCGGTGAGCAGGTCCTCGAGCTCGCGCGCGCCGAGGCTCATGCGTCCCTCCCCGCCCGCGCGCCGCGCCCGTAGCGGACGTCGATCGCGTGGATGCGCTCGACCCGCCGCGCGTGGCGCCCGGGACCGACAGGAGTCTCGAGGAACGTCCGCACGACGCCGTAGGCCGCGTGTCCGTCGAGGTGGCCGGCGCCCAAGGTCAGGACGTTCGCGTGGTTGTGCTCGCGGGCGTTGCGCGCCGTGCGCTCGTCCCAGCAGTTGGCCGCCAGGACGCCTGGCACCTTGTTCGCCGCCATGCACGAACCGATGCCGGCGCCGTCGACGACGATCCCGACGTGCGCCCGGCCGTCGGCGACAGCTTCCGCCACGGCCTGGGCGAAGATCGGGTAGTCGCAGGCGTTCGTGTCCCTCGTTCCCAGATCGAGGACGCGCCAGCCGAGCTCGGTCAGCATCGGCGTGATCTCGGCCTTGAGTCCGTACCCGCCGTGGTCGCTACCGATGGCGACGCGTCGCGCGCCGCCCGCGATTGCGTGCGCTCCGGGATCACCCTCATCGACGAGCGCGACATCCCGCTCCCACGCCGCCTCGCGCACGAGAGGGGTCACCAGCGCCCCGCGCGGCACCGCGAGGGACCCTCCGTCGGGCACGGCCGCGAGTTCGGCGAGTGTCAAGACCGGGTTCGCACCCCGGCGCGCGGAACGCTGCAGGACGCGCCGTGCGGCACGCCTGGCAGTCTCGCGGACGAAAACGTCGATGAAAACGCCACTGTCTTCCATTGGTGCGCGGAGTCTAGCCTGGATTCTTCTCAGCCGTCCAACTTCCGCCCCCGTGCTCTGGAATCGGGCGCACGCGAGTGCCACAGTCCTGCCCGCGCGTTGTGGGTGGGTGAGGGGCCCGCCCGATCGTGCCCGTCCGAACAAGTCGTTCATGCAGTCCGTGTTCTCTCTCGTCCCCGGCGCCTGAAGGGGCTCAAGCCACAAGCACCGCCCCCGAACGCAATGATTTCGCCCTGCGCCATCTCTGTGATGCAGCGCGTCACCCTGGCAAGGTGGCGCCGGCCACTCTGCGCTCCGAAGCTGTAGGTCTTCCCAACATGCGCACACTGCTGAGTCAGTTCTGCGAGTCGTTCGAGCAAGTCGTTCGACCTCTTCTCGACCCCCTGAACGCGGGGGCGCAGGCTTTGTCCGAAGCCTCGCCCGAGCTGCCGGGGAGGGAGGTTCGCGTGCAGCTCCTCGACCTGCGTCACCAGTTCGAAGGACTGGTCGACAAGGTCGCCGAGCAACAGGCTTACGTCCTGATCTTCGGCCCGCTCAAGAGCGGCAAGTCGACGCTGATGAACGCGCTGGCGGCGTCGTACGTCAGTGAGGTCTCCAGCCTCCCCGCGTACCCGTGCATGGTGTACGTCTCGCACGGACCCGTGCGCGAGTTCGAGGTCACCCGCTACAGCGGCAAGACGGAGACGTTCTCCGATCCCGCCGCGCTGCACATGCACATCCACCGCGCGCACGGCGAGCTCGCCGAGCGCATCCGCGAAGCGGAGGAGAGCGGCTACGACTTCGACCCGGCCCTGCACTACCCCGAGTCGATCCGGACGGTCGAGGTGCGGCTGCCCGCGAAGGACCTCGACAACTCGGGCGCCGTGCTCGTCGACACGCCCGGTCTCTACAGCCGCATGAAGTTCGGCTACGACCGGATGACGCGCGACTTCCGCAGCTCGGCGAGCTGCGCGATCTTCATCGTCAAGCCGGAGAACCTCTTCCTCGAACAAGTCTTCGAGGAGTTCGAGGACCTGCTCGACCTGTTCAGCCGCATCTTCCTCGTCGTCAACGTCGACAGCAAGAAGGCCGACCTGTCGCCCGAGGGCGACCTCGTCCCCAGCCTCGAGCAGGAAGACCCGCTGCGCGTCATCGACGCGTTCGAGAACCTCGCGATGAGCGCGCCCCTGAAGGAGGCCGCCGACGAGGGTCGCCTGCGCATCTACCCGGTCGACCTGTTGCGCGCGGCGAGCGCGCGCCTGAAGGGCAACGCGGGCGAGGACACCGAGCCCGTCCGCGGCCAAGCGCACTTCGACGCGTTCCTCGGCGACCTGACCGAGTACCTGAACAGCACCGACTACATGATGGCCTTCCTCGGCGACAGCTTGCGCCGGGCGACGAGCCTCCTGGACGAGACGACCGAGCTGCTCGACCACCCCTCCGTCGAGGAGCTGCGGATCAAGTCCGACTCGCTCGACACCGAGCGCCAAGACGCCCAGCGCCGGCGGCTCGCGGTGCAGCGCCTCGAGAACTACTCCTGGCGCGAGGCCTTCGAGGAGCTCGACGAAAAGCTCGCCCCGACGATTCGCGAGCGCTCCAAGCGCCAGAGCGAGGAGACCGAGCGCGCCGTCGACGCGGTGATCGACCGCTGGTTCGGCTCCGACGCCTCGTTCCAAGTTCTGGTCGAGGACGAGCTGATCCCGAAGTTGCGCGACTACCGCGACGAGCTGACGCGCTTCGTGCGCGCGACGCTCGATGAAGAGGTCATGCCCGGCACCGCGGGGATCCTCCTGCCGACCGACGTCTCCGCCGACCTTTACACCGCCGGCATCGACCTCGGCGCGATCGGCAAGAGCTGCCTCGACGAGATCGACATGGAGGTCGCCCCGCGCGCCATCGCGACGCCGCTCGCGACGGCCCAGGTCCCGATCCGCCGCAGCCTGATCGACTGGCTCTTCCTGCGCACGCCGGGCAAGGTGCGCGAGCGCCTGTTCGGCGATCAGGCGCGCCCGTCGGCGCGCATCCCCGTCGAGCTTAAGAACGCCCGCATCGGCAAGGACGGTCGCGAAGCGATCCGCCGCGAGCTCGACCTGTACAAGGGCCGCTTCTTCCACGAGACCGTCCAGCACATCCACCGCCACATCATCGGCATCTACGCCGACGCCGCGGTCGGCCGGATGGCGACGGCGCTGCGCGACCGCGACGCCGAGTTCGAGGTGCAGATCGACGAAGTCGTCGCGCGCCTGATGGAGCACCGCAAGGTCCTCGCCCATCTCTCGACCCTCAAGGGTCAGACCGAGCGCGCCAGCGGTGCGGTCATCGACCTGACGCACGAGTACGGCAGCACCGAGCCGGAGCTGTTGATCCAGCCCGCGCCGGCGCCCGAGGGCATGCGCCCGACGCTACCTCCGACCGGACCGATCACGACGCCGGCGACCCCGGACCCAGCTCGCTCACCAACTTCACCGACGGCCTGAGCATCGAGTTCGACTGAACGCGATCCCGCGCCCCCACCTCGGCCAACGTCGACACCGAACGTGTCGTTGAGCCCCGCTCCCACGCCGCCAGGCGTGGGGCCAGCATGCAGCCTCGACACCGAACGTGTCGTTGAGCCCCGCTCCCACGCCGTCAGGCGTGGGGCCAGCATACAGCCTCGACACCGAAGGTGTCGTTGAGCACTTGGTCCGGGCCTCCGGCCCGGACCAAGTGCTCAATTCATCGTGCGCCGCATCACCCGCGCCCGATCCGCCCACGACGCGCGCACGATCTCGAACTGCGAACGCGACACGCGCCAGTCGTCCGAATCGTCGTCGAGCTGCTCGGGCAGGTTGCGCGCATACTCGGTGAACAGCGTCCCGAGGAATCCGAACGCGTGCCGCGGCGTGCCGAGCTCGTGCAGGGCGTCGCGCACGTCGGCGGGGTCGACGCTGGGGTCGAAGTAATCGGCGAGGTCCGCGCCCGGCTTGCCGCTCGCGCCGCGCACCGCGCGCAGGCGTTGGTTAGCGGCCTCGAACAGCTCCTGGCCCATCCAGCGCAGCTCCGACACGGTGTTGGCCTTGTCGAGGCGCATGCGCTTGAGGTCGTCGGGGGACGCGCCGAGGTAGAGCTTGGAGAGCTCGATCGGCAGGAACAGCTTCAACGCGAGGCCGTCGAACTGCAGCAGCTTGTGCTCGAGCAGGCACTCGATGAAGGGCTGCATCCACGCCTCCTTGCCGCCGAGCAAGGTCGCCTCGTCGACGCGGTCGACCAGGACGTAGAACGAGTTGTAGTCGAGGTCGCGCAGGACGCCGAGAAAGCGCTCGAGAAGCAGGTAGCGCGACGCCTCGCCGTGCTCGGTCGGAAGGGCCAGCTCGCGGCGCGCGCTGGGCGACATCTGAGCGACGATCTTCGCGAGCTGCTTCTGGTCGCGCGGCACGACGCGCACGCTGCGCGTCGCTTTCGTCGCCGATGCCTTGAGCATCATCCGGCCGACGAAGGACCAGATCCACGTGAACGCGAGCAATGCACCGGCCGCGCCGTACCAGATCTTGGGTGAGCCGGGTGACCAGTCGTCGGAGACGACGATTCCCAGCGTGTCGTAGTGCGGGACGAGCGCGATTCCGATCGCCGCGATCGACAGCACCGCCTTCAGGACGTCCAGAAGCGGCGGCCGCACGCTCTTGTAGCGCATCGCCGAGCGCAGCTTGCGCGTCGCTTCGACCCGCGTGCGGTCGTTCGAGCGGTAGTAGAGGCCGACGAGCGAGAGCAGGTCCGCCTTGTGCTTCTTGTCGAGCTGGCGCGCCTGCGCCTTGTCCTCGACCAGGCCGTCGACGAGCTGGGTCACCCCCATCGACAGGATCGCGTCGAGGTGGTCGGCCATGTCGAAGCGCTCGATCAGCTTCGGCGTCGTCGTCGGCTTGCCGGGCGCGATGTTCTCAGCCTGGCGCACGCGGTCGAGGAACACGTCGAAGTCGCTGTAGACGATCGAGAAGACGCGCGCCTCGGGGTGCGCCTCGTTGTAGTCCTCGAGCCGGCGTTCGACGGCGAGGCGCAGACCGCTCTTGCCGCTGCCCTTCTCGCCGAAGACGACGCCGGGGCCGGGGGCCTCGGGGTCTCCGAAGATGCGGTCGAAGCACGAGTGCACCGCGAAGGCGTCGAGCTTGGCCAGGACCGGGTCCTTGTCGGCGTCTTCGTGGGCGAAGGGGGCTTCGTTCAGGCTCCAGTGCCTGCGCCAGATTTCAGCGAACATGGCAAGTTCTCAGCCAACGCTGAGATGCGTTTCGGGTCGATGGAGAGTCGATCGGGAAGGGCGCGATCCTACCGGCCGCTCCCGTTTCGATCCATGTCCGTCACGTTAGTGTCGCTGCGTCCTAGTGGTGTGAGTTGAAAGTTCGCGTCCTATGTCTGGCGTCCTTCCACCCGTGGCTGCGTTGCAGCTCCTCCGAGTATCCACGAATACGCGTCGTCGCTGCGCCTTGCCACGAACGCAAGGCCACCAGACATAGGACGCG
>JAAELL010000505.1 GCA_024226735.1 bacterium | reverse complement strand
CGTGTGGGGGCAAGGCGCCGGGTTCTGTGCGTAGCCTCTGTGCTACTCACACCAGGGATAGATACTGTCTTGGGGCAACGCCGCCACCGCGCGAAAGCGGCCGGACAAATGCGCCGAACTTTCGACTCACACCACTAGCCGCCCCCTGAGGCGTTCGGGCTACGGCGCATCCCCGTATTCGACGACGAGCCGCGGCGCCCCCGCGCTCGAGCCCTCCAGGGACTCGGCGACGCGCGTACCCGTGCCGTCGACGAGCAGGAGCACCGCGCCTCCGGCCTGCCAGCCGGGCCGGTCGACGATCTCCTGCAGGACTTCGCGCAGATCCGACGTGCGCTGGTGGATGCCGCGCGCCTCGGGATAGAGCCACGGGCCAGGGCTCCAGACCGCGCCGGCGAACGTCCGTCCGCGGGCGCTCAGGTCGGATCCCGCCTGGGAGATGGGAGGGGCGTCGTCGGAGGCCTCGGCGCGGACGGTCAGCGTCGCGGGCAAGCGCCCGACTTCGGTGGCGACGAGCTGCACGTACGCCGACGTCACGTCGGCGCCCTGCGGAACGTCGAGCACGAAGCGCATGCCGACCAGCGCGTCGGGCAGGTTCTTGTACGCCAGCGCCAGCTGCTCCTCCTTGCGTGAGACGCGCCCCACCAGCTCCGCGGCATCGTCGGCCGGCTGCGCGATGGTGCTCACGGCGCGCGTCGGGACCACGACGTCGATGGCGAGGCCCTGGGAGCTCACGGACGCACCGTCGCTCGCCGTCGCGACCGCGCTCACGACGTACGTGCCGGAGAGCGCGGGCGTCCAGTCCTGGGTGAAGGGCGGCGTCAGGTCGTGACCGATCCTCTCGCCGTCCACGAAGAACTCGACGCGGGTGACGCTGCTGCTCGTCTGGGCCTCCAGCCCGATCGTCTCGTTCGGCAGCGCCTCGGACCCCGTCGCCGGCGGCGCGAGTGCGACCGTCGCCGGGCCCGCGCAGTCGGGGAACAACCACGCCTGTGCCACGCCCTGCAGTCCACCGGGGTCGGTGACAGTGAGCGTCACGCGGTAGGCGAAGAACTCGCCGTTGCACGGAGTGGGCGTCAGCGTCGCGCTCGTCGCCGGTGTCGTGTCGAGCGGTGTGTCGGAGAAGTGCCCGGCGTGGTGGCGCGACACCTGCCACGCGTACTCCAGATCCCCGATGGGGTGCTCGAGGTCGCTGACGGCCGCCTCCAGCGGCAGCGTCGTATCCTCGACGGTCGAGTAGAGCGACCCGTTCGCGAAGCTGGTGATCGTGACGTCGGGCGGAGTGTTGTCGACTGCGATCCAGCGCGGGCTCGTGTGCTCCGCGCCGGCCGGATCGGTCACCGTGAGGCGCACGAGGAACGACGTGGGGGAGCCGTCGGAGGGGAATGTGTGCACCGGGCTCGGGTGCGTGGAGCTCGTCCCGTTGCCGAACTGCCAGAGGAACGTCAGCGCACCGCCCTCCGGGTCGCTCGAGCCGCTGCCATCGAAGCGTACCTGCAGCGGACCGGTTCCGTGCGTGGAGTCGGCTTCGATCACGGCCACGGGGGCGCCGTTCGTGTCGCCGGTGTAGCGCACGCGCCGTACCTCGTCCTGGAGCAGGGACGCGTACACCAGACTCCCGTCGGCGGGGTCTTCGGCGATCGCCACGGGGTCCGGGACCGGGCCCACGTCGAGGATCTCGAGCAACCGATCCTCGTCGTCGAAGCGCAGGGCGCGGATCCAATCGTCGCGGAAGTCGAGCGCGAAGAAGAGGCCGCGGTGCGTCGCGTCGAGGCCGCGTCCGGAGTGCCACAGCCCGGCGACGCCGCAGTTGCCGGCGAACGGCGTGCCGGCGACCGGCGCACCCGGGTCGCCGAGGAACGCAAAGGCGGCCTGGTTGCCCTGGAAGACTGGCAGCCGCACCTCCTCGACGCCGTGGTGGCGGTAGTCGAGCACCGGTCGGTGGTGCATGAACGTCGGCGTGCCCGGGTGGATTTCCTGCGTCGGGTCGCAGGGGTTGGGGAAGATGGGGTTGTGGTCGAGCAGCTCCTGCGCGAGCAGCTCGTGGAACTGGAAGTACGGCTCGCCGCAGCCACCCTGCCCGAACAGGGGGTTCGGAGCGTCGAGGTTCGCGGTCGGCTCGTTTCCGTAGTCGGTGTTGTACTCGACGCCTTCGAACACCGGCCATCCGCAGTTCATCCCGCCGTCGGTCACGACCTGCAGGTCCTCGTAGCGGTACCAGCCGACGTCGACGACGTAGAGCGTGCCCGGGTCACCCACGTTCGGATCGGCGTGGCCCGTCCCACGCCTCAGCGTCATCCGGTACGGGTTGCGCAGCCCGACGGTCCACACGCGCGAGCGCGGCGAACGCGGGGCGGCCGCGTCGTAGAAGGGGTTGCTTGATACGCCGTCGCCAGTGGCCGGGTCGAGGCGCAGCACCTTGCCGTTGAGGCTGCCGATCATCTGCGCGCGGAAAGCGCCGACGTTCTCCTCGGGGCGAATGATGCCATCGGCGAGCGCTTGCTCCCACTCGGTGATCGGGTTGCTGCCGGCGTCGACGCCGACGTACGTCGCGCCGTCGCCGACCGACGCGAGGAGCGTCCCGTCGTCCCCGAACACGAGCGAGCCCGTGCCGTGGGAGTTGTGCAGGATCGGCACGCCCGTGTCGATCGACTCTCCGAGCAGCACGAGCCGGCTGCCGGGGATCGTCGTCGTGTAATCGGTCGCCGGGTCGGCGGTGTAGCGCGTGATGCGCCCGATCGTCGCTTCGTCGTACTGATCGGCCGTGGGATCGTAGGCCGGCGTGCCGAAGTTCAAGAGGTGGTGCCGGTCGACGACGTGGAAGAGGTAGAAGTGGCCGTTTGCGTGGAAGTCGGGGTCGAGCGCGAAGCCGAGCATGCCGAAGTCGCCCCAGCCGCCGACCTCGTCGCGCAGGTTGATCAACGGGTTCGGAAGCCGCACCCCGTCGTCGACGAGGTGCACGCGGCCGTCCCGCTCCCACACGTAGAGCCGCCCCGTGGGGTCGAACGTGACCCCGATCGGATCGTCCCAGCCGCCGAGCAGGAGCTCGTCGGTGTAGTCGGGAGGGAGGCCCTGCGGGGCGTTGCGGGCGGCGGCGGCGGGGACGAGGAGAACGAGTGCGAGGAGGCAGGCGGCGGGTGAGATCGTCATCGAGGGGCTCGAGCTGGGGGACGAACCCCCAGCGTACCCGACGCGTTCCTACTGCGTCAGGTCGAGCAGCTGCACTGTGAGTGGACCCGCGGCGCCGGTCGTGATCGCTCGCGAGCGTGCCAACGAGAGACTCCGTCCGGCGCCGGTCGCCGCGGCGCCCTGGATCGTGCCGTGCGGCGCGCCGCCGCTCGCCGCGAAGAACGCGGTGCCGTTCGCCCGGCGCACGCCGACCTGGGCGCAGACCGGGTGATCGTTCAGGTCGACGTCGAGCGCGTCCGAGTCGAGCGGCACGATCGAGGCGCGCACGGGTGCCTCGCCGCGCAGGTCGAAGATCTGGAGCGCATCGATCCCCGCTGCGCCGGTCGCGACGGCGAAGTCCTCGGTCACGGCCGCCGCGTGGCTTCCGCTGCCGTCGGTCGCGCTGAAGAACGCGCCGGTGCGCGTCCCCAGAACCAGCTCGTAGAACGTGACGGCCTCCGTGCCGCTGGCGGCTCGAACGACCGCGGTCCCTGTCTCCGGGGAGGTCGCGACATCGTACGCGTCGGACGACAGAGGATGTGTCGCGACGACACGCGGTGTCGGCCAGTTCGGATCCAGCACCTGCACGGCGTCCGGCCCTGCGGCGCCGCCGACGATGGCGCGCGCCGTGAAGAAGGTCGCGATCGAGCGGCGCCCCGAGGCTCCGCTCGCCGCGGGAAACGTCCCCGTGCGATCGCCGCTGTGCATCTGGTACACGGTGATCGCGTCGGCCCCGCTGCCGGCCGCGCGCACGACCGCCGACGCGCCGACGGTGGCGACGTCGTGGGCTGGGGAGGAGAGCGCGTGGACGCCCGTGAGCGCGGCCGAGCTCGCGGTCAGCTCGAACGTCATGACCGCGTCGCCCCCGGCGCCGACCGCGACCGCGTGGCCGTGGCCGATCCCGACGGAGCGGACGCCCTGCGGCGTGCTCGCGGCCGGGAAGCTCGCGATGCGCGCTCCGCTCGCCATGTCGTAGAACGTCACCGCGTCCCGTCCCGCGCCGGCGCGCACGATCGCCTTCACGCCCAGGGTGCTGACGAAGACCGTGTCGACGTCGTGGGCGTCGGTGAAGAGAGCGTGGCTGGCGATGAGCCGCGGCGGACGGGCGTTGAGGTCGAAGATGCGGACGGCGTCGGGCCCCGCCGAGCCGACGACGATCGCGCGCCCGTTCGTCGTCGCGATCCCGCGCACGGCGGTTGGCGTCGACGTGCCCGGGAACGTCGCCAGGTGGGAGCCGTCGAGCAGGTCGTACACCGTCACGGCATCGGCCCCGCTCGCCTGGACGATCGCAAGACTCTCGTCCGGCGTCACCGTGACGTAGCTGGCATCGGTGCCGAGCGCTCGCGCCTCGAGGGTCGTCGGGGTCGTCGGACAGCCGGGGTCGCCTCCGAACGTGATCGCCCGGACGTTGGAGAACTCCGAGGTGCCGCCGACATCGCGGTGCCAGCACTGCCAGTACAGCGTGTCGCTGCCGCGCACGAACTCGTACGGCAGAGGGCCGATCGGGACCGGGATCGACCCGACGTCGGTGCTGAAGGTCGGTCCCTGCCCGAGGTTCTGGTTGTAGCGCCCGACGTCTGGCAAGAGGCACAGGTTGGGAGCGTGACCGGGGAACGGGATGAAGCCCAGCCCGCGCGACACGATCAGGTAGCCGAATTGCCCCGGCGGGAGGTCGTGCGCCGTGATCGTGACGTTCCGGTCGGCGGCGAGCGAGCTTCCGAACGCTGACAGGTGCGCGGACGCGCCGCTCGAGTTGGGCGGCGCGGGGTTGCACAGATGCGGCGTCTCGCCGATCGGACCCGCGCTCGGCGTGCACGTCACGAGCGCGTCGAGCCCGAACCCTTCGCCGCCGCCGGGGACGAGAGCAGCGGAGCGCAAGCGAGCCTTCGCGAGCGTGCCCGTCGCCGCCACGTAGCCGACGAACTGGTCGACACCGTTCCCGGCGACGGCGCACACAGCGACCAGTCGGTTCGCGCCGTCGAACACGGCGAGCTCGACGATCTCTTCGTCCACCGCCCCGCTGAGCGTGCATCCGAAGCCCTGTGCGTTGGCAGGTGCGAGCCGGACCTCGATCTCGGTTCCCGCCGCAGTCACGAAGCCCGCGGCGTGCGTCGTCGCGTTGTTCTCGGGGAAAGCGAAGGGCGCGACGTCGATGAAGTTGCGGGCTTCAGTGGGCTGGATGGCCTCGAGCTCGCCGACGCCGACGACGAGGCCGCCCGGTGTGTCGAACGGCGTGTCGGTCGTGAAGCCCTGGAACGTCTCGACCGTCAATGCGCCAACGCACGCGTCGCGGAACGCGGTCAACTGGTCGTAGCAACCCACCTGCGGCAGCGCAGCGGAGACGGAGGCGGTCGCGAGCGTCGCGAGAAGAGTGTGAGCGATTCGACTGAGCATGCCGACCTCCTTCAGAGGGCCTCGAGCCGGATGACTCGAGGTGACGCACCGGGCATGGTCATTGTTCCAAAGTCGCGCGGATTCCGTCGGACGGGCTGGGAGCCTTGGAGTGCCAGTCCCGATTGCCGTGGTTTCGCGCGACGATTACGGTGAGCGCGGCACGACTCCATCAGGCTCCATCCCCAGCACCGGCGCCGCTGCGCCGAGCACTCCTGAGGCTCTCCCATGACATCCAGGCTCTTCCCGCTCCTGGGCTCGCTCGTCACGCTCTGCCCGCTGACCGCCGCACAGCTCAGCGTCACGTCCCACGCGCCCAGTCTCAACGCTCTGAACGTCGGTCCGGGCGCGGAGGTCGTGATAGAGAGCGTGTGCCCGAGCGCCAACTACTGCTTCACGAATCCGAACTCGACCGGCGCGCCGGCCGTGGCGAGCTTCGAGGGAAGCTGCGCGATCGACGCGAATGACCTGACCTGTTCCTCTACTCGCAAACTCCAGGAGCGGGCGTCCCGGTCGGCAACGGGATCCTGGACCTCGCGAACCCGTCCGTGCCTGCTGCAACGATCCAGAGCGGGAGCACGTGGTACTTCCAATGCGTGTTCCGCGACGTACCCGCCGGTGGCGCGGAGTTCAACTTCTCGGACGGTCTCGAGCTGACGTTTCTATGACGCGCGGCGTGGTATCTTGGGGGCGCTTCTCCCTCCTTCCCCCAGGACTGCTTCTCCCATGACTTGGAACAACGCGCTCAGCGCGGCGCTAGCCATCGTGTGCACCGCGACCGCCTCCGCTCAACTGACCGTGACGACCACGCAGCCGGCGATGAACGCTGGCAACGTGGCTGCGAATGCCGAGATCGTCGTCGACTTCGACCGCGCCGTCACCCAGGCGGCGATCGCCGCGGACGCCGTGGTGTTCGGCAAGAACACAGGCACCGCCGCGGGAGCGTGGACGACGGAAGCCGCCGGCACGCGCGCGCGCTTCACGCCCGCCTCTGCATTTGCGGCGGGTGAGGTCGTCGGACTGACGCTGTCCGAGAACCTGATGGCGATGGACGGCACGTTCTTGCGCACCGAAGGCTTCACCGCGGAGTTCCGCGTCCGCACGCGACCGAACACGCTCCAGTTCACGCACATCGGAACGATGAACGTGCGCACGACGCCGAGCCAAGGCACGCGCGTCTACGGCGGCCAGGCCACTGACCTGAACGGCGACGGTTGGCTCGACCTGGCGATCGTCAATCAGGACAGCTCCGACGTGCGCGTCTTGATGAACCAGACGGACGGTACGGGTGCGTACGACGACTTCCTGCAGCCGACGACGGGTACGGGTTCGACGCCGAGCCCGAACGAGTCGGCCGACATGAACGGTGACGGCGTGCTCGACATCGTGACGGCGAACAAGGTCGGTGACACGGTCTCGGTCCTGCTCGGCAACGGCGACGGCACGTTCCAGACGCGCATCGACGAGGCGGTCGGCGACTTGCCCCGCGGCCTGGCGCTCCTGGACATGGACGGCGACGGCGACACGGACGTCGTCACGGCGAACGCCAACTCGAGCGACATGTCGCTCCTGTTCAACGACGGCACGGGCAACCTGTCGCCGCAGGTGACCATGCAGGGCGGTGGCTCGGGCGAGTGGGGCCTCGCCGCCGGTGACATGAACGAGGACGGGATCATGGACCTCGTGGTCGGTGCCCGGACCTCCGAGCGCGTCATCGTTTGGCTTGGCAACGGGGACGGGACGTTCACTCAGAGCGATCTGGTCAACGGGACCGACGGCGTGTGGATGATCGTCCTGGGCGACGTCAACGGCGACGGCCACCTCGACGTGTCGACGGGCAACGGTACGTCGAACTCGGGCGCGATCCTGCTCGGCGACGGCAGCGGGAACCTGAGCCTGCATCAGATGATGCCGGCCCCCAGCTTCGTCGTCGCAACGGACCTCGGCGACCTCGATGGCGACGGCGATCTGGACTGGGTCCTCTCCAGCTTCTCCGGCTCGCGCTGGACGCTGTACGAGAACGACGGTGCGGGCAACTTCGTGTTCCAGCAGTTCTGGTCGGCGAACGACAACGCGGCGGACGCGGTGATGCTCGACTTCGACAACGATATGGACCTCGACCTGGTGCTACTCGATGAGATCGCGGACGAGGTCGTATTGATGGAGAACACCTGTCCGGCCCTCAACTTCTGCACTCCGATCGCCAACTCGACGGGCGTGGCTGCCATCGCCTCGATGACGGGGAGCTGCGCGATCGCCGAGAACGACTTCCAGATCCACGCGGGACCGGTGCCCGACAACTTCGGGCTCATCTTCTACGGCCTGTTCACGACGAACGGCACGCCGGTGGGCAATGGGAACCTGTGCCTGAGCAACCCCGTGTACCGCTCGGACGTCGCGCTTGCGACGGGCGGCCTGCTCACGGTGCCGATCGATCTCGACGACCCGCCGGTCCCAGCGGCGACGATCCTGCCCGGCAGCACTTGGGACTTCCAAGCCGTCTACCGCGACGTGTCGGCGGGCGGGGCGGAGTTCAACTTCTCCGATGGTCTCGCCGTGACGTTCTTGTAGGTACGGTACCGCAACGAATTGTCGCGGTACCGTACCTACAAGAACGTGAACGTGACCGCGCGAGGGAGGTGGGCTATTCGCATCGGACCTGAGTTCACCCGAGAGTGGATCCCCGCGTCACCTTCACGACAGGAACACCGTCCGATGCAGAAACGATACCGAGGGATCGGCTTCGCTCCGTTCGCCGCGCTCGCGACCGCGGCTCTTGCGCAAGCACAACTCGTCCCCGCGCAGACGTTCGATGCGAGCGCGCCCGGGACCGTCTGGTTGTCGAGCTTCTGCTGCGACCGCACCGTCGGTTGGCAGTTCACGTTGGCGGCCGATCGCGACGTCACGGCGCTCGGCGTCTTCGACCGCGGCGCACCCTCGCCAGACCCTGGTATGGGGGACCTGCACGAGGTCGCGATGTGGAATGCGACCGGCACGATGCTCGCCATGGCCGCGGTGCCCCAGGGCACGGCGGGTACCACGCTCAACGGAGACTTCCGTTACGTCGCCATCCAGCCGCTGACGCTCACGGGCGCCGCCGACTACGTGATCGGCGCGTTCTGGCGCTCGGCCGCGTTCGACCACTTCCCCGACCTGGAGCAGTCCGGCATCCAGCCGACGCGCCATCCCGACGTGACGTTCGTGAGCTCCGAGCAGCTGTTCGGCTCCTTCGGTTTTCCGACGGTGGGCAGCTTCGCCAACGAGTTCCTGGCGGGGACGACCAACTTCCTGATCAACGACAGCGGCGCGCCGGTACCGGTCGGGACAAACTACTGCGGCCCGGCCGTGCCGAACTCGACGGGCTTCGCCGGGACGATCTCGGGCACCGGCTTCGCGATCGCGGGCGGCCTGCCGCTGAACCTCGCCGCGGCGAACCTGCCGCAGGACGAGTTCGGGATCTTCCTGGCGAGCCAGACCCAGGGCATCGTCGCCCCGCCCCAGTCCCAGGGCATCCGCTGCGTCGTCGGGCAGGTCGCGCTGTTCAACCGCACCGGCGAGGTGCGCAACACCGCCTCGGCGGGGGCTTTCGACCTCGACGTCAACACGATGGACATGCCCGGCACGCAGGCGGCGATCCTGGCGGGGGAGACATGGAATTTCCAGGCGTGGCACCGGGACCGGAATCCGAGTGGGACGAGCAATTTTACCGATGGGTTGAGCGTCACATTCCAGTAGAGCGGCCCCTGCGCTCCGACCCCATCTTCGACGTCAACACCGAACTCTCGAAGTAATCCGCCAATCGACTCCGCGGCGGTCTTCGATGCGGGGCTAGCGCCGGGGGCGGGGACGGGGCTCCTGTTTCAGACGCTTCCGGGGGTCCTGCGGACGCTCCCGGGCGGCACCGGCGTCGCCCGCTCTTCTTCGCGCTCGTGGGAGTCGCGGCGCTATCGTCCGCGATTGCGCTGCTCGAGGTCGTCGTGTCGCACCTGGTCGACGAGCACGGACTGGAGCGACACGCGGCGACGGCGGTCGCGGGGGCGGCGGCGCTGGCGCTCGGACTGGCGTGCGCTGAGTGGGAGCAGGCGTTCGATCTGCTCGACGACCTGACGACGCGGCTGCTCTTGCCGCTGGGGGGACTCGTGCTCTCGCTCGCGGTCGGATGGCTCGTCGTGCGCGAGGACCGCGAGATCGCGTTCGTGCACCTCGGCGCGGTGGGGAAACGGCTCGCGAGCGGTTGGACGATGCTCCTGCGCTACGTCACGCCGTGCGCCGTGCTCGCGGTGCTGGTCCACCAGGCTTGGACCTTCTAGTGGCGCTGTTCATGGCACCACGGCTGACGCCGTGGTCGCTACAGCTTGTCGATCAGCTCTTACAGCTTGTCGATCAGCTCTCGGATCGGCACGTACCGGATCGCGGCGACCGCGGCGATCAGGAACGCGCTGCCGCGGCGGGCGGTGCGCGCGGTGTGCTGCCACTCGATCAGCTCCTGCGGATGCGGGTTGCGACCGTTGCATCCGGGGCAAGTGGAGAAGCGGAACAGGCTGCGTTCGAAGAGGCCGACCGGCGCGGGGACGGGGTGTTCGCAGAAGCGGCAGCGGGCGAGGCCCGGGGAGTGGTAACTGGAATGCATCGTGCTCTTCCTTTCGAAAGAGGGGCCCCGCGCTCTGAACACGAAATGGAACTTCGTATACCAATCGCGCCGAATGTGCCCTGTTGTTCCGCCTCCTCCGGATTCGAGACACCCGAGAGCCGCCAATGACCGACCCCGCCCCCCTGCCCGAGACGTCCCGCCAGGGCGGATTCCTCAACGCCATCGAAGCGCTCGGGAACCGTCTGCCCGACCCCGCGACCCTCTTCCTGATCGGGACACTGCTCGTGATGGTGCTCAGCCACCTCGCGGTGAAGCTCGACTGGAGGGTCGACGCGCAGCTGCCGACGCCGGTGACGGAGACGCGCGTCGATGCGGCGACGGGGGAGGAAACTCAGGTTCCCGTGCTCGACGAAGACGGTCGGCCGATGCTCGAGTGGCAGCCGACGGGGGACACGTTTTTTCCCAAGAGCCTGCTCGAGGCCGACGGGCTGTTCTGGGCGCTGAACAGCATGGTGAACAACTTCATGGGCTTCGCGCCGCTGGGCGTGGTGCTCGTGGGCATGCTCGGGATCGGGATCGCGGAGCGCGTCGGGTTGATCGCGGCGCTGTTGAAGGCGTTCATGATGGTCGTCCCGGGACGGCTCCTCACGCCAGCGATGATCTTCCTCGGAGTGATGTCCTCGATGGGGATCGACGCGGGGTACGTCGTGCTCCCGCCGCTCGCGGCCGCGCTCTACAAGGCGGTCGGCCGCTCGCCGCTGGCGGGACTTGCGGCCGTGTTCGCCGGGGTCGCGGCCGGCTTCAACGCAAACCTGTTCGTCACGGGTCTCGATCCGATGCTCGCGGGCTTCGCAACCACGGGGGCGCAGGTGATCGACCCGGACTACGCGGTCAACCCCGCCTGCAATTGGTGGTTCATGATCGCCTCGACGTTCCTGATCACGGCGACCGGCTGGTTCGTGACGGCGGCCTTCGTGGAGAAGCGCCTCGCCACCAAGTCTCCGGAGGACGGTGGACCCGTGCCGCCGAGCGAGGACGCGATGGTCGAGCAGCGCCTGCGTCCCGACGAGGTCAAGGGGCTCACGGCCGCACTTGGCGTCTTCTTCCTCGTCCTTGGCGTGTTCCTGGCCTCGATCTTCAAGCCCGGCTGGTTCCTGCACGGCGCGGGACCCGTCTTCGACCGCTGGGCGCACGCGATCGTGCCGATGCTGTTCTTCCTGTTCATCCTTCCGGCGATCGCCTACGGCGCCCGGCTGGGGCAGATTCACGGGGACAAGGTCGTCGCCAAGCACCTGATCGACTCGATCGCGGCCATGGCCCCGATCATCGTGCTCGCCTTCTTCGCCGCGCAGTTCATCGAGCACTTCAAGTACTCGGGGCTCGATAAGATGCTCGCGCTCGCGGGTGGCCAAATGCTCGGCAAGGCGCAGCTGCCGACCGCATCGCTCGTCGTCGCGTTCATCGGCGTGACGTTCGTCTTCAACCTGTTCATCGGGTCGATGTCGGCGAAGTACGCGATGTTCGCGCCGATCTTCATCCCGATGTTCATGCTCGTCGGCATCAGCCCGGAGCTGACGCAGGCGGCCTATCGGATCGGCGACTCGGTCAGCAACTCGATCACGCCGCTCAACCCCTACCTCATCATCATCCTCGTCTTCATGCAGAAGTTCGTGCCTAGAGCGGGCATGGGGACGCTGATCTCGACGATGCTGCCGTACTCGATCGCGTTCGCGATCGTGTGGACGATCATGCTCGTGGGGTGGATGGTGCTCGGTTGGCCGCTCGGGCCGGACGGCGGGCTCTCCTACACGCTTCCGGGCCAGTAGGATGGCTCGGCGATGAGCCGGCCCCGCGTCTCGATCCTGATCCCGACCCTGAACGCCGAGCGCGACCTCGAGCGACTCCTGCCCGCCCTCGCGGAGCAGGAGCTCGAGGGCGGGCTCGAGGTGCGGGTGATCGACTCGGACTCGACGGACGCGACGCGCCAGATCCTGCGTGGCGCGGGCATCCCGGTGACCCGCATCGAGCGCTCCGCGTTCCGCCACGGCGAGACACGCAACCGACTCGCGCGCGAGGCCGAGGGCGAGTTCTGCCTGTTCTTGTCCCAGGACGCGACGCCCGCGGGGCCCGGGTTCGTGACCGCGCTGCTCGCACCCTTCGCCGACGAGCGGGTCGCCGGGGCGACGGCCCGCGTCCTGCCGAACCCGAGCGACGACCCGCTGACGGCTCGCACGGTCCTCGCGGCGCCCGAGGCGGACGAGCGCTCGGTGGTGCGCGCGATCGACTCGCCGGCCGCGTTCGCCGAGATGGACGCGAGCGAACGCCTGCGGCACCTGCGGTTCAACAACGTGGCGAGCTGCATCCGGGCCGACATCCTGCGCGAGATCCCGTTCCCTGACTTGCCCTTCGGGGAGGACTCCGCCTGGGCCGCCCGCGCGCTGACGGCCGGGTGGAAGGTGGCTTTCGTCGCGGAGGCGGTCGTCCACCACGCCCACGAGTACGGCCCGGCCGAGGCCTTCGAGCGCTACCGGGTCGACGCCGCGTTCCACCGCCGCACCCACGACCACCGGGTGCGGCCGAGCCTCGGCTCGGTCGTGCGCGGCCTGCTCTACGAGGTCCGCGAGGACTACCGTTTCATCAGGAGACACGACGCGAGCCTCCTGCACCTGTGGCGCTCGCCCAGCCTGCGGGGCGGTCAGGTCCTCGGGCAGTACTTCGGCAGCCGCGGCTGGAGGCGGGGCGGCAAGGACGCTGGCTCGGAGCCCGCGACGCGGCGTTTTACGTGAGCCGGCCCCTGGAATCCGCCGTCGGCAAGATCGAGCGCTATTCCGTGAGCGGCTCCTGACCGAGGTCGCGGTGGGTCGATGTCGGGTTTCCGGCCGGCCCCGGTTGGACCTGCGGGCAATCCGGGGTCTACTGTCCGGCCGCTCGCCTCCAGGCACACGTATGCGTCCCCCCCGATCGGTCTCCGTCCTCATGCCCACCTACCAGGGCATGGAGTTCCTGGATCGCGTCCTCGATGCTCTCGCGGCCCAGGAAATCGCGCTGGAGTGGGACTTCCACGCCATCGATTCCGGGTCGAGCGACGGGACGTGGGAGCTCCTGCACGAGCGGCGCGAGAGCTTCCCCGTGCCGATGCGCCTCGAGCGGATCCACAAGGTCGAGTTCGATCACGGGGACACCCGCAACCTGTTGGCGGCCCGCTCGCGCGGCGACCTCCTGGTCTTCCTGACCCAGGATGCGATTCCGAGCTCGCCGCGCTGGCTGGTGACGCTGGTCAACAACTTCCACGATCCACGCGTCGCCGCTGCGACGTGCCGCAACGTCGCTCGCCCCGATGCCGATCCGCTGACGCGGATCTTCAGCGCAGGCGATCCAGGTTACGCGGACAGGCGTCGCGAGACGCGGCTGCCCGAGCCCGAGGTGTACGCGGAGCTGTCCCCGGACGAGCGCAGGCTGCTCTACAACTTCAACGATGTCGCCTCGGCGGTGCGCCGCGAGCTGTGGGAGCGCCACCCGTTCCCGCGCACGAGCTTCGGCGAGGATGTCCTCATGGCGCGGGCGATGCTCGAGGCCGGCCACACTGTCGTCCACGACGACGAGGCGACGGTCGAGCACAGCCACGACTACGACGCCGCCGAGACGTACGCGCGGGCGTGGATCGACGGACGCTTCAACCGCGAGTGGCTCGGGCGGACGTGTGTCGCGAGTCCGCAGGACGCGCGGGCGCTCGGACGTCGCTTCGAGTCGGACGACCGCGCGGCGATCGCGGCACTCGGCTACGGCGAGCGGACGAACGAGCAGCTCGCGCAGCGGGCGGCCGAGCTGCGCGGCGCGGCGTTCCTCGGTTTGCACGACGGCGGAGCGGACGCCGAACGCTGCCACCCCGAGACGCGCGCGCTCGAGTCCGAGCACCTGCGCGTCCTATACGTGGTGCACGGCTTCCCGCCCGACACGTGGGCCGGAACCGAGATCTACACGTACAACATCGCCTCCGAGATGCAACGTCGCGGACACCAGTGCACCGTGCTGACGCGCACACCAGCGCCGTCGGACGACGCCGAGGACTTCTCGATCGAGGCGAGCGAGTTCCAGGGGCTGCGCGTGTTGCGCTTGGTGAACCGGCTCGCGTACCGCAACCTGAGCGAGACGTACGTGCAGCCGCAGGTCGAAGAGGCCTTCCGGCGCGTGTTGCACGACGAGCGCCCCGACCTCGTTCACTTCCAGCACCTGATCCACACCTCGGTCGGCCTCGTCGACATCGCGAAGTCCTTCGGGCTGGCGACGGTGATCACGTGCCACGACTACTGGGCGCTGTGCGCGCGCGTGCAGCTGATCCGTCCGGGCGGCGAGCGCTGCGAGGGCAACCGCGGCAGCGGATGCTTCCTGTGCGTCAAGGAGAAGCAGCTCGCCCACATCGAACGCGCGCACGCGCACGACACGAACTGTGGCGAGCTCGTCGAGGCCTTCGCGTTGCACGTCGAACGCTCGAACGCCTGGGGCTGGTTGAAGAACCGCGTGCTGGACTATCGCTTCGTGCGCGAGCGCGAGCGGCTCGTGCCCGCCGCGTACGCCGCGTGCGACCTGCAGATCAGCCCGAGCCGCTTCCTGCGCGACCGCTACCTCGCGAGCGGTGCCTTCGACCCGCAGCGGTTCCTGTTCTCCGACAACGGGATGCGCACCGACCACGTCGAGGCGCTCGAGAAGCGCCCCGACCGCGCCGGAAGCATTCGCTTCGGATTCGTGGGGTCGCTCGTCTGGTACAAGGGTGGCGAGGTGATGGTGCGCGCGATGGCGCGGCTGACGGGCGAGCGCTGCGTGCTCAATGTCTACGGCACCTGGGACCCCGAGAACGATCCGCACCATGCGGAGCTCGCGGAGCTCGCGACCGACAACGTCGAGTTCAGGGGGCGCTTCGACAACGCGCGTCTCTCGGACGTCTACGCCGAGATCGACGTGCTCGTCGTGCCGTCCATCTGGTTCGAGAACTCGCCGATCACGATCCACGAGGCGTTCCTGACCAACACTCCGGTCCTGGCGAGCGACATCGGCGGGATGGCCGAGTTCGTGCGCGACGGTGTTGACGGGCTGCACTTCAAGACCGGGGACGATGCGGACCTGGCCGCCAAGATGCTGCGCTTCATCCGTGAAGAGGACCTGCTGGAGTGCCTCTCGCGCAACTTCCCGCCGGTCAAGACGCTGGCGGAGAACGGCGAGGAGATGGAGTTCCGCTACCGCGCGCTCGCGGCGATCGTGCGCGAGGTCAAGCCGCGCGTGCTGCTGGAGCGAGCGGGCAACGAGGACACGCGCCGGGAGGGGCCGGTCGACGCGCAGGGTGCGGACATGCTCCTGATCCGGCCGGGCGGCGGCGCGGTCGAGTACGACCTGCTCGGCATTCCTGGCGGCTCGGTCGAGATCGCAGTCGACGTCTTCGGGCTTGCGGACGAGCCGACGACGGAGATGGGGGGGCGCGTGCTCGTCGACGGCGAAGAGGTCGGACGCCTGCCGCTGTGGCGCAGCGAAGGCCGGGACGAGGTGCGGACGTTCACGATTCAGGCCGAGCTCGAGGCCGGGGCGCGGCGGCTGCGGGTCGAGTCGGCGATCGAGGCGGGTGGGCCCGAGGCGTGCCTGCGGGTCAAGCGCGTCGCGGTGAGCGAGCTCGCGGAGGTGTTCGCATGAGCTCGTCCAACGGTGGATCGAAGCGCGAGCTCCCGGACCTGACCGTCGCGCCGGTGCGGCCGCTGGAGGAGTCCGAGCTCCCGCGCTGCTCGATCGTCATCCTCAACTGGAACGGCCGCCACCACCTCGCCGGATGCTTCGAGAGCTTGGCGGCTCTCGACTACCCCAAGGATCGCGTCGAGGTGATCCTCGTCGACAACGCGTCGACGGACGGCAGCCAGAAGGAGGTCCGCGAGAAGCACGGCTGGGTGCGCCTGATCGAGAACGAGCGCAACGTCGGCTTCAGTGCTGGCTGCAACCAGGGCGCGCGCGAGGCGCGCGACGCCGACCTGCTCGTGTTCCTGAACAACGACATCCGCGTCGAGCCCGCGTTCCTGCGCGAACTCGTCGCGCCCATCGTGCGCGGAACCTGCGCGCTGACTACGGCGCGCATGTACTCGTGGGACGGCAAGGTCATGAACTCCGCCGGCGGCGGGATGAACTTCCACGGTCTCGGCATCCAGCGCGGCTACATGGACGCCCCGGGCGCGGAGTTCGAAGTGCCGCGCGCGACGCTGTTCGCGTGCGGTGGCGCGATGGCGATCGACGCCGAGGTCTTCGACGACATCGGCGGGTTCGACGAGGAGTTCTTTGCTTACTACGAAGACGTCGATCTGGGCTGGCGCGCGTGGGTGCTCGGGCACGAGGTCCACTACGTTCCTGGCGCGGTCTGCTACCACCATCACTCGAGCACGAGCGCGCGCGTACCCGTCGAGCGATTGCGGCTCCTGCAGGTACGCAACCCGCTGCTCGCGTGCTTCAAGAACTACGACGACGAGCGGCTACGGCAGGTGCTGCCGGCGATGCTCGCTCTCGCGACCCGCCGCGCGTTCCTATCGTCCGGCATCGGCGACCTCGGCGCCTACCGGATCGAGCACCTGGCGAACCTGCGCGAGCCCGGGCTGGTCGCCAAGGTGCGCGAGCGGCTGACCGGAGGCGGCTCGTCCGAATCCGTCAACCGGGTCGCGGTCGCCGACCTGATCGCGATCAACGACTTGCTCGGCCGCTGGGATCATTGGATGCAGCGGCGCCAGGCCGTACAGAGCCGCCGCAAGCGGTCCGACGAGGACATTTTCCGCCTGTTCCTGCGCCCGATGTGGTGCATCGAGGACGAAGAAGGCTATCGGGAGCTGCACGAGGGTACGGCGAATTTTCTGGGCATCGACGCCCTGTTCGAAGGACTGACCACGATGGAGAAGGACCCCCCGCGCTGACCATGAGGCTCTCGGTCGTCATCCCCATCTACAACGAAGAGCGCACCCTCGAGGAGATCGTGTCGCGCGTCTTGGCGACGCCGTACGAGAAGGAGGTGATCCTCGTCGACGACGGTTCGCAGGACCGGTCGCGCGAGATCATGGCCGAGCTCGAGGCGAAGCACGAGGCGGTGCGCTGCCTTTACCACGAACGCAACGGCGGCAAGGGCGCCGCCTTGTCCACGGGCTTCAAGGACGTCCAGGGCGACGTGGTCGTGATCCAGGACGCGGACCTGGAGTACGACCCCGAGGACTACGGGACGCTGCTGCGTCCGATCCAGGACGGAAACGCCGACGTCGTGTACGGCAGCCGCTTTCGCGGTGGTTCGTACGTGCGCGTGCACCTGTTCTGGCACTCGATCGGCAACCGGATGCTGACTCTGCTCAGCAACATGTTCACCAACCTGAACCTGACGGACATGGAGACCTGCTACAAGGTCTTCAAGGCCGACGTCGCCAAGAAGCTCGACATCCAATCACGCACGTTCGCGGTCGAGCCGGAGATGACGGCGAAGATCGCGAAGATGCGCGTGCGCGTGTACGAGGTCCCGATCAGCTACGCGGGCCGCGACTACGACGACGGCAAGAAGATCGGGCTGAAGGACGCGTTCATCGCGGTGTGGGCCATCGTGTGGTGGCGTTTCGCGAGCTGAAGCCTCGTCGCGGGCTTGGTACCGCCCCAACGACGATGTCGCGAATCGAGGCGTTCGTTTTGCGTCGCGCCTGGCTTTTTCGGCGACCCAGCCGGGCTTGGAATGCGCCTGGATCGCCCGAAGTCGTGGTAGAGCAAGAAGCTAGGTCCTGCTGCAACAGCAGAGCGGACCGCGCACGGAGCGGACATTGCACATAGATGGGGTTGCGGGGGGGATTCCCGCGAGGGTACGGTTTCTTCTTGGGCTGCAGCAGCCTGAACCCCTCGTCTCACCGTCTATCCCTCCCTTCTCTCCTCTCCCAGGTCTCCCGCGGCGACGCGGGCGGTTCCCTCATGAAGCGCATTTCAGCTCGACAGCTCTTCGGCATCTCCGCCGTGGGTGTCCTCACCGTCGCGGCCACCACCTCGACCGCGACCTCGTTCCCGTTCTTCCTCACGGCGTGGCAGGCCATGTACCCGGGCTCGATGACCGACGACAACGTCATCAACGGCACGGGCGGCGGCTGTCAGGTCTGCCACCAGAGCGCGATCGGCGGCAACGGCTGGAACGCCTACGGCTGGCAGCTCCGCATGGAGACCCAAACCTCGGGCAACATCAACCTCGCGATGACGCTCGCCGAGCCGATCAACACCGACCTCGACCCGACGGGCTCGAGCGCGCTCACCGAGATCAGCAGCGACACGCAGCCTGGCTGGACTCCGGGTGCGAACAACACGATCTTCTTCTCGAACGGCACGACGCTCGGTGGTCAGTCGCCGCCCGCCGGGATTCTCGGCGACCTCGATCCGGGCATCGGCACGAACTACTGCGGCCCCGCGGTTCCGAACTCGAGCGGCGCTTCCGGAACGATCTCGGCCTCGGGTAGCCCGGCGGTCGCCGACAACAACCTGACGCTGACCGCGTCGAGCCTGCCGCAGAACCAGTTCGGCTACTTCCTCGCGAGCTCGACGCAGGGCTTCATCATGAACCCGGGTGGCAGCAACGGAAACTTCTGCCTCGGCACCGGGAACACGACCGGCCGGTACAACGGCAACGTCCAGAACTCCGGCTCGAGCGGCGAGTTCTCGCTGACGATCGACCTGACCGCGGTTCCGATCGCCGTGGCGCCGGGCACGATCGCCCTGCAGCCGGGCGACACCTGGAACTTCCAGTGCTGGTTCCGCGATACGAACATGGAGAACAACTTCACGGACGGGCTCGAGATCACGTTCACCTGATTCTCGCTTCCGGCCTCGGCGCCCCCCCGCCCGGATCGGTGCGGGGGGGCGCTCGTCGTTGGACGCGTTCCCGGGCGCGCGCTTGCCCTCGCGCCTGGGCCCATGCATTCTCGCGCGAGCCTCAAATGCAGGAACTCGCTACTGGAGTCGTGATCGAGGGACTCGTCAAGCGCTACCCGCGCTCGATCGACCTGTTGCGCGTGTTGCGGCACCCGCTGCAGAGACCCGAGGTCACGGCGCTCGACGGCATCGACCTCGAGCTCGAACCCGGACGGATCGTCGGCCTCGTCGGGCGCAATGGCGCCGGCAAGACGACGCTGCTCAAGATCCTCGCCGGCCTCGTGCTGCCCAGCGAAGGCCGCGTTCGCGTCGCCGGCGTCGATCCGACCCACGGCGCGGCGGTGCGCGACGCCGTGAACCTCGTGGTGGCCGACGAGCGCAGCTTCTACTGGCGGTTGACCGTTCGCGAGAACCTGCGCTTCTTCGCGACCCTGCAGCGCCTCGCCGGCCCGGCGCGCAACGCGCGGGTGGACGGATGTCTCGAACGCTTCGGGCTCGCCTCCGTCGCCGACGTCGCCTTTCGGCAGCTCTCGACCGGGATGCGCCAGAGGCTCGCCGTCGCCCGCGGCTTGCTCGTGGATCCCCAGATTCTCTTGCTCGACGAGGCGACGCGCTCGCTCGATCCGCTCGCCGCGCGCAACCTGCGCGAGCAGGTGCGGCAGATGGCCCGCGAGCGCGACGATCGGCTGGTGATCTACTCGACGCACACCCTGAGCGAGGTCGACGAGCTGTGTGACGAGGTGGTCGCCATCGCCGCGGGGCGCGTCACCGCGCGCGAGGAGCTGACCGGCTTCCAGCGGCTTGCGCGCTACCACCTGCGGACCCGCCCGGCTCCGCCCGCCGACCTGATCGACGGACTGGGGGGTATGGCCGAGGTCCGGCGTTTCGACGGGATGCTCGAGCTCGCGCTCGAGGACGACCGCGAGCTCGCGCAGCTCGTCGACCGCGTGCGCGCCCGCGATCTGGAGCTCCTCGAGCTGACGCCCGTGCGGCGCCGACTCGACGAGCTACTCGATCCGGCGCCCGGAGGGGCCGGATGAAGCACGCCTTCGCCGTGGCCCTTGCGTTCGTCCGCAAGGACTTCCTCGAGGAGACCTCGTACCGCCTGCAGTTCGCCATCAACGGACTCGTCGTCGCGCTGCAGCTCGTCTTCCTGTTCCTCTTGTCCGACTTCGTCGGCGCCGTCGTCGAGGAGCGCGCCGACTTCCGTGGCCGCTACTTCGACTTCGTCGTGATGGGGATCTGCGCCGTCACGTTCCTCAACACCGCGCTCGCGGTATTGAACCGGCGCATCCGGCGCGCCCAGACGGTGGGGACGCTCGAGGCGCTGCTCTCGACGCGAACGCCGCTGGCGGTCATCGTCGCCTCGCTCCCCGCGTACTCGCTGCTGACCGCGGCGCTCACCAGCGCCACGTACCTGGCGCTCGGCTGGCTGTTCTTCGACTTGCCGCTGCAGGCCTCCGGCGTCGCCGCGGCGGCGGTGATCCTGTCGCTCATGGTCGTGGCGTTCGGGTGCGTCGGGATGATCACCGCCGGGCTGACGATCGCATTCAAGCGCGCGGACTTCGTCGAACGCGCCTTCTCGCTCAGCTCGGTCTTTCTCGGGGGGGTCTGGTTCCCGGTCGATTCGTGGCCGGAGTGGGTGCAGTGGGGGGCGCGGCTCCTCCCGATCACGCCGGCGCTGCAGGGGCTGCGGGCCACGCTGCTCGGCGGCGCGGGCCTGTCCGAGGTCACGGACCAGCTCCAGCACCTCGGCCTCTTCATCGCCGTCATGTTGCCGGTCGGAGCTCTCGTGTTCCGCTGGACCCTGCGGCGGGCGATGCACGACGGCACGCTGACGCAGTATTAGGAGTTGCCTTGGTCCGCGGGCAGGGGCATTCTCGAACGGTGAGCGAAGTAGAGCAGCGCCAGGTCTGCGTCGTCGGTCTCGGGTACACCGGGCTTCCGACTGCTGCCGTTCTCGCGTCGCGCGGGTACCAGGTGCACGGCGTCGAGGTCAACGCCGAGGCGGTCGAGACGATCAACGCCGGCCGGGCGCACATTGTCGAGCCCGACCTCGACATGCTCGTGCGCGCGGCGGTGGGCAGCGGCAGGCTACGCGCGCACGTCACGCCGGCCGAGGCGGACGTTTTTTTGCTGTGCGTGCCGACGCCGTGTTCGGAGGACAAGGAGCCGATCCTCGACCACGTGCTGGACGCGACGCGTTCGATCGCGCCGTTCGTGCGCGCGGGCAACCTCGTGATCCTCGAGTCGACGAGCCCACCGGGGACGACCGAGCGGCTCGCCGGGATCTTGAGTGAGGAGACTGGGCTCGCGAGCGGCGATCTACACGTCGCCCACGCGCCCGAACGGGTTCTGCCGGGCCGCATCCTGCACGAGGTGATCGCGAACGACCGCATCGTCGGCGGCGTCAGCGCGGCCGCGACGGAGGCTTGCGCGGCATTCTATTCGGGGTTCGTGACGGGCGAAGTGCTGCGCACGACCGCGCGCACGGCGGAGACGGTCAAGCTCGCCGAGAACGCGTACCGGGACGTCAATATCGCGTTCGCCAACGAGATCGCGCTCGTCGCGGACGAGCTGGACGTCGACGTGTGGGAGCTGATCGAGCTCGCCAACCGGCACCCGCGGGTCGAGGTCCTGCGGCCGGGGCCGGGCGTCGGCGGGCACTGCATCGCGGTCGATCCTTGGTTCTTGATTCACGCCGCGCCGGAATCGACGGCGCTGATGCAGGCCGCGCGGCGCGTCAACCTGGCCAAGCCCGGCTGGGTCGTCGAACGCGTCAAGCGCCGGGCGCAGCGCTTTCGGAACCCGCGCATCGCGTGCCTCGGGCTCACCTACAAGGCAGGCGTCGACGACTTGCGTCAGTCCCCGGCGCTCGAGATCGTGCGCGAGCTCGCGCGGGCGGAAGTGGGGGAGCTGCGGGTCGTCGAACCCAACCTCGCGCACCACGACGAGTTCGCGCTCGTCTCCTGGCAGGAGGCGCTCGAAGGGGCCGACATCGTGCTGTTTCTCGTGCCGCATCCGGCCTTTGCGCGCATCCCGCGCGGCGCGCTCGAGGAGCGCGTCCTCATTGACACCTGTGGAATCCTGAGGGGCTGACGATGACCTCGCTCCGGCGCGTGGTCGCGTTCGTGGGAACGCGTCCCGAAGCGATCAAGATGGCCCCGGTCGTGCACGCTCTGCGCAAGAGCCGTCGGCTCGAGCCCGTGCTCGTTTCGACGGGTCAGCACCGCGAGATGCTCGCCCAGGTCCTCGACCTGCACGGGCTCGTGCCCGATCACGCTCTCGACGTCATGGCGCCGGACCAGTCGCTCGGCGCGCTGACGGCTCGGCTCACGGCTTCGATCGACCGCGTGCTCGGTGACGTCGAGCCCGACTGCTGCCTCGTGCAGGGGGATACGACGACCGCCCTGATCGGCGCCCTCGCCTCGTTCTACCGCGGGATCCAGGTCGGGCACGTCGAGGCGGGTCTGCGCAGCCACGACCTGTCGGCGCCGTTTCCGGAGGAGGCGAACCGCAAGTTGATCACGACGTTGGCGCACTGGCACTTCGCGCCGACCGAGACGAACCGCAAGAACCTGCTGGAGGAGCGCGTGCCCGAGGAGCGGATCGTGCTCACCGGCAACACAGTGATCGACGCCCTCTTGATGGAGCGCGAGCGCCAGGTGCGCGAGGGGGACGAGGCTGTCATCCGCGAGCGCCTCGCCGAACACCTCGGTGCGAAGTGGTGGACGCGTCCATACGTGCTGGTCACCGGGCATCGTCGCGAGAACTTCGGTGGCGGGTTCGAGGAGATCTGTGCCGCGCTCGCCGACATCGCGGACGAGCACCCCGACTACCGCGTCATCTATCCCGTGCATCTCAACCCCAACGTTCAGGGGCCCGTGCACACGACGCTGGGCGGGCGCGAACGCGTGGTGCTCGTTCCACCCCAGGGCTACCCCGAGTTCGTCGCCCTCATGCGCGACTGCCGGTTCGTGTTGACGGACTCGGGCGGCATTCAGGAGGAAGCCCCCGTGCTCGGCAAGCCCGTGCTCGTGATGCGCGAGACGACCGAGCGCACCGAGGGCGTCGAGGCCGGGACGGTGCGCCTGGTCGGGGCGCGGCGCACCGCGATCGTCGAGTGGGTCGGGCGGCTGATCCGCGACGCGAGTGCCTACGAGGCGATGGCGCGGGCGGTGAACCCCTATGGCGACGGTCGGGCGTCGGAGCGGATCGTCGAGGAGCTCGAACGCGCGCTCGCCTAAACCGAGAAGCACCCGTCTAAGGCTCAGCCCTTGTTGGTCTGGCGCAGCAGGATGCGCACCGGACGCACGACGTGCCCGAGCCGATCGAGTGAGTGCGGCAGCCAGGTCGGCCGGTCGGAGAGGGTCGGGGCGAGGACCATCCGCAAGTAGCTGGCGTAGCGTGCCGGGGGCGGTGCGGGGACGCCGCGGCCACGTGCGCGCTCGATCCAGCCCGCGCGCGTCGCACGCCACTCGCCGTACGTCGGGAGCCCGAACCGCGACCCGAACCAGGGTCCGACGACGAACGCGGCCCGGTCCCAGCTCGAGGGCACCGCCGCGCGCGCGAGGATCTGCTCCGGCAACGGCGCGCCGAGCACGCACCACGCGAGGAACGCGCCCTCGAGCACGGCGGTCTCACACTGCAGCGCGCGCGCGCGCTCGAGCGCGACTTCCCAGTCGATGCCGGGAGCGAGGGCGAAGCGCGCCATGTCGACGACGACCTGCAGTCGCATCCAGCGGTGTTTGAGCCCGCCGTGGAGCGCGACGAGCACGAGGAGGTCCTCGAGCTCGAACCCGCGGGCGGGGACGCTCGCGATCTCGATCGGGAGCCGAGCCCGCTCCCAGATCGCGTCGAGGTCGATGTGCGCGCCGTGCCGTCCCGGCAGGACGTGCCAGTGCAGCTCGATCAGCAGGCCCGTCACGGGGTGTCGCAGGTGCACTTCGCAGTCGCGCGCCTGCAGCTGGGCCATCGCCGCGTCGTCCGTCGGCTCGTCGCAGGCGTAACCGCGCTCGGCGAGACGACGCGCGAACGGGGCGACGTCGGGCCCGTGGAGCAGGAGGTCGACGTCCTTGAACATCCGCTCGCGCGGGTCCCGGTAGAGCTGGACCGCGAGCGCCGGACCCTTGTAGGGGAGCACTTCGACGTTCATCTCCTCGGCGAGCCGCAGCACGGCACCGAGCTCGGCCGTGAACAGCGCGCCGCGCCGGTCGAACGTGCGCGACTCCGCGTGCAGATCCGGCAGGCGGTCGGCGGCGCCGGCTTCCTCGAGCGCGGCTCCCAGGGCGCACGTCACGCGGTTCTTGCGCGCGACGAGCGAGAGCCGCTCCGGACCGATCGGGCCGTTCGCCAGGGTCCGCACGCGCTCGAGTCCGGCTTCGCGGTCGACGGTGACCGCCGCGAGGCACAGCTCGGCTTCGGGGGCGAGCCAGCCGGCCGAGGCGTTCATCGGGCGTGCTCCAGTACGCTCAGAACGTCGTCCTCGAGGTGCTCGAATCCGCGCGGGCGGCGGAAACGGACGAGCGGCACCGCGCTGGCGACAGCCGCGCAGCGACGCAGGATCTCTTCCTGGCCGAGCATCGAGGTCAGGAGCTCGACGCGATGCAGGTGGCGCATCAGCTGCGTGAAGGCCGTCGCCCGGGGCAGCACCTCGAAGCTCGGACCGTCGGCTTGTTCGGAGTGTTCGAGAACGTAGACGGCGCGCAGGGGCAGCTCGCCGCCGACGTTCTCGGCGGGGACGGGGACCGCGCGCTTCGCCTCGCGGGAGTGCACGTGCGGAAAGCTCTCGGGGTCGTGGCCGAGGGCACGCAGCGAGCTGTCGTCGAGCTTCTGGCGCCGCACACTCGGCTGAACGTGCAGTGTGGGGCCGTCTTGCCGCAGGGCGCTGACGTCGTCGGAGAGAAACGCCTGTCCGTGCGCGACGAGCGCAGCCGCGAGCGTCGACTTGCCGTCGCCCGAGTCCGCGGCGAGCGCGATCGCCGAGCCTCCTACCGCGACCGAGCTCGCGTGCAGGGGGAAGAGTCCGCGCTGGGCGAGGACGAGCGTCATGACCTGTCCGAGCACGACCGTTCGTACCCAGGCCGGGTCGATGTCCTCGTGTGCGTCGACCTCGACGAGCTCGCCGCGGCGCACCCGGATGGTGCCGAAGTCGCGCCAATGCAGGGTCGCGTCGTCCGGCTCCATGCGCGCCCAGCTGCCACCCGAGTGTCCGTCAGGGGGCGCGACGTCGACGGGCTCGCGCCGGATGAGCACTCCGGTCGCTTCGGCCCTCGCATCCCCGAGCTCGGGGAGCGGGAACTCCGAAGAGAGGCTCAACCCGGACACGCAGTAGCGGTACATCTGCGCGTTGCGGGGCGTGGCAGGGCTCCTTTGTGAACTCGCCAATCAAAACGGCCGAACCGATGTGGATCGGCTCGGCTCGCAATCTGGCTGTGCGTGAGCAGGTAAGGACTAGCTGGGAAGCGGGTTCCCCTCGAGCCCGATGCCGCCACTGTCCCCGAGTCCTGCGAGCTTGCCCGTGATACCGAGGACATCCCCCAGGTCCTCGATCTTGGGCGTTTCATACGTCTTCTTCATTGCTGTACGCGTGTTCGCTGAAGTTGCGGCGAGTCGAAGTGATTGGCAATCCTAGCCTTGTGGAGCGGAATGAGCCACTTCTTCGAATCGAGTTTCGGTGGGATTCTCGAGAAGACGCACCGTAGGGCGCGGGGGCCGCGTGCGTGGCGGGCTGTAAGGCTCGTTCTGGTTTGGGGTTATGGGCTCGGCGACCTCCCATGCCGCACGCGGCGCCCGCAGCGAGCGTGTCGGGCGCATGGAGCACCCAGGCGCTATGATAACGGGCCGTTTTTCGCCGGCAGTTTCGAGTGCCGGAGGTTTGTGCGACCAGCTGCCTTGGTTTTTCAGTTTTCGAGGAGTCCGTGTTGAAGGTAGGAATTCTGGCCGGGGGCGTGGGGTCGAGGCTCTCCGAGGAGACCATCACCAAGCCCAAGCCGATGGTCGAGGTCGGAGGAAAGCCGATTCTCTGGCACATCATGAAGCTCTACGCGGCCCAGGGCTTCAGCGATTTCGCCATCGCCCTCGGATACAAGGGCGAGTACATCAAGAAGTACATGGTCGACTACGCCTCGCTGAACAGCAATCTGACGGTGCGTGTCGGAAGCGGCGAGGTATCGACCGAGAATGCCGAACCGCTCGACGATTGGACGGTCCAGCTCATCGACACGGGCCAGGACACGGGCACCGGCGGACGCATCAAGAAGCTCGTTCCGTACATGGGCGGCGAGACGTTCATGATGACCTGGGGCGACGGCGTGGCCGACATCGACTTGCGCGCGCTCCTCGCCTTTCACAAGAAACACGGCAAGCTCGCGACCGTCACGACCGTGCGCCCGCCCGCGCGCTTCGGTCTGATCGAGATGGAGGGGGATCGGGTCGTGCGCTTCACGGAGAAGCCGCAGCTCGGCGAGGGCTGGATCAACGGCGCGTTCTTCGTCCTCGAGCCCGGCGTCGCCGATTACGTCGACGACGACGCGACGATGTGGGAGAAGGCGCCGATGGAGCGCTTGGCCGCCGACGGCGAGCTGATCGCGTACCGACACGAAGGTTTCTGGCAGTGCATGGACACGCTGCGGCACAAGAAGATCCTCGAGGACCTGTGGGACTCGGGGAACCCGCCTTGGAAAAAGTGGTAGTCGAGCAGCAATCTCTCTCTTTGGAAGGAATGAGTGAATGAAGGTTCTGGTCACGGGTCACGACGGCTACATCGGGTGCGTTCTCGTCCCGATGCTGCAGGAGCGCGGGCATGAGGTCGTCGGTTTCGACAGCGGCCTGTTCCAGGGCTGCGAGTTCGACGATCCGCTTTCGCAGTGCGAGACGATCCGCGCCGACGTGCGCGACGTGAACGCGAGCCAGCTGCACGGGCTCGACGCGATCATCCACCTGGCGGGGATCTCGAACGACCCGCTCGGGGACCTCAACCCCGACTGCACGTACGACATCAACCACCGCGCGTCGGTGCGGCTGGCGGAGGAGGCAAAGAAGTCGGGCGTTCCCCGTTTCCTGCACTCGTCCTCGTGCAGCCTCTACGGCGCCCAGGGCGACGCGCCGATCGACGAGAGCGGCGAGTTCAACCCGGTCACGCCGTACGGCGAATCGAAGGTCTTCGTCGAGCGCGACGTCGCTCCGATGGCGGACGACGACTTCAGCCCGACGTTCCTGCGCAACGCGACGGCCTATGGGCTTTCGCCGCGCCTGCGCGGGGACCTGGTGATCAACAACCTCACCGGCTACGCCTTCACGACGGGCAAGGTCCTGATGAAGAGCGACGGCACGCCCTGGCGACCGCTCGTCCACATCCGCGACATCTCGCTCGCATTCATCGCGGCGATGAACGCCCCGCGTGAGCTCATCCACAACAAGGCCTTCAACGTCGGTCGCACCTCGGAGAACTACCAGATCCGCGACGTCGCCAAGATCGTCGAGGAGGTCGTGCCGAACTCGACCGTGCAGCTGGCCGACAAGGCGGGGCCGGACAAGCGCAACTACCGCGTCAACTGCGACCTGATCGAGCGCACGCTCTCCGAGTACAAGCCCGAGTGGACCGTGCGGCGCGGCGTCGAGGAGCTGTACGAGGCCTACAAGGCCCACGGCCTCACGCTCGAGGAGTTCGAGAGCTCGCGCTACCTGCGCATCCGGCACGTCGCGGAGCTGCAAGAGTCCGGCCGTCTCGACGCGGGTCTGCGTTGGGTTTCGAGCACCTGATCGGAGGCGAGTATGGTTCAGATTACCGCGTGCCGTTCCTGTGGCTCGGGCGAGCTCTCCGTATTCCTCGAGCTGGGCGACCTGCCGCTGTCGGACGGTCTCGTGCGGCGTGAGCAGCTCGGCGAGGACGAGCCCCGCTACCCGCTCGACGTCGCGTTCTGCGAGGGCTGTGGGCTCGTGCAGATCCTCGAGACGGTGCCGCCCGAGGAGCTCTTCCAGAACGACTACCCCTACTTCTCTAGCTTCTCGGACGCGCTCCTCTTGCACTCCGAGGCGCACGTGAAGGAGCGGCTGGCCGAGCTCGGCCTCGGGCCGAAGAGCCTCGCGGTCGAGATCGCCTCGAACGACGGCTACCTCCTGCAGTACTACAAGAAGGCCGGGGTGCCCGTGCTCGGGATCGACCCCGCCGAGGGGCCCGTGCGCGAGGCGCGCAAGAAGGGCGTCGACTCGATGTGCGACTTCTTCGGCCTCGAGCTCGCCCAGCGGCTCGCGGCCGAGGGCCGGCAGGCGAGCGTGATTCACGCGAACAACGTCCTCGCCCACGTCGCGGACACGAACGACTTCGTCGCGGGTGTCGCGGCGCTCTTGAGCCCGAGCGGGATGGCCGTGTTCGAGTTCCCGTACGTCAAGGACCTGATCGACCACACCGAGTTCGACACGATCTACCACGAGCACCTGTGCTACTTCAGCGTCACGGCGCTCGTCCCGCTCTTTCGCCGCGCCGGCCTGGAGCTGTTCCGCGTCGAGCGCATCCCGATCCACGGCGGCTCCCTGCGTGTCTTCGTCGGCAAGGGCCGCTCGGTCGAGTCGTCCGTCACGGAGCTGCTCGAGCTCGAGCGGCGCGAGGGCATCGACCGGCTCGACTTCTACCGCGACTTCTCGTCCCGCGTCGACCACTTGCGCTCCGAGCTCGTCGAGCTGATCGGCGGCCTGAAGACCTCGGGCAAACGCCTCGCGGCTTACGGCGCGGCGGCCAAGGGCGCGATCATGATCAACTACGCCAAGATCGGAGCGGAGACGCTCGAGTGGTGCGCGGACAAGAACGTCCACAAGCAGGGCCGGTACATGCCCGGCGTCCAGGTCGAGATCGTGCCGCCCGAACGCGTGGTCGAAGACCAGCCGGACTACCTCTTGATCCTGCCTTGGAACTTCAAGGACGAGATCATGAAGCAGCAGGCCGAGTACGCCGCGCGCGGCGGCAAGTTCATCATTCCGGCTCCCACGCCCACGATCGTCTGAGAGATTCGTCTCCGAGCTAACTATGCAAGCTATGGGATCCGACTCCTGCCACGCCTGTGGCGCAAACGATGTCGACGTCTTCTACGAGGTCGACTCCGTTCCCGTCCACTCCTGCCTGATGGTCAAGAGCCGCGAGGAAGCGCTCGCGTTTCCGACCGGTGACCTACGGGTCGGCGTCTGCCGCTCGTGCGGCTTCATCCAGAACAACGCCTTCGACCCGGACCTGCTCAGCTATTCGCCGGACTACGAGGAGACGCAGTCGTTCTCGCCGACCTTCCGCACCTTCCAGACCGAGTTGTGCGAGGCGCAGAACAAGAAGTACGCGCTGGGCGACAAGCTCGCGCTCGAGATCGGGTGCGGGAAGGGCGAGTTCCTGACGCAGCTGTGCGAGATCTCCGGCGGCCGCGGCATCGGTATCGATCCGGGCTACCGGCCGGAGCGCAACTCGAGCCCCGCGGCCGAGCGCATCGAGTTCATCGTCGACTTCTACTCGGAGAAGTACACACACCTGCAGCCCGACTACCTCGCGTGCCGCCATACGCTCGAGCACATTCAGCCGGTCGAGCAGTTCATGCGCATGGTGCGCGGGACGCTCGAGGGACGACCGGACGCGATCGTGTTCTTCGAGCTGCCCGGCGGCGAGCGCGTCCTGCGCGACACGGCGTTCTGGGACATCTACTACGAGCACTGCACGTACTTCACCCTGGGCTCGATGGCGCGCCTGTTCCGTCGTACGGGCTTCCAGCCGATCGACCTCTACACGGGCTACGACGACCAGTACATCCTGATCGAGGCGCGGCCGGGCGATCCCGCTGCCGCGCCGATGCTCGACGGCGAGGACGACCTGGAGCGCACGCTCGCGGACGTCGACGGCTTTCGGGCGCGCATCCAGGAGAAGTTCGCGACGCTGCGCAGCGACCTCGCCGCCGCCTGCGCCAACGACGGGAAGGTCGTACTGTGGGGCTCGGGCTCCAAGGCCGTGTCCTACCTGAACACGCTGGGCATCCAGGACGAGCTCCAGTACGTCGTCGACATCAACCCGAACAAGTTCGGCAAGTTCCTCGCGGGGACGGGTCACGAGATCGTGGCGCCCGAGTTCCTGCGCGAGTACAAGCCCGACGCGGTGATCGTCATGAACTCGATCTACCTCGACGAGATCCGCGGCGACTGCGAGCGCATGGGCGTCGATGCCCGCATCTGGGGCATCTGAGCACCGCCGTGAACTGTCCAATCTGTGACGGCTCCGAGCTGCGCGAGTTCTTCGACGGGGGTGAAGTCCCGGTGTTCTGCAACGTGCTGTACTCGGGCGAGGAGGCCGCGCGCGCCGCTCCGCGCGCCGGCATGCTTCTGGGCTTCTGCGACGGGTGCGCCCTGGTGTTCAACGTCGCCTTCGACCCAAAGAAGGTCGAGTACGCGGCCGGGTACGAGAACTCGCTGCACGGCTCGCCGCACTTTCAGGCCTACGCGGACACGCTGGCCTCCGGCCTCGTCGAGCGCCACGCGCTCGCTCGTCGGCCGGTCGTCGAGATCGGTGGAGGGCGGGGCGAGTTCATGGAGCTCCTGCTCGAGCACGGCGCCGGACCTGGAGCCGTGTTCGATCCCAGCGTCCCCCCCGGTGGCGACGACGAGCGCAGCTTCGAGGTCGTCCGCCAGCCGTTCGACGCGTCGCACCTCGAGCGTCCGTTCGGTCTGATCGCAACACGCCACGTCCTCGAGCACATCCCGGCGCCACGCACCTTCGTGCGCGCGATCGCCGCGGCGCTCGAAGCGCGCACGGACGCGGCGCTCTACCTCGAGATTCCCAACGGCCTGTGGACGTTCCGCGACCGCGGCATCTGGGACTTGATCTACGAGCACTGCTCGTACTACGCGCCGTGCACGCTGCGCAGGCTCCTGGCGCTCGAGGGCATCGAGCGCGTGCGCGTCGAGGAGACGTTCGGCGGCCAATTCCTTGCCGCCCAGACCGACGTGACCGGGCCGCCCGGCTCGGGCGGGCACGAGGCGGATGTCGCCGAGGTCGCCGCGTTTCTGCGCGACTTCGCTGACACGCACACCGAGCGCGTCGAGCACTGGAGCGAGCGCCTCGAGGGCCACGCGGCCGCCGGCCGCTCGGTCGCGGTGTGGGGGGCCGGATCGAAGGGCGTGACGTTCCTCAACTCGGTGCGCGACGCCGAAGCGGTGCGCTGGGTCGTCGACGTCAACCCGCTCAAGGCCGGCCAGCACGTCGCGGGCACCGGGCAGAAGATCGTCGAGCCCGGGGCGCTCGTGGGGGCCAGCCTCGACGAGGTCATCGTCATGAACCCGATCTACAAGGACGAGATCGCGGGCATGTTGGCCGAGCGCGGCGTGAACGCGCCGGTCGTCACGGTCGGCTGATCGGGCGCTGGCGGAACGCGTCGAGCCACAGGCTCAGACCGAGACACTTGGTGATCTCGACCGCGTCCTCGTCGCGCCGCTGCTCGAACAGGCGCGCGACGACCTTGCGCAGCTCGTCGCGGTCGACGAACTCGTCCAGCGGGCCGCTTCCGTCGGCGAGCGCGTGCAGCCGCTCCCCTTCGTGCTTCAGGAGGCCCTGGATGAACGCGGGCGCCAGGTCCGCCTTCCAGGGCCGTGTGCGCGTCGCGTCCGGGAGGACGCCGCGCAGGGCGCGCCGGTGGATCGAGCGTGGCCAGCCGTCGCGCAGGCGCTCGTCCTCGGGGAGGGCGGAGCAGAACTCGAGCAGGCGGCGGTCGAGGAGGGGGTAGCGGGGCTCGAGACCGTGGGCGAGCGCCGCCCGATCGAGGTCCTCGAACCCCTCGGCGAACCGCGCGGTCGCGAACTCGCGATGCCAGGCTTCGTGCGCGGACAGGGCTGGCTTCGCGAGGCGCCGGTCGCGGGCGAGGACGCGCTCGTCGAGCTCCGTCGCGAGCGCGAACTCACGCCGCGTCGTCGCGGCGAGGCGCGCTTCACGCCGCTTGGGAACCACGGCACGCAGCCGCGCGCGGAGCGGCCGCAGCACCATGTGACGCAGCAGCTTGCCGCGCGAGCGTTCTACGCGCGGCGACAGCGCCGTGAGCTCGCGCGCCAGCGTCGGCCAGCGGCCGCGCAGCGCGAGGTGTGCTAGGCGCTCGAAGCCGTAGCCGACCGCCGAGTCGCCGCCCCAGCCGTCGAGCACGACGCGCTGGCCATCGGCGGCGGCGATCCGATACAGCCCCCAGTTGAGGTAGAAGTTGGCGCAGTACAGCGCCTCGTCCTGGTACCAGAGGATGCGCTCCCAGTCGGCGAGCGGCGAGACCTGCTCTGCGTGGAAGAGGCGCTGGCGGATGCCGCCGAGCGCGAGGACGTGCTCCATCTGCGGCCGCTCGTCGCACTCGGTCGCGACGTCGAAGACGGCCGAGTAGGCGTCGACCGGGAGCTCGGGCTCGAGCGTGCGCGCCATCGCGACGATCGATGACGTGTCGAGACCGCCGCTCAAGAGGCAGGCGAGCGGAGGCGCGCCGCGCAGCCGCGCGCGCACCGCGCGTCGGAAGTGGTCGTGGAACGCCTGCGCGTGCTCTTCGCCCTTGGCGCGCGGCAGCCTGCGCTCGGGGTCGAAGGCGTGGTAGCGCTCGATGCGCAGCTTCTCGCCGTTCCACTCCAGCCAGTGTCCAGGAGCGAGCCGCTCGATCCCCTCGAAGAACGTGCGACGCGGATCGTCCATCAACATCTCGAGGAAGCCGCCGACGCGCACGCGGTCGATCTCGCGCGGGACGGCGGGGAGCTCGAGCAGCGCCTTGATCTCCGACGCGCAGGCGAACTGTCCGTTCGCGCGGTGGAAGGCGAGCGGCCGCGCGCCGAGGGCGTCGCGCGCCGCGAACAACACACGGCGCGCGCCGTCCCACAGGGCGAACGCGAAGTCGCCCTCGAGGCGCCGCGCGCACCCCTCGCCCCATTTGCGGTACGCGTGCGCGATCAGGCTCGCGTCCGAGTGGCTGTTCGGTCGGTCGAGCGCCAGCGCTTCGGTGAGCTCATCGCGGTTGTCGAGCCGCGCGTCAGAGGCGAGAGCCAGCGGCCCGTCCGGCAGCACGAACGGCTGCGACTCGTCGCGCTCGCCCGGGTCATCGACGCGCCGTACCTGAGCTTCGAGCGCGACGCCGCCCTCGCGCCAGCTCCCTTCACCGTCGCCGCCACGGTGGGCGAGCAGCGTGCGGGCCGCGTCCAGGACGCGGTCGTCCGGCCGTGCCTCGGGCGGCGCGGCCACGGCGACGAATCCGCTCACAGGCCGGCGCTCTCGAAGTCTTCCAGCGGCTTGAACTCGTCGGGGCGCGGTTCCCCGTAGACGACGCGTCCCTCGTGCTCGAGCCACGCGTGCGCCTCGACGACACCTTCGTCGTCGCGCCCGATGCCGAGGCGCAGGGAGGCGGCCAGCCCCGCGCGCCCGAGCAGCACCTGGCTCGCGAGCGCCTGCGAGAGGCAGCGCGCCCCGGGGACGAAGCTGCTCGCGGCCGACACGGCCCAAGCGATGCGCGCGATCTCCTCTTCCGTCGGCGAAGCCTGTGCCGCGGCCGGCGCACGCTTGCTCGCGAGCCAGCTCCGTGTGCGGTCGAACTTGCGCACGAGCAGGCTGACGTGAATCCGCGTCACCCACCACAACGCGCGACGCGCGAGTCGGCGCTCCGCGGGGGAGCGCCGGAGGTAGTTAAGCAGCGCTCTCATTCCCGATGACGACGAGACTGGCCTCGTGCATTTGCATCAGGAGATTCTTCACGTCTTGCTCGCAGCGCTCGCGGTCGACCTCGTACTCGGCGAGGATCGAGTCGACGATGCGGCTCACGGTCGTGGGCTCTTCGAGCAGCTCCCAGACGCGTGCGGCAACCGGGTTCAGCCCGTGGTAGATGCCGCGTTCGAGCTGGAGGACGACTGCATCGTCTCCGAGTGCGCACGAGGCTTGGGACGGTGTGCGCCGCACGTCGGTGTCGGCGGCGAGTGACGGATCGGGGGTGTGGACCACGACGAAAAAAAGTGGGTTGGCAGGAAAGGGGACCACGCCACGGCGGCGTGCCCAACTTGGCACACCGACCGTTCCCCGGAACAGTGACAGTTCAGATGCTAGCCGGTCAGGTGCTAGCCCGGTACTCGCTTGCCCAGGCCGAACGGCATGTCCGGCTTGTACCGATTGAGGAAGACGCCCCCGAACTGGACGCCCGCATCCTCGATGATGCGCACGGCGGCCTTGGCCCGCTTGGCTCGCGTCGAGCCGGCACGGACGACGAGCAGGACCTCGTCGACGTGCTCGAGCAGGCTGCACGTCTCCGGGTGCTCCAGGATCGGCGGAGCGTCGATGATCGTGTAGCGATGCTCCTCCGAGGCCTTGGTGATCAGCCCGCGCAGCTCGTCGCCGACCAGGTCGCCTTCGGTCGGGCGGCGCTCGCCGCCGGCCGTCAGGACGTAGAGCCCGTGCAGCTTCGAGTTGCGCACCGCGGCTTCCGGCTCGGCCGTGCCGTCGGCGACGTCGAGCAGCCCCGGACCGGGCGGGATGTCGAGGTAGGAGGCCATCGCCGGTGTGTACAGGTTCGCCTCGACGAGGGCGACGTCGCGACGGAAGTGGCGCACCAGCATCAGCGCCGTGCTCGCCGCGAGTGTCGTCGTGCCGTCCCCGTGCTCGGGGCTGACGAACATCACGCGATGATGCTGTTCGTCTTCGGTCGCTTGCGTGAAGCGGGCGAGCAGCGCGTGGAAAATCGGTCGAACCGAGGTCAGTGCCTCTTCGACGGGTAGCTGCTTCCTACCAGCGTTGGTCGGGTAGATCATTCTCTAGGGTCCGTAATTTGGTGCAAACGCTTTCCCTGACGACGCCATTGGCGTTCCTCGGGCACGACTCCCAGCACACGGATCCCGAGGGAGGCCTCGACGGCCTTGGGATATCGTAGCCGAGAATCCATGATCTGGCGCGTGACGGCGAGGAAGATACCAGCGGCTAACCCCGCGAAAACGCCCATGCCGAGGAACTTGGTCCGGTTCGGGCCGACTTTCTGCGTAGGCCGGGTCGGCTCCTGGGTGACGATCAAGTTCGTCATCCGCTCGTCGCGCTCGATGCGGTCCATCGTCTCGGCTCCGTCGCGCGCTTCGGTGATCCTCTGGACGGTTGCGCGCGTATCTTCGACGGCGGCTTCCAGCCGGGCGTAGTCGGGCTCGAGCAGGCTCAGGGCGTCGAGCCGCGTGCGGTAAGCGTCCAGACGTTCGTTGCGAGCCGCGAGGCCCGATGCGAGGGCGGCTTGCTCCTGGAGCGTCGTGAGACGCTCGGATTCGAGCTTCTGCAGAATGAGATTGGGTCCGTCGGCCACCTGGGTCTCGGGCGTCTCGACGACGACCTGCTCGGCGGCCCGTTCCTCCTCGATCTCGCGCATCTCCGCTTCGATCTTGGCGATCTTAGGCTCCAGGCGCGTGCGCGCCTCTTGCATGTAGCGCGAGCCCTCGGCGAACTGCCCAGCGAGCTTGGTGAGCTCGTCCCGAGCGGCTTTGAGCTGGCCCTTGAGCTCCTCGTAGCGCAGGTCGCGGATCGGATTCGGCAGCACCACGGGGCGCGACTCCTGGACCGGCACTTCGGTTTCCTCGGCCTCTTCGGGCTGGTTCGCCGCGATCTGCTCGTCGATGACCGTGAGCTGACCCTTCAGTTTCTCGCGCTGGACCTCGTCCTGCTGGCTCTGGAGCTCGAGCTCCTGGACCTGCGTCGTCAGGGAGTTGATCGTCGTCTGCCAGTCGGTGATGCCGTCGAGCTCCTTGCGTGCGAGCAACGCCTCGTCGGCTTTCTTGGCGGCAGCCTGTGCCTTCTCGAGCTCGTCGTTGAGGAAGTCGAGCTCGTCGGTCGTCTCGTACACCTCGCGGTGGCGGGCCTGGAAGACGTCGAGGTAGGCGGTGACGATCTCCTGCGCGAGCGCGGGGTCCTGGGCGGTGAAGCCGACGACGATCGTGCTCGAGCTACGCTGTGCGCCGACCTCGATGCCCCCGGCGAGTCGCTGAAGTGCGCCACCGCGTCGTTCGGGCGTCATCGGCTTGGCCGCCGCTTCCATCTGGTGCGAGATGCCCATCAACTTGGCCTGAAACTCGTGCAGGCTGCGGATCAGGGGCGAGGTCTTCTCGTTGTCGCGCACGGACGGGTCGTACGGCGTGAGGATCTTGGCGACGCCAACCTTCTCGAGGACGCGCTCGTTGAGCTTGGGGTTGCGTAAGATCAGCAGCTCGTCCGCGGTCCCGATGCCGCCCCCACGCGCCCCGAGGTCCTCGTCGACCGCGCTCGTCGGCGTGCGCTGGTCGCGCGCGTCCTGGCGCACGAGCAAGAGCCCGATCGACTTGTAGAGGTTGGGCTGTGCCAGTCCGAAGACGAGCCCCCCGATCGTTCCCAGCCCCGTCAGCACAAGGATCGTGAACGGGAACCGTGCGAGCGCGTGCAGGCCGACTTCCGCGATATTGATCTGCGGGCCCGATTGAGGGTCTTGGAACTCCTCCGCAGGCGTTTCGTCGTAAGGGGCCATGATCAGTTGGGTCGGAACAGGAACGGAGTCGGGATGTTGCGCCGGATGTAGCGGTCGAGCCACTCGTTGACGTGCACGACGGGCTTCGCCGGAATGAAGACGACGTCATGTGCCTGGAGGAAGATCGGAATTTCGGCACCCCACTCTTCGCGCCGAGCGTCAATTTTCCAAGTACGCACTCGGCCCTCCTCGGGCATCCAGCGCATCAGCATCGTGTGCCCCAGCTTGGCACTGTCTCGAATCACGCCACTGGCCGTGCCGAAGGCTTCGAGTAAGGAGAGATGTCCGGCCGGGAGCTCGTACGACCCGCTCGCCCCGACTTCTCCCATGATGACGACCTTGCGCGGGGCCGCCTCGACGACCTGCACGGTCAGTTCGGGCTGGGCGAGGACCTTGGCGTACTCCTCGGTCAGCTTCTCGTCGAGCGCCGCGAGGGTCATTCCAGCCGCCTGGATATCATCCAGGGACAGGAACGTCGCGCGTCCGTCGACTCCGATCGTGATCCGCTCCTGATCCCAATCGGGGCTCCGGGGGAAGCGAACGGCAAGGATGTCGTCGGGGGCGAGGACGACGACGGGGCCGGTCAGGGTCGAGTTGATCTCGGGGGCGATCACTCCCATGGGCTCGCCGGGGGGCGAGAAGGAGCAGGACGCGAGGGCACCGAGGAAAAGGGCTTGGATCGTGCGCGTCGGAGGAAAATGGACCACGTCTAGTCGATTGCTGTTCAAAAAAGGGACAGGCCGAGGCCAGGAACCGCCAGCGGCGGCTCGTGGCCTCGGGCTCACGAACCACCCATAGTAACGACTCCGAATCCAGCGGTGGGAACGGGGCCGAGGAGTCGGCTTTCGTCCCGACCCCTCCTTCGCTTGGAATCAGGGCGTCGTGGCGTTCCCGGCGTTCGAGGGCGGGGACTCGTTCCCCGAGCCGTCCAGGGCTGTGACCGTGTAGCTGTAGCTGGCCCCGGAGCTCAAACCCGTGTCCGAGTGGCTCGTCACGTTGGTGAGGAACAGCGGCTGGCCGTTGCGGTAGATCTGATAGCCCGTCACCTGCGTGTTGTCGGTGGCGGGGGCCCACGTCAAGTCGATCTGTGAGCTCGAGACCGCCTCGGCGACCAGCCCGGTCGGGGCGGTCGGGGGATCCCCGTCGGGCAGCGCGAAGATCCGGATGTCTCCGAAGGTCACGTCCGCGGCGTTGGCGATCAAGAGCGCCGAGCCTTGTGCCATGTCGCCCTGGAACCCACCGAAGAAGCCCTGCCAGCGCCACTCCGCCGGTTCGATCTCCGTGTCCTGGGCCCAGACCTTGTAGCTGTAGAGGTACTGGTCGCCCGGCTGGGTCTCGACGCGCATCTTGATGACGTACGTCACGTCGTAGTCGAGGTTGCGCGGGTTGTGGGTCGTGAGGCTTCCACCGCCGATGTCGGCTGCGACACCGCCGTTGTCGTCCCAGAAGTGCCACCAAACGGCGCTGCCGTGGGGGCGCCAGCCGGTGTGGGGCTGGGGCGTTTGGATCGGAACGTCGGTGTGCCCCGTCCAGCGCAGGATGATGCCAGCGGCGGGGTTCTGCTCGTAGATCAGCGGGTCGCTCTGGAAGTGCACCGTCATCGGGACGGTGATCTCGTAGTCGGTCCACGTCATGTCGCCGACGTCGAGGAGTCGGTCGTAGCCGACGACGTCCGTGCGAATGCCGTCGGGCGTGATCTCCCACTCGCCATCGACGACCTGGATGACGTCCTGGAGGTTGTTCACCGTGCTCCAGTCGATCGAGTAGTTGCCCGGCCACACGTTGGCGGGCGAGTGGTCGACGTGCATCGTGTACTCGGTCGTCGACCCGATCTCGTCGATCGCCTTGATCACGACCTCGTTCATGCCCGACTGGAGCTGCGAGAAGGGGATTTCGACGTCGAAGTCGCCCGGGTAGTGGTTGCGCCGATAGGGGCCGACCGCAAGCGCCGGGTTCTGGGGCACGCCATTGAGACTGAAGGTCAGCGACTGAATGCCGTCCGCGTCCTGGACGTTGCCCAGAACGTTGACGTACGTCTGCGGGACGCCGACCTGACCGAAGGGCTGCACGTCGCCGTACCAGATGTCGAAGAACGTGCTGCGGTCCTGGAGGAACACCGCGGTGACGATCTTGTCGGAGTCCACCGTGACCGAGGTCGACGGGAAGGGGTCTGTGATGCTGCCCGTCCAGCCGTCGAAGTGCCAGTGTTCGTGGGTCTCGGTCGCGTTCAGCTGAACGACGGTCCCCGGCACGTAGGTCGTGCTCTGCGGATCGACCACCACGTTGCCCTGACCCTGGACGTTGACGGTCAGCGTCAGCTCGCCGTTGTCCTCCAGAGCGATGGGGGAGGCCGTATTGAAGAAGTAGTCGATCAGCACCGAGTGCGGAGCGTCGATGTTCGCCGCGTAGGGGCCGACGGCCGTGACGACCATCTGGTGCACGAAGCTGCCCGCGATGCTCCAGTTGGCGCCGTCGGACGAATGCAGGAGCGTCCAGTTGTCCCCCGATCGCTGGACGCGCATGTACATTGGCGCGCCGACCTCGATCGGCTGGAGGATCGTGTTCGTCTCGTTGAAGTCGACGAAGTGCGATCCGTACGCGAACGCGTCGGTGCCGTCGTGGAAGAACTCGAGGCGCAGGAAGTCCGTCGGGCTCTCCTCGACGAGGATGCCCTGGATCTGGTAGCGGTTGAAGACGCCTGTCTCGAACTTGGCTTCGATCGTGAAGTCCGCGTCGTTCGACGGCTGCATGATACGCGCCGACCGGTTCTGGCCGCTCCCGACCGCGTGGTTCGTGCCGGCGGGCAGGTCGAAGCGCACCTGTGCGCCGGTCATCGTGAACTGTGCGTCGCCGATGGGGTCGTAGACCGTCCACAGGGCCGAGTTGAGCTTCGTCGTGTGGAAGTCGTCCGAGACGATCGAGGACGGCAGGAACGTCCGGAACGTCTGGTTGCCGGACAGCGTCTCGGTGCCGGACGTGTCGTCGACGTCGATCTCGTAGTTGTACCAGGTGCCCTCGCCCTGCACGTTCTGCAGCGTGACGGAGTGGAACGTCGTCGGGAACGCCTCGGCGGTGACGGCGCCGAGCTCGTAGGTCTCTGTCAGTCCGTAGCGCACCTGGCTCGTCGCCGGCTCCGCGGTCGTCCACGACAACGTCGCCTCGGTCTCGGTCGCGGTCACGCTGATGTTATCGATCATCCGCACGTAGTTGGCGGTGACGACCAGATCGCCGGCGACGATCACCGGCTTGGGATTGTCGGCGCCAGTCACGTCGCGGCTCCAACAGGTGAACTTCCACATCGGGTCCGGGAGCGCCGTGAACAGGACCATGTCGCCGTCGACGTACGTCGGCTGGTCGGGCGTGAACATGGTCTCGCCCTGGCCGACTTGCGTGACGGTGATCGTGCGCTGGCCGTTGTCCTCGTCGGCGAGGGGCTCCGCGGTGTTGACGAAGTAATCGACGACGCCCGTGTGGGCCGGCCCGTCGACGTTGCCCGCGTACGGGCCGATCGCAGAGAGGAAGAAGGGCCAAGTCCGGGTCTGGGTCTCGGTCCACGATTGGCCGTCGAACGAGTAGGAGAGCGTCCAGTCGTTGCCCTCACGCCGCAGGCGCATGTACTGCGGGACGCTGTTCGGGAGCGTGTCGTAGTTCCAGATCGTGAACTCGCCGTCGTACACCGCCGCGTTGAAGAGGCGCATCGCCGAGCCGTCGTTGTGGAACTCGAACCTCAGGAAGTTCGTCTCGTCCTGTTTGACGAGGATCCCCTGGGTCTGGTACCGCTGGTTCAGAGACGACTCGAACTTGACCTCGACCTCGAAGTCGGTGTCGTTCGACTGCTGGAGAACGTGCGGCGGCCGGATGCCGTCCAACCACAGGTCGTGCGACGTGCCTTCCGGTACCGAGAGCGCGACGCGCGCCCCGATCATTTGGATGTCGCCGTCGCCGAGGGGGTCGACCGCGGTCCAGACCGGGTCCAACACGGGCATGTTGAAGTCGTCGGAGATCAGGTTCGAAGGCTCGTTGCCGCGGAACGTTCGATCACCCGTCGGGATCGGCGAACCCGTCTCACTGACGATCGTGATCTGGTAGTGGTACAGCTGTCCGGCGACGATGCCGGGCAGGACGACCTGGTGGTCGAGCCCGAGCGTGTTCGAGTACACCGCGCCGAAGGGATACATCGGCGTGTCGCCCCAGTCGACCCAGCCGGTCGTCGGCAAGTTCGTCGACCACGAGACGGTCGCCTCGTCGTTCGCTTGCGTGACGAGCACGGCGGTCAAGCCGAGGTCTTCGAATGTCGCGGTGACCGACAGGTCCGAGGAGACGACAACGTTCGTCGGGTTGGCGGTCTCGTTGATGCTGCCGCTCCAGCCGACGAACGCGGCGGTCGGATCGGGGAGCGCCGTCAGCGTGACGGTGTCTGTAGGTGAGTAGAGCTCCTGGTCCGGCGAGCGCTGCACCGTGCCGTTGCCGACGACGTCGACGTCCAGCGTATGCAACCCCCCGTCCTCGGGAACGATCGGGCTATTCGAGTTGAAGAAGTAGTCGATCTTCGCCGTGTGGGCCGGAGGATCTGACCCGTCGTTGCCTGCGTAGAGGCCGACGGACGTCGGGGCGATCGTCGACTGAAACGCTCCCCCGAGGACCCAGGTGGCGCCGTCCGTCGAGTGATAGACGATCCAGTTGTCGAACATGCGCACGACGCGCATGTACATTGGCGACCCGGACGGGATCTGCTCGTTGAAGAGCGTCGTGCCCGAACCATTCGTATGGCGTGCGCCGTACAAGATCGACGAGGTGCCGTTGTGGAAGAACTCGAGCCGTAGGAAGTTGGCCGGGTCCTGCTCGACCACGACGCCCTGCATCTGGTAGCGCTCGCTGACGCCCGACTGGAACTTCACCTCGAAGTCGAGGTTCGAGTTGTTGATGCTCTGGACGATGCGCGGGACCAAGATGCCGTTGCTGCCGACATCGTGCGTGGACCCCCCCGGAACGGAGATCTCGACCGTCGCTGCGGTCGTGTTGAGCTGTCCGTCGCCCAGGGAATCGACGAAGGTCCAGAGGCTCGTGTTCAACGTACCACTGCTGAAGTCGTCGGAGACCGGCGTGGTGTTCGGCAGCGTCGTGAACGTCAGGTCGTTCGAGAACGAGGATCGGCCGCTCCCGTCGGTCGCCGCGGAGCTCACGCGACAGTGGTACTCGGTGTCGGCGAGCAACAATGGGATCACGACGGAGTGCGAGGTGACCCCCGTGCCGTCGAAGATCGTGCCCAGCTCGTAGTCCGTGGTCAGTCCGTACTCGACGAGGCTCGTCGCCGCGAGCAGGGAGTTCCAGGCGATGGTCGCGCTGCCCTCCGCTGGCGTGGCTGTGATGTTCGACAGGAAGAGCCGGAAGAGCCCGAGGACCGAGATGTCGGACTGCATCGTCAGCACGAGCGGGTTGTCGGTCCCGACGATGTCGCCTGCCCACGAGGACAGGAACCACTGCGGGCTGCCGGTCGCGGTCAAAGTGACGATCTGCCCCTCGGCGTACTGCTCCTGGTCCGGAACGACGTCGATCGACCCGAAGCCGAAGGACGCCACCGTCAGAGTGTGGGCACCACCGTCTTCGGGGACGATCGGCGAGGCGGTGTTGAAGAAGTAGTCGACGAGCGCCGTCGCCGCCGGGGGCGACGAACCTTCGTTGCCGACGTAGGGGCCGACGCCCGTGACAGCGAGGAGCGCGGTGAACGATCCGATGACGTTCCAGCTCGATCCGTCCTCCGAGTAGGAGAACGTCCAATCGTCGCCGGAGCGTCCCACACGCATGTGCAGGGGCAGCACGTTCGGGATGGCGATCCGAATCCGACCGATGGCTGTCGGCCCCAAGTACGAAGCGGCGTAGGCAAACACCCCGTTTCCGTTGCCGTAGAATTCGAACCGCAGGGAGTGCGTGGGGTCCTGCTGGACCACGATTCCCTGCGTCTGGTAGGCGCTCGTGAGCGCCGACTCGAACTTGGCCTCGACCTCGAAGTCGGTGTCGTTGGCCGGCTGGAGGATGCGCGAGATCGTGCTCGGGCCGCCGCGCACGAAGCGGTGGGCCACGCCTGCGGGGACCGACAGCTCGAGCTGGATCCCCGTCATGGCGAGGCTGCCGTCCCCGAGGGGGTCGACATGGGTCCACAACCCGGTGTCGAGCGTCGGCGAGCTGAAGTCGTCGGATACGATCCCGCTCTGACCCCTACTGAGAGCGGACGTGACGACTGTGAAGACCAGCAGAAGGGCAAGGCGGAACAATGGAGGGTCCCCAATCAAAGAAGTCCGAGGCAAATTGCGCAGCGAATCATCGTAGAGCAACGAACCTGGAGCGGCAATTAGGGCAGGTACGCAGTCGATATCTTTGAACAATATTGCCGGCTGGTCCGCCTGGGTCGCAATTCGGGCAGGTCTCACGGGGTGGCCGTGGACCAGCGCGAGCGGAGCGCTCGCCTCATGCGGTCGCGCTCCTGGACAGTCAGTCCATGAAGCCATAGCACTGCGGCGTAGGCCAGCATGCCGCCTGCCCCGTACAGTCCGAGTTCGATCCACGTCTCGGGTGCCCGCAGTCGCGGGAGCACGAGCCACGCGGCGAACCCCGCCAGGGCTGGCAGCAACCCGGGCCACAACGTCTCTCGCGCGAATCGGGCGAGGGAGATCCCGGCGATCCGCATCGCGATGGGCCACAGCACCAGGACCTGGCCCAGGGTCGAGGTCACCAAAGTGCTGATCGCACATCCGATGGCACCCAGCTCGAACACGCCGACGAGTATCAGCGCCAGGGCGACGTTCGTGAGCTGGATCAGGATCGCCGCGATGCACAGACCACGCACGCGGGCCGACGCCATCGCGACGACAGGAAGCATCGAGTTCGAGTGCGTGAAGGGGAAGCAGGCGAGGGTGAGCGCCATCACGACGCCGGCCGCGGCGAAGCTCGAGTCGAGATAGAGCTCGAAAAGCTCGCGATGATAGACGATCAGCGGCGCGGCCAGCGCCATCGCGGCCCAGAGCGAGTACCGGCCACCGGCGAGGAAGGCACGCCGGATGCGTTCGGTCTCGCCGCTGGTGTGCAGCGACGTCACGGCCGGGTGGATCGTCTGGGTCACGACGGAAGCCATGCCCTGGACCTGCTTGTTCGGGAAGTTTCCCAGGTTGTAGTACGTGACCTGGGCCGCGGTGCTGAGCTTGTTGAGGATGATCGTGTGCGCCGCCATGTGGATCATGGATGCGAGCTGCCCCAGCGTCATCCAGCCCCCGAAGGAGGTGAGCTCCCTTGCGGTTGCGAAGCGGAATTCACCGGCCCGGAAACGCAGGGCGGGCAGCATGCGGCGCGAGACGACCGTCAGGGCCAGCAGAGTCACGACTCCCGCGGCTACGGTGGCGACGACGACCCACAGCACGCGGGTGCTGACGCCGAGGAGCAGGATCAAGAGCAGCGCGATGCGCAGGAGCTCGCCACCGACTCGGATCAGGTTCAGATGCACGAATTTCTGTCGCACGCTGAAGCCCACGCCGAGGGGCATCAGCGCCAGCTGCGCGGCGGCTTGGACGACGAGCAGGAACATCATCAGCCGCGCGTCGCCGAGGCGTCCGTCGGGGATCGTCAGGAAGCGGTCGATGAGCCACGAGAATGCGCTCCCGAAGACCAGCAGCAGGATGGAAGCGAGCCCGGCCAGCACCAGGACGGTCGAGGTGATGCGCGTGATCTCGGTCTCGTCGTCCCGTGAGTACGCGGCCGTCACGTAGCGGGCGACACCGCTCGTCAGGACCGTGTTGAGCAGCGGCACGAACACGATCACGGCGGTGACGACGGGGAAGAGCGCGTACTCCTCTTCCGAGATCCGCTCCAGCAAGTGCCGGTGCATCCACACGAGCACCGTGACGCTCAGCAACCTCGCGGCGACCGAGCTGGCCGAGTTGATCAGGATGAGCCGACGACTGACTTCTACGCGGCCACTCATCCGCGCTTCCCCGGTGGGCGTGGGCCCTTGTTCCTCATGAGTCGGCTGGGGGCTGTGAGGTGCTCGGAGCCGGTCGTTTGAAGAGGCGGGCCAAGCGTCTGTACATGGAATACAGACCCAGGCCTTCGAAGAGCTCCGCGATCATCCACGATCGATACTTGCGCGCGAAGTTGCGCGGGATGTAGAGCACCATGCGAATCCGCTCGAGGCGCGGCGCGTCGCAGCGCCATGCGGAGCGCATGTACTCGCGCATGCGGCGCCAGTACGGATAGTAGGTGCGCGCCCGGTTCGTCGGGTCGAACCAGGCTGCCTCAGTCCGACCTTCGCGGTGGTCGGTCTTGCGGCGAATATAGTGGTAGGCCTCGTTGTGGTCGCGGAAGAACAGCAGATGCTCGGGAATCTGGTGAGTGCGCCCTTTGAGGGCGAGGTCCACCAGAAGGCATGTGTCCGCGCCGACGATCGGGCGGATCAGCTCCGTTTGCTGCAGCGTGTCGCGCCGGTACAAGCCCCAGATCGACGCGAGCGGACAGGGCAGGCGTTCGAGCAGGGTGCGCAGCCGCGGGTAGGCGTGGTCCGAGGTCAGCGAGTGGTCCGCATCGAAGGGAAGCGTCTCGTCCCGCGCCTCGTCGCGGTTGTAGTACCACGAGCAAGCGATCTCGACCGTCGGGTCAGCGTCGAGGACGGCGACGGCCTTCTCGAGGAACCCGGGCTCGATCCCGTCGTCCGCAGCGAGCCACTTGAAGTACTCGCCCGACGACTTCTCGAACGTCGAGTTGAAGTTCGCCGCGGCGCCGATGTTCTCCGGGTGGCGGTGGTACTGGATTCGTGCGTCTCGCTCCGCGTATCGCTGACAGATCTCCCCGGTGCGGTCGGTCGAGGCATTGTCGCAGATGATCAGCTCGAAGTCCTCGAAGGTCTGGGCGAGCACGCCTTCGATCGCGTTACCTACGAACTGCGCGTAGTTGTAGACGGGGAGCCCGATACTGACGCGCGGCATGTCAGGAGGAGCCCTCGATCAAGCTGTAAGCCACCTGGGCGCGACGCACGCGTTCGCTCCTGCTCAGTCGGCCGTAGCTCTGCTGCCCGAAGTGGTGGACGTACGCGTTGCGCGTCCAGATGATCCTCCAGCCTGACGAGCGTAGGCGGTGACACAGCTCCGTTTCGTTCCCGTAGTCTGTCAGGTTCTGGTGGAATCCCCCGAACTCGTCAAAGACGGCCTTGCGAACGAAGAAAGCGAAGCCGGTCGCCTCGCTCACCTCTTGCTCGGCTCGCGGCTCCTGCTGTGACGTGTACTGCTTCGCGAACGCGAAGATCTGTCGGTCGCTCCAGTAGTTTCTGCACTGGCAGGCCCGTTCGACTTGTTGCTGGCCGGAGGCCCAACTCGTCGAGGGGCCGACGACGGCGACGTCGTCGAGGCGGTCGAGGACGTCTACTGGTGCCTGCCAGCTCCAGGGCGTTACGACCGTGTCCGAGTTGAGCAGGCAAAGGTACGGTCGCGTCGCGGCCCCCGAACCGGCTTCGCAGGCGCGGCTGTGGCCTCGGGCCTCGGCGTGTCGCAGGTGCTTCCAGCCGTACTTTTGGGCGCAGCCGGAGAGGAACTCGTCCATGCGTTCGTCGTTTGAACCGTCGTCGACGAGGACGATCTCTGCCTGTCCGCCGAACCGCCTCAAGCTCGAGAGGCAGCGCGCCGTCATGTCGAAGGCGTCGTGGATCGGTACGACGACCGTGAGCTTGGACGAGGCCGCTTGCGCGTCTGCTGGCAGGTCGAAGGGGTCACCCGTCGGAAGGCCGACACTGCGCAGTGCGGCGCGTGAGCGGCGCAGAGGTTCAAGGGCCGCTTCCGGCACCCATTTGGAAAGATACATCGTCAACCGGGGCTGTCCGCACCGGTGGCGTTCCGACCGGGCAAGCGATTGAGTATGCCAGGTCTGTTGACTGCGACAAGGGCTCGTTCCGGTCGGACGTGTTGGCGTCCAGGGCGTCGAATTGCCTTCATTTCGAGACGGAACGTCGTTGTTCGTGCCGCGTCGAGCCGTCGCGCCATTCCGCCGGTTCTTCCGTGACAACACGTCTCGAAAAGGGGCGATTCTTGGCAGGCGCTCACTCCTGGCTCACATGTGAAGGGTGTCTCGGTCGAGCATGAACGGGGTGGTGCGACTGCGAACACGCGAATCTCTGTCGGTTGGGTCAGTGTCGCCAAGTCGCTGTGACGAGCGAGGTTCGGTGCGGAAGTGCGCGTCTTGAGACTCTTCGATCCAGAATCCAGGCTTCAGCCATGGGGGTCGCGTCGCTAGCGTGCGCCCCGTTGTGGTCAGGTCTGAACCACACGGTGGTTCTCTGACTACGAACTTGCAAAGCGGCTCAACTCCGTCTCAGGAACTGGCCGAACAGGGCCCCCGGCAGAAACGGGGCCTGGCAGGAGCATGGTCCCACAACTCAGAGGGGAAGCATGGTAAGGCTCAGAAGTTGTAGCCCGACATCGAGTCGGGTATGGGTGGGAGGCAACGCCTCCGCGACAGGCGTTCGATTACTCACGCGGGAGGCACCCAAGGGGGGTCTCATAGCGTGCCTAGCAGCGGCGCTGCTCGCTGGGTGCTCAGGCAGTGGAGCGAGTTCCAGCGGAGTCGATGTCGCCGACCTGATGGTGCGCGGCGGTTCGCCAACGTTCGCCGTGAGTATCCCGGCGGGCGGATCGTTCGAGGGGGCGACTCATGACTACGAGTTGTTCAACTCGAGTCGGCAGGAGGTGACTTGGTCACTCGAGAACACGGCGCCATGGCTGACCGTGTTCCCCGAGAGCGGAGTTCTGGGTCCGAAGGGATCTGCGACGATTACGGCTACCGTCGACGCCGAGGGGGCGAGCAGTCTCGCGTCCGGCTCTCACATCGCTGAGATCACCGTCGGCCAGAACCGCGGCGGGAGGCAGACGCAGCTCAGCTTCATCGTCAACGTCCTGGGCGGCGGCGCTCCCGACGCACTGCTGGTGTCTCCTGAAGACGCAGTAGTGGTCATGGGGGAGGTCGGAGAGCCCTTGGAGACCGACCGAGTCTCGTACTCACTCACGAATTCCAGTGCTCAGACTATGCATTGGAGGGCCTCTGCGGATCAGAACTGGATCCTCTTGCCCACCGAGTGGAGTGGCACCCTCGCCGCGGGGCAGACTGCAAACGTGGAGTTTGCCCTGGATTCGGTACTCGTCGGCTCCTTGCCGGTGGGGCTCCATGAGGGGCAAGTGATGTTCGACGAAATCGTCAATGGCACGACGGTCTCGGTGCATTCGCGAGCGATCCACGTGCGCCTGACGCCTTACACGGGCGAAGGTCGCGTGCACAACGGACTCGTGGTTCTCTATGACTTCGAGGCCCCCACGTCCGACATGGTCGCCGACGTGTCTGGGGTTGGCTCCGCAATGGACCTGACGATTCAGGATCCGAGTCGTGTGAGCTGGCAGCCCGGCGCCTTGCGGGTCGAATCGCCGACGCGGCTGTTGAGCACTTCGCCGGCCGACAAGGTGATGACTGGCTGTCAGACGAGGGATGAGATCACGATCGAGGCGTGGGTGACCCCCGCTAACGTGACTCAAGATGGTCCGGCTCGGATCGTCACGTTCTCCGACGGGAGCATGGACCGAAACTTCACGTTGGCGCAGGGGCTGTCTGGTGGCCAGGCCGCCGACTGCTTCAACGTCCGCTTGAACACCACCGCGACGGATGCCAACGGCTTGCCGGCGGTCGAGACTTCGCCCGGCACGGCTCAGACGCGGCTTCAGCACGTTGTCTACACGCGCGACGCCCAAGGCACCGCCCGTATCTACATCGACGCCCAGTTGGTCGCAGAAGACATGGTCGGCGGGAACCTCTCGAGCTGGAACTCGGATTTCCAGTTTGCAGTGGCCAACGAGATCGGTGCGGAGCGCCCTTGGGTGGGCGATCTTCACCTGATCGCGATCTACGGTCGCGCGCTCATCGACACCGAGGTCGAGCGGAACTACCTCGTGGGCACCGGTGATCGAGCCGTGGCGACCTTGTCGGTCGACCCGGTCGGTTCGTTCAACGTCACCGTGCCGGAGGGTGAGGACCTTCCGACGGACTCGATGGTGTATACGGTATCCAACACCGGGCCGGAGACGATCGACTGGACGGTCACGTCCACGGAAGCGTGGGCGTTCACTAGCATCGCGGGCGGCTCTCTTGGGCTGGGCGACAGCGCTCAGTGCCAAGTCACCCTCGATCAGGACTTGATCCGGTCGTTTGGCCCGGGACTCTATACGGCCGACGTCATCTTCAGGAACCATACGAATGGCTTCGGTGACACGACGCGTGAAGTCCGGCTGACGGTTCAGGGATCCGATCCGCCTCCGCCGAGCGGTGGGGATCGACCGGGCCCGCACAACACGGGCCCTAGCGACCCCTCGATTCTCCAGGTTGTGAACCAGGTCTACATCACCACGGACGGCACTGTGCTGGAGAACGTGGACATATCGGACCGCCTGCGTATCAATGCTAGCAACGTGACGGTGCGTAACTTCCGCGTGCGTGGCGCCGCCGCTACGTCCTACGCGATCGACATCATCGGTGGACACAACATCCTCTTGGAGGACGGCGAGGTCACCGGAGCGAATGGACGCCTGATCAAGGGAAGTCGCTACACGGCGCGGCGCCTCAACGTGCACCACACCGGGCAAGACGCCTTCGGAGCAGTGGTGGACGTGGTCATCGAGGGCTGCTGGGTGCACCACCTCGGAATGACGCCAGGAGCACACGCCGACGGCCTCCAGATGTCCCACGGTGGTAACGTGATCGTGCGCGGCAACTTCTTTGACATGCCTCACCCGATCTATCCGCACGCGCCGCCGGGCACTGGTAGCAACGCGGCGATTCTCGTCGATTGTCACCTGGGACCGTTGGATGACCTGCTCATCGAAGGGAACTGGTTCAACGCGGGCAACTACACCATCTACACCGGCGCTGCCGGTGGCGCGACGACACCAACGAACGTGCGTATTCTAAACAACCGTTGGGGCCGGGACTTCAGGTATGGCCCGATCTCGCTCGAATCACCAACCGTCATCTCCGGCAACGTCTGGGACGACACGGGTGAGCTCATGAGCATCAACAACCAATAACGGCTTTGATTGAGCGGGCCCTCGAGGCTCACTGAATGAAGAGGCGCACGGGGCTCCCTGTGCGCCTCTTCGTCCTTGGGGGCGACTAGCCCGGATAATTCACCAGTAGCGAGCAGCGGGGCGCCCGTGGCGCCGATTGGGGAAGTAACGTACGGGTCCGGTCACGCCATGGTCGCAGCCCCTTGAGCGCGGGACGCCGAGCGCGATGATCGCATCAAGAAAGGAGGCCGCCGATGACGCGTGCCGAAGAGATGCGAGAGCTGTTCGCTCGTTGGAGAGAGTCGGGCCAGAGCCTGATGGCGTTCGGGAAGGCAGAGGGCGTGTCGTACGCGAAGCTGCTGTACTGGCGACGCAAGTTCGGCGAAGGGAGCGATGACCAGGCGCAGCCAGCGGAGAAGAGCACGGCTGCCGACACGTTCGTTCCACTGCAGATCGGGTTATTCTGGACAGTTCAATCATCATTTCGGTAAATGGAAGGGTACTGGAAACAGACCAGAAACTGATCGAGCTAACAGTCCTCCCCAGCT
>JAAELL010000504.1 GCA_024226735.1 bacterium | reverse complement strand
GCCATGACGACATCCTCCACGCCCGGTCGGCACCTGAAAGCCTCCCCGAATCCACGAATTCGCCTACGTTTCCAGGCGCCAACCGGACGCGGATGCTGTCGCCCTGGCATCCGAAGCACTTCTTCAACGGGCTGCTAGGGGAGCTCGTCGTGCGTGACGGGACGCGGCTGCTACACTCGCTCGCGCGGGTGGCGGCGCCTGCGCGAGTTCAGGAACCTGGCCCCGAGCGCGCGAACTCCTCGAGTTTTGCGCCCTCGGGCTGCCGCTCCAACGTGCTGCGCACCGCCGCCAAGACCGCGGACGCGTCGTTGGAGCCGCTCTTCTTGGCAAGCACGTACAGAGCGTCGCGCAGCTCTCCGAGCGTTTCCGGACGGTCCCGGTGTTGAAGTGCGTGCAGCAGGGCGTCACGGTTCTTCGTGCTGTAGTGCGAGACGCCGTAGACGGACGTCTCGCCCAGGCTCGCAACCGGCGACTGCTCCGCGAGCGGTTTGGGCTCCATCGTGATGGAGTTGAGGCCCAAGGCGGTGAGCAGCGCGTCGGCGAGCTCGACATCTCGAACGTCGTTGGGGTTCATGACGATCTCCTCTGGGGCCCATTCTGCCCGCTGTCGCGCTCCTGCGTGACGAAAAGCCGCGTCAGATGCCCAGGGGACGTGATAGGAGCCCCGCAACGCCTCAGGAGCGCGCGATGACCAAGCGCATCTGGCAGCGGATTCGAGGCTGCGAACGCAGCACTCCGTAGCGCTCGTCCCACGCGCCGGACTCCAGGTCGTCGGCGAGCGCGTGGACCACGCGCGCCTCGACGCCGTCGGGCAGGTGGGACCAGGCGGACTGCGCGTCGCGGACCGGCTTCCTCAGGAAGAGCTCCGGCCGCGCGTAGAGCGCCGCCTGGAACCAGTCGACGCAGTCGCGCGGCACCGCGACCGGCAGCACCTCGGCCTGGCCGCCGAGGCCATCGACGATCCGAGCGATTGGACCGTACCGGCGCTCTTCGACTGCCGTCATCTCCGGCGCGTAGTCGGCCATCCAGAACTCGGTGTCCGCGCCCGCATCGAAGCTGACGACGAGCACCGGACCGCGCGTCACCCGGCGCAGCTCCGCGAGACCTCGCTTGAGGTTGGGCCAGTGGTGCACGGTCAACACCGCCATCGAGGCGTCGAAGGAGCCGGGGTCGAACGGGAGCTCGTCCGCGGTGCAGGCGATCGCCGGTACCGCGGACGGCGGACGCTTCGAGCGCATGGTGCGCGAGGGCTCGACCGCGACGACGTGGCGGTCCTCTGGTTCGTAGGAGCCCGTCCCGGCGCCGACGTTGAGCACGGAGCGCGCAGCGCCGAGAGCGGCGTGGATCTGGCGTGCGATCACGGGATCCGTGCGGCGGCTCACGGCGTACTCGTCGTCGAGGCTCTCGTAGTCGAACCCCCTCTTGGACTCCTTGCCCATCGGCTCAACTTCGTCGACGAGGGCGACCTCGTCAAGGGAGTCGCGGGAGGCTGGACCGCTAACGCAGCTGCGTTTCGGTGTCCGCGAGTGCCACCACCGTCCGCACGAATCCCTCGGCCATCCGGGCCATCTCGTCGTAGTCGAGCTGGTCGGGCGTGTCGGTCGGAGCGTGGTAGTTCGGATCCCGCGCCTCCGACGTGTCCGTGAAGACCAGCGCCGGGTAGTCCTGCCACCAGAAAGGAGCATGATCCGAGCGGCCCGCGGACTTCATGTCGGTCGCGATTCCGATCGAGGGGAAGCGGCTCTCGGCCTGGAAGATCTCGACGATGCGGTCGACGAGGTCCTGGTTGTCGCGGTTGCTGACGAATGCGACGAAGTTGGCTTTCGAGGGAAGGCCCCAAATGTAGGCCGGGTAGTCCTGGCTGTTCGGTTCCGACGAGTAGTAGCCGACCGAGTCCACGGCGATCATCGCCACGATGTCGTCGCCGCGCGCGCGGCTGCGCCCCGCATGGACGCGGCTGCCCATCTGGAGGCCGCCGCTGAAGGGGTTCTCCTCGTTGACGAAGAACACGATTCGCACGGTGCGTCCCGTCGGCGTATCGCGCAGGCGCCTGGCCGTCGCGAGAAGGAGCGCGACGCCCGATGCATTGTCGTTCGCGCCGGGCGAGCCGGGGACCGCGTCGTAGTGCGCGCCGATCAGGACGATCTCACTCGGCTGCTTCGCGCCCGGAAAGGTCGCGACAACGTTCGCGACCTTCGGTCCGTTCAGATCGACCTCGTCGCGGGTCGCGTCGACCCCGGTCTCTGTCAGTCGGCCCAGGATCCAGCGCTCCGCCTCGAGGACCTTCGCGAGCGATGCTCCGCCGTGGCGCGGACCGATTCCGGTGGAGAGCCGATTCACATCGTGAACGAGCTCTTCCCGCATCTCTCGCTGGTAGTGGGTCAGCGGTTCGGTCGAGGATTCGTACAGCGTTCCGGGCGAGATGTGCAGGCAACCGGTGCAGCCGAGCAACAGCGTGCCGGTGGTCGCGGCGATTCGTCTCTTGGGCGTGATGGACATGGCAATCACCTGGCTGTCTCTCAGCCGTGTTTCAGGTAAGCGAGGACGAGAGCGGTGATCTGCGCCTTCAGGGACTTGAGCGAGTGCTTCACGCGGATGCGGGAGCGGTCGCCGAACACGATGCGGCTCTCCGCGACGTCGACCGCGGCCTGGAGTCCGAACTCGCATGCGGCCTGCGGGTCGTCGTGGACGCGGCGATCGACCTTCTGGGCGAGGAAAGCTGCCGCTTGTCGGAACGCGGCGGTCGAGTCGCGGCGGAAGACGGCGACGTTGCCGCTGACGTCTTCGCTGGGATGCGCGAACAGGTAGTTCGTGATTGCACGCGTGACCCCGCGGTTGGCGGCGAGGAAGTCGACGACGAGTGAACACATGGCCTGCACCCGCTCCTCGAGCCCAGTGTCCAGGCAGGCCTCGAAGACCTGTCCCGATCCCGTCAGTCCCGACTTCATGTAGCGCTCGTGCAGGCACAGGAGCAGGCTCTCCTTGTTCGGCACGCGCCCATACACCGTGCCGACCGCGCAGCCGGCATGGCGCGCCAGGTCGGCCATCGTCAGATCGCTGAACTCGCGGGTCTCCAGGAGCTCCTCGGCCGCCGCGAGGATCCGTTCGAGGGTCGCACGGCTGCGCTCCTGCTGGGTCGAGCGTGCACCGTGCGCCGGGCCTGGGGTGGGAGGAGGCATGGATGTTGAAACCGAATCCGAATTCGAGTTCGAATATAAGGCCGAAGCTTCGATCCGTCCAGAGGGGAAAGTCGGGCAGACTAGCCGGTCCGTGGTGTTCTTCCTACTCCGCACGAGGCGTCCCTGGTCGGTGTGCGCCGCCGGCCTCGTGATCGCGTTCGGCTACTGCGCCCACGGAGCCCGTGCGAGGAGGCTCGACCTCGCCGAGCAGACCCGTCTCAACGACGCGCTGGACCCGGGCGCGGTTGCGGGTGCCCAGGACTGGTCGCACTGGCGCGGCGCGCACCGCAACGGGATCGTCGCGGAGGACTCCGGTTGGTCCGCGGGGAGCTGGCCGCCGAAGTCGTCGCCGTGGACCGTCGAGGTCGGGTGTGGCGCGACGTCGCCGCTGGTTGCTGGCGGCCGCCTCTACGCGATGGGCTGGCAGGACGGGCGAGACACGCTGTTCTGCTTCGACGCGGTGAGCGGTGAAGAGCTGTGGAAGCAGTCGTACGCGAGCCCCGAATACGGCCGCTGGGCGGTCGGCGACCAGGGCTTCTACAAGGGACCGACGTCGACTCCGGAGCTCGACTCCGCGACCGGCCTGCTCTTCACGCTGAGCACCGACGGGGAGCTGAGCTGCTGGGACACGACCCGAAGCGGCGAGCGGCAGTGGCACGCGAATCTCTACGACGACTTCGGCGTCGCTCGCCGTCCGAACGTCGACGACACAGGCCAGCAACGCGATTACGGCTACACGACGGCGCCGCTCGTGCACGGCGACTGGGTGATTGTCGAGGTCGGAGCCGAGGCCGGCAACCTCGTCGCCTTCGACGTGCGCACGGGGCGCCGTGCGTGGGTCTCCGAGAACGAGGACGCCGCCGGGCATACCGGTGGTCCCGTCCCGATCGTGGTCGAGGGCGTCCCGTGTCTCGCGATCCTGACGCTGACGCAGCTCGTCGTCACGAGCCTCGCCGAAGACGCACCCGGTGCGACCATCGCGACCTATCCGTGGGCCACGGCCTTCGCGAACAACATCGCGACTCCCGCCGTCTTCGAGAACAACGTCATCGTGACCTCGGCCTACAACCAGAAGGCGATCAGCCGCATTCGGATTCTCCCCGACCGCGCCGAGGAGGTGTGGCGTCGGCCGTACCCGTCCAAGGTCTGCAGTCCGATCATCCATGACGGACACGTCTATTGGGCGTGGCGCAAGATGCGCTGTTTGGACTTCGCGACGGGTGAGCAGCGTTGGGCCGGCGGCCGATTCGGTGACCCCGGCTCGTGCATCCTCACCGCGGACGAGCGCATCGTCGTCTGGGGGCACCTCGGCAAGCTCGCACTCGTCGACACGGCAAAGAGGTCTCCGGACGCATACCACGAGCTCGCGTCCGTGAGCCGGATTCTCGACAGTCGGCCGTGGCCGCACGTCGTGCTCCACGCGGGGCGCATCTACTGCAAGAACGAGCTCGGGACGATTCGGATGTTCGTGGTCGGAGCCGTACCGCAGGAGCCAAAGGAGGAGGGCGACTAGCCCGCCGATCCATGCGTCCCAACGGAATGCCGCTCATCGTGTTGGGCGGGTGTGTCGCCGCCCTGTCCCTCGCCTGGCTTCTCCTCGTCTGGTTCGGAACGGCCATGCCGCATTCCGCCAAATACGGGTGGGACGAACTGCCTCGCTTCTGCGCCGGACCGGTGATCGCCGTCGTGTTGACGGTGATCGGCTGGCGTGTGACGCGGGGGCGTGAAGATGCGAGCTGGACCGTCTGGCCCGGACTCGTGCTCTTCATCAGCGCGTTGGAGATGATGCTCGCCGCGGTGATCATCCACGGGCACTAGTGGTGTGAGTCGAAAGTTCGGCGCATTTGTCCGGCCGCTTTCGCGCGGTGGCGGCGTTGCCCCAAGACAGTATCTATCCCTGGTGTGAGTAGCACAGAGGCTACGCACAGAACCCGGCGCCTTGCCCCCACACG
>JAAELL010000503.1 GCA_024226735.1 bacterium | reverse complement strand
GCCATGACGACATCCTCCACGCCCGGTCGGCACCTGAAAGCCTCCCCGAATCCACGAATTCGCCTACGTTTCCAGGCGCCAACCGGACGCGGATGCTGTCGCCCTGGCATCCGAAGCACTTCTTCAACGGGCTGCTAGGCGACAAGAGCAACAGAACGAGCCGCTGATCCGCGCACCCGCGGCCAACGCGAGGCGGGCCGCCCTTCCCGCTACCCTCGCCGAGAACCCGCACGATGCGCAGCCGCCTCCTTCTCCTCGACCTCCTTCCGCTCCACCAGACCGCAAGCAGCCAACACCTGAGCGCCAAATACGATCGGAGCCCCTGGCCGCGACGAGCCGAACATCAACTCCGGCGTGGTCTACGTCTACCGCGGGGTCGATGGCAGCCTCCTGCACACGCTCAGCGTCGCGCCGAACGCGAGCCCGTTCCTGCGCTAGCAGCCCCGAGCCCGCGCAATCCCCTCCCGCTAACTGGTGGAGATTGCGCGGGCTCGGTACTACCCCATCAGGAAGAGACGCGCTGCCGCACCGATTCGCGCGGAGCCGGCAGGAAGAACTCGATCATGCCGATCACGAGCACGGCGACACCGACGATCGTGCCGATGAAGGCCCCGGGCAGCGACTGGTAGTAGTTCGATCCGTTGATGAGGGAGCCGAAGCCCATCGCACCCGCGACCCCGCCGAGCACGGCCGTGAACGCCCCCTGCGTCGCGCGCATGCCGAGGTCTTCGAAGACCGCGCGTACCGTGCCGCATAGGACGAAGGCTGCTCCAGCGGCGAGCCCGGGGTAGGTGAAGAATCCCCACTGCGCGAACTGCTGGTTGCGCATGCCCCAGGGCAGGAACAACGTCAAGATCCCGGCGGCGCAGGCGAAGATCGAGACGAGCCGCAGGCGCTCGTGCAAGCGCGGCGGCAGGCCGGCCCGCGCGAGCCGCGCGCGGTAGTGGAGGCCGAGGTTGAAGATCCCCGACAGGACGAGCAGGGTCGCGCAGATTCCCTGCAGGATCACGTAGGCCGAACCCTCGGGAGTGAAGGATGCGTCGCGTCCCGACGTCGTCATCCAGACGACGTACGAGGCACCGACGACGGCGGGACCCGCGACCCGCGCGAACTGCGGCTCGAGCGCGTCGGGCTTCTCGCGGTACCGGAAGTACGCGACCAGCGGAATGAGGAACCCGAGCGCGACGCCCGGACCGAGCAGCGTCTGGTCGAGAATCGGGCCGCCCCCCGCGTTGCCGGAGGACTGGACCGCGTGCTCTCCGATCGACATGCCGAGGCCGGCGATGCTGAGCATCGGCGTGAACCACGTCGCGCGGGGCAGCGCGAGCGGCGGCCTGCTCACGGCGCGCTCGACGCTCGAACCGGTCACGTCCTCGACGGCGCTCTTGAGCTCGCGCGCCTGCTGGTAGCGCCGGTCCGGCTCGTGCTGCAGAGCGCGCACGACGACGTCGTCGAGCCGCTCGTCGACGGGCGAGCACTCCGACGGCTTGGGAAAGCTGCCCGCGGGCACCTCGCCCGTCAGCATCTCGTAGAGCACGACTCCCATCGAGAACAGGTCCGCGCGGTGGTCGACGTCGCGTGGGCGGTCGATCTGCTCGGGCGCCATGTAGCGAAAGGTGCCCATCGCCTGGTGCGAGCCCGTCAGCGTCGCCAGCGAGTTGCCCTCACCGACGATCTTGGCGAGCCCGAAGTCCGCGATGCGCACGTTGCCCTCGCCGTCGAGCAGGATGTTCTCGGGCTTGATGTCGCGGTGGACGACGCCTTCGGAGTGCGCGTACTGCAGTGCATCGCACAGCTGCGGCACGATCGCGAGCGTCTCGGGCGCGGTCAGCTTGCCCTCGATCAGGAGCTCGCGCAGGCTCGCTCCGTCGACGTACTCCATCACGAGGAACATCAGGTCGTCCGCGCGCCCGAAGTCGTACACCCCCACGATGTTCGGGTGGTTGAGCTTGGCGAGCGCGCGCGCCTCGCGCTCGAAGCGCTCGGCCCACGTCGGCGCGTCCTCGGGCGCCGGCAGCAGCACCTTGACCGCGACCGGGCGATCGAGCTTGCGCTGGCGCGCGCGGAACACGACGCCCATCCCCCCACGCCCGAGGCATGGGCCGACCTCGTAGTCGGGCAGGAGCGTGGCGAGGCGCTCGGTGAGGCCGTAGGGCGGAGCCAACCGCCCGCGCAGCCCCTCGCTGGCAAGCCCGGCGGGGTCGAGGCCGGCGAGCGGGTCGGGGCCGCGGCGGGCGCCTCTGTTCTCGGAATCGATGTCCTGGGCAGTCATGGGGGCTCCGGGGGGGATCCGGTGTGGGTTCCCCCCTACACGAGGAAGAGCCGGGCAGAGGTTACAGGCCCTTTCCGCAATCCAGTGGGGTGCCAGGATTCTCGCCCCATCAGGACAGCGCCTCGAACAGCGCGCGCAGCTCCGGCTCGACCTCACCGCCCTCCGGCAGGGTGTCGCGCACCTCCTGCTCGAGCAGCTCGCGGTAGCGGCGGCGCAGGCGGTGCACGGCGACCTTGACGGCTCCGCTCGTCATTCCGAGCTCCTCGGCGGCACTGGCGTAGCCGTCGAGCTTGGTGCTCCCGTCGAGGAAGCACCGCAGGCGTGCGAAGACCTCCGCCCGCCGCCCGGTCTGCTCGTCCCGCAGACGCTCGAGCACACGCGCGAGCGTCGCGAGCGCCCAGTCCCGATCGAACAGGCGTTCTGGCGTGCGCTCGTCGGCCGGTTCGATGCTCCAAATCGCGCTCGCGTAGCGCTCCTCCGCACTCTCCATCTGGATCGAGACGGGGGTACGGCCGCCGCCCCGCTTCTCGGCCCTGTCGTGGTCCCGTTGATCGCTCGCATAATGCCGCAGCGCGCCCAGCAGATACGATCGAAAGCGTCCGCCATCGGGGTCGAGGCCGCTCAGGTCGTCGCGGGCGAGGAAGCTCGCAAAGAAGCCCTGGACGAGGTCCGATGCATCTTCCGTCCCCTCTCCATTGCGCCGCAAGTACGCGTAGAGCGGATACCAGTAGCGGCGGCAGAGCTCCTCGAGCGCCGCGCCACGCGCCGGATCCTCGCCATCGCCGGCAACGCGCACGACATCCCATAGGGTCGTGTGGAAGCGGGCACGAGACGCGGGATGGGGTTCGGTGGTCACGGGAAGACTGTAACCGAGCGCGAGCCGCTCCGGAATTTCGACGATTTGCCGCCGGTTCGGTACTGTTTTTCCCCATTGGGAGGGGAGCGACTTTGATGCAACGACCCAAGACCGCCATTCTGACTCTGTCCCTCGTCGCCTGGCTGCCCCCCGCCGCGCAGGCCGTGCTGCCGCACGGGCAGGTCGGAGAAGAGGAGCCGCAACGCCGTCAGACGTCGCGCCATGGACACTCCGACGTCGAAGAGAGCCTCGTCGAAGCCCTCGAGGAGGCCACGCGCCACGCGAACGAAGGCAACTGGAAGCGCACGCGCAAGATCCTCGACGCCGCCGTCGCAGCCGCCGGCGAAGCCGACTGCGTCTGGCGCCACCGGCCCCAGCTCGTCGAGCTCCTGACCCGCTGTGCCTTCTGGGAAGGGCGCAAGGTGCCGCGTCTGCGCGACCTGGTCTCGGGGCGCGTCCTCTATTTCAGCGAGTCCGGCGGCAACATCAAGCTGGCCTACGGACCCGACGAGCTCGGAGACTTCGAGATCCTGCGCGACGGCGAGCGAAGCAAGGACGCCGGGCCGATCGGCGTCAAGGACATCCTCGTCCACCCGCTGAGCTTCGCCGGCCCCTTCCGCGTGACGATCAAGAGTTCGCGCTACCCCTCGATGGCCGACGAGAGGTGTCCCTGGGCGTTGTACGGATTCGACGGTGGCGAGAGCATTCGCTTGATCTTCGGGCTCCCCAAGCCGAACGACAAGCGCGTCTACAAGAAGTGGATCCCGGGACGAATCCAGCACGAGAAGCCCGGCGGGCACATCAAGAACCTCTGCCGGAAGGACGACGTGCCGTGCCGGCCGGGGTCCAAGTTCACGCTGAAGATCAAGGCCGACGAGCAGTCGACGACCGGTTCGTACAACGGCAAGGTCTACTTGCGCGGAAGGAAGCCCAAGGGCCTCTTCGGGTCGGTCGCGATCGGCGGTCTGCGCGAGTTCGACGAGATCATGCTCGAGGGTAAAGCGGAACGCGCGTGGATGCAGGGCCTGATCGACGAAGAGCTTCAGGGGGCGTGGGACGCCTTCGAGCAGGCGGGGCGAGTGGACGCCGCGCTGCCCGAGTTCTTGCGCCTTCCGGACTTGCCCTGGGAAGTCCAGCACACGCCGGACGTCCTGCCCGGCGACGCGAGCGACGTCGAGCAGGAGCAGTTCGGCGAGCTGCTCGAGATGCTCGACGAGAACGTGTCGGCTGGCGTGCGCTTCGCCAAGGACCTCGATGCGGACGAGACGAGCGAGCCGTTTCGCAAGTACGCCCAAGCCGTCGCCTACATGGCGCGTGGTCTGGAGGTCCGAACGCTGCGCCGCGTGAAGAGCCTCCTCGAAGCCCACCCCGACTTCATCCCTGCGCGCAAGATGCGCGCACAGCTCCTACGCGGCGCCGGCGAGCACGACGAGGCGGAAGCGCTGCTGCAGGAGCTGATCGACGGGTCCCCCCAGGATGGGTGGGCGTACGCGCACCAGGCCCGGCACCACGTCCGCGAAGGCGAGCGCGCGAAAGCCTCCGAGCTCGTCGGCCGCGCGATCGAGGCCGGCGCCTACGACGGACATGTCGACCTGGCGAATCGGCTGATCGGCAAGGCCCTGCGCGGCCCGGCGTTCCACGACGCGGCCGAGCACGTCTCGGAGAACTACGTCGTTCGCTCCGACATCGACAAGCGCACTTGCCGCGAGGCGTCGAAGATCCTCGAGAGTGCCTTGCCCTGGTACGAGCGCGCGTTCGGCGAGATCCCCAAAGGCAAGCGCTTCGACGTCTACGTCTTCTCCGGCCCCTATGGCTATCACCGCTACATCGAGGACGCGTTCCAAACCGTCGCGCCCAACACGGCGGGCGTGTATTGGCTCGAGCTCGACCAGCTCTTGATCTGGAACACGCCGAAGCGCGCGAAGATGCTGAGCACGATTCGACACGAGGGCTTCCACCAGTACATGGACCAACTGGTCAAGGGAGGCCCCCTGTGGTTCCACGAGGGGCTCGCCGAGTACTGGGAAGAGGCCGACTTCACGCGCATGAAGTCGCGCCACATCAGCGTGCGCGAGGACTACGTGCGGTTCTTGACGGGGCGCAAGGTCGAGATGACGCCACTTGCGGAGTTCCTCCACCAGAGCCACGCCGAGTTCCGCAGCGACAGTCGCCTGCACTACGCGCAGGCGTGGGCACTCGTGCACTTCCTGCGGCACGGGCCGGAGGAGAACCAAGCGATATTCGAGCGCTTGCTGGTGGCCCTGAAGAACGGAACGCCGACCGAAAAGGCGCTCGATCAAGCGCTCGAAGGCGTGAACGTCGAGGCGCTCGAGAAGGGCTTGAACGACTACCTGCGATCCCTGCTGTAGGGATCGGGCCAGGCCCGCAAGTCTTCCCAAACGTCCTCGTGCGCCGCCCGCAGCAGGGCACCGAGGCGCTCGAGCCGCTCGGGCTCCTTCGCGGCGAGGTCGGTGTCCTGATGCGGATCGCGCACGACGTCGTAGAGGCGCAGCGCGTCGGTCAGCTCGGCGCCCGGGATCCCTTCGAGGTCGCCCGGTCCGATGCGCCCGCGGCCCTCCTTGCGAAACGTCCAGTCGGTGGTGACGACCCAGTCACCGTCGCGCAGCACGGACTGCGGTCCGCTCCAGGGCCCGTAGTAGTGCCAGTGCAGCGGCTTCTCGCGCTCGAGCTCGCCTCCGCGCAAGAGCTTCGAGACGTCGCTCCCGTCGAGCGCGACGCGTTCCGGCGGATCGACACCGCAGATCTCGGCGATCGTGGGCAGCAGATCGATGGAACCGACCGGTTCTTCGATCACGCCCGGCTCGACTTGGCCCGGCCAGCGGACGACGAACGGAACGCGCAGCCCGCCCTCCCATAGGGTCCACTTCTTCCCGCGGAACGGGCCGGCACTGCCGTGCGACCGACCGCGGTACCCGGGCTCGAACTCCGCGGGGCCGTGATCGGAGGTGAAGATCACGAGCGTGTCGCGCGCGAGCTCGAGCTCGTCCAGGGCCTCAAGCAGGTCACCCACGGCCTGGTCGAGGTGTTCGACGTTCGCGTAGTAGAGCGGCTCCGTGCCCGTGTACTCGGGGTAGTTCTCGACGAGCTCCGGCGGCGACTCGACGATCTCGTGTGGTTCGTGGAACGCGACGAGCTGAAAGAACGGACGCTCGGCGTCGCGGGCCTTCAACCAGCGGATCGCATCATCGGCGACGACGCGACACGAATAGCCGCTGGTCTCGACCGCCGCGCCGTTGCGGAAGAAACCCTCGGGGTCGAGGTGATGGGTGTTCCCGGCGTGGGCGAACGCGTAGTCGAAGCCGTGATCGCGCGGTCCCCTCACGGGAAACTCGCCGTCGAGGTGCCACTTGCCAAAGAACGAGGTCGCGTAGCCCGCGCCCTTCAAGAGCTCGGCGAGCGTGACCTCGGAGGCCGGCAGCCGCATCGGATGCTCGGGGGGAATCCAGTCGAAGACCCCGACGCGGTAGGGCGTGCGGCCGGTGAGCAGACCGGCACGCGACGGCGAGCACACAGGTGCTGCCGCGTACGCGGCCGTGAAGCGCAGGCCATCCTCCGCCAGGGCATCCAGGTGCGGAGTGCGGATGTGCTCGCTGCCGTAGCAACCCAGATCGCCCCACCCGAGGTCGTCCGCGACGATGAGCAGCACGTTCGTACCGCCTGCCGGCGAGGACAGAAGCAGGGGTGCCAGCAAGGGTGCCAGCAAGGATGCCAGCAAGGATGCCAGCAAGGATGCGATTGGGAGCATGGCGGTACATTACCACGCTTCGCAAAAAGGGCTCCCTCGAGCCAACGGTGCGGGAGCGCGAAGAACCCGGGCTTCACGAGAACATGAAGTGCGCCCTACACCGAAGCTCGTGGGAGCCCCGTCATGTCCGCCGGGTGTCGAGGATCTGGCCGTTGGAAGGAAATCAACTCGGCGAACACACAAGGACCGCCACCACCGTGCGCAGCGGTTCAACGTTCTGGAAAAACCGGCCGGCTGGGTCGCTCAGATGAGTTGCGGGTCGGCCATCACCTCGACGAGCGCCGGACCATCGTGCGCGATCGCGCGCGCGATCGCCGCCCCGACCTCCTCCTTGGACTCGACACGAATCCCCAGCGCGCCGCAGTTCTCGGCGAACCGCGCGAAGTCGGGGTTGTGCAGGTCCGTCTTCCAGACGTCCCACTCCCCCGCGCGCTGCTCCTTGCTGATCTTTCCCAGCTCGGCGTTGTCGACGAGCACGTGGGTCACGTTCATCCGGTACTTGACCAGCGTGGTGATCTCCGCGAGGTACTGGCCCAGACCGCCGTAGCCCGACACCGAGACGGCGTTGCGCTTGCACTCGAAGTAGCGGCCGAAAGAGTACGTGTTGTTGCCGACGTAGAGCACCGACACCGCGTCGCCGTAGCGGACGACGATCAGGTCGACCCCCTCGACGAGGGCGTAGGTCGGGGTGCGATCTTCGAGTTCGGACCAGCGGGCGATAGCGACTTCGCGGATGGATCGAGCGGGGCAGGCGGCCGGAGGGAGCGGGGAGCACCGCGGTACGCAGATGGGCCGTCCGCGTGACCGAGCCCCGCCATTGTGCTGAGCGCGGTAGCGCTTCGTGGAGCGGTTCGGGTATTTTGCGGGCGCCGAGTGATCGCATGACCTGACGAAAGCGGTCACGCAGACGGCCGGCGTCCGAAGGGGAGCGGACACGAGCCAACGTATCCGCGCCACCCGGCGTCGCTCTGCGTTTCGGTTTCGCAGTCGTCCTTCACGAGCTCGGTCGCGAGCAGCCCTACCCTCATCCCTCTGGCACTCTTCCCGGCGTTCCTCCTGGTCATGCCTGCCTCCATCGCACAAGCGATCGTCCTCTTCGCCGCCAGCTACCTCGCGATCGGCCTCGTCTTCGCGATCCCCTTCGCCCTGAAGGGCGTCGCGCGCATCGATTCAGACGCCGAGGGCGGGACGTGGGGCTTTCGCCTCCTGATCCTGCCCGGCGCCACGGTGCTCTGGCCGATCCTCGCGCGGCGCTGGTCGCGCGCGGGGGTCGGGCACGAGGAGCGCAGCCCGCACCGCGCCGCGGCGCATAGGGACTTCTCGTGATCGCGCCCCTGCGCAAGCGTCACCGGCGCATGGTCAACACCCTGGCCGTCGTCCTCCCGATCGGCTTCGCCGCGGCGATCGCCGCCCGTCCGAGCTGGCCGACGAACGACGTCGAGTGGTGGCCCGGTGCCGGGATCGAAGCGGGCCACGCCGGCACGCGAACCTGGACGGTCGACGCGTTGGACCTCGAGCTCGGACTGACCGCGGCCGGAATGGCGCGGCCCTGGTCGAGCCTGACCGTCCGGCCCGGCACCGACCCGCGGCTGCCGGACGTGCTCGTGTACCTCGCGCCCTCCGCGTCGCCCGCCGAAAGCGTGCCGGAGGACGCGCACTTGCTCGGCAAGCTCGCGGGAGCCGATGCACGCACGTTCACGTGGATCGGTCCGCCGCCTACGGAGGGCTGCGTCTATTTCTACAGCCTGGCGCACCGCGAGCTGGTCGCGACGTCCGTCGTTCCGGAGGGTTGATCCATGGGACACACCTACCAAGCCGTCGGCTGGAACCGGCAGAAGAAGATCTACGACCGCACACTGGTCCTCGGCGTCGTGCTCTACCTGGGCCTGTTCATCGGGCTCGGTCTCGCCCTGCAGCCCGCGGCGGCGCTCGAGACGCTCCTGATTCGCGGAGTCGGCACGGCCGCGTTCGTCTTGCTGCACGTCGTCCTCGCGATCGGGCCGCTGTGTCGTCTCGACCGGCGCTTCCTGCCGCTGCTCTACAACCGCCGGCACATGGGCGTCGTCATGTTCCTCCTGGCGCTCCTGCACGGCGGGTTCTCGACGGCGTACTTCCACGCGTTGGGCGATGCGAACCCGATCGTCAGCATGCTGTCGGCCAACCCGCGCTTCGGCAGCCTCTCGCAGTTCCCGTTCCAGCCCCTCGGCGCCGCCGCGCTCGTGATCCTCTTTCTGATGGCGGCGACGAGCCACGACTTCTGGCTCGCCAACCTGACCGCCCCGGTGTGGAAGGCGCTGCACATGCTCGTGTACCCCGCCTACGCACTCGTCGTGATGCACGTGGCGCTGGGCACGCTGCAGGCCGAGACGAATCCGCTGATGGGCGGCGCCGTGGGCATGGGGCTCTTCGCGATCCTCGGCCTGCACGTCGCGGTGGGGCGCCGCGAGAGCGCGTCCGACGTACCGCTGAAGAAGGACGCCGACGGCTGGGTCGACGTGTGCGCGCCCGACGACATTCCCGAGAAGCGCGCGGTGATCGCGACCGTCGCCGGCGACCGCGTTGCGGTCTTCCGTCACGACGGCAAGATCTCGGCCGTGTCGAACGCGTGCCAACACCAGAACGGACCGCTGGGAGAAGGTTGCATCCAGGACGGTCTGATCGTGTGTCCGTGGCACGGCTACCAGTACGACCCCACCTGCGGCCGTTCGCCCGAACCGTTCACCGAGAGGATCCCGACGTTCGCGGTGCGGATCGAGGACGGGCGCGTGCAGGTCGAGGCCAAGCCGCGGCGGGCCGGCACGGCAATCGAACCCGCCCGCGTCGTTGCAAGCCGTGAAGGAGGAGAGCTGTGAGCGACGCGCACGACGACTTCTACGTGGGCTACCTGCCCGAGTCTCCGCCCGCACTCGGACGCATCACCAAGCGGCGCGTCGGAATGCTACTCGCGCTCGTGCTCGCCCTCAGCGCGCTCCTGAGCGCGGCGCAACGACCGGTCTCGAGCGCCGTCTTCGAGTTCGGCAACCACCGCTCGTTCGAGGGCTGGATCGTCGAGAAGCCCTACCCCCAGCTCCTGGTCGAGCGGCCCGGCGACACCGCCGGCGTGTCGCGCTGGCTGCTCACGGTCTACGGAAAGCGCGGAGCGGGGCCCGCGGTCGCCGGCCTCGACGGCAAGCGCGTGACCGTCGACGGGCAGCTCATCTACAAGGGCGAGCGGACGATGATCGAGATCCTGCCCGAGTCGATCGAGGCCGTGGAGGGGGCACCCGCGTTCGCCCGCACGGCGCCCGACGGTTGGCTCGAGGACCTCGGCGTCCAGACGCTGCGCGGCGAGATCGTCGATCTGAAGTGCTACCTGGGGGTGATGAAGCCCGGCAACCTCAAGCCGCACCGAGCCTGCGCCACGCGCTGCATCTCCGGCGGCGTGCCCCCGGTCTTGCTGGTCCGAGACCATCAAGGACACGCAAAGTACCTACTACTTGCATCCGAGGCGGGCGGGACCGTAAATGATGCCGTGCTCGACCGAATCGCGGAGCCGCTGGAGATTACCGGCCGCGTCGAGCGTATGGACGACTTGTTCGTCCTGTATGCCGACCCCGTGACGTACGTGCGCCTGGACTGACCCGTGGAACCCATCATCGCATCGACGGACACGACCCCGCGGCGGAACCTCCCGCTACGCGGAGCTCGCTTCACCCCGGATGCCGAGCACCGCATCGGTCGCTACCACATGCGATTCGCGCGCACGCGCGGTGATCTCGAGGACGCCTGCCGGCTGCGCTTCGCCGTCTTCAACCTCGAGCTGAGCGAGGGCCTCGACGAGTCCTACGCGACCGGCCTCGATGTCGACGAGTTCGACGAACAATGCCAGCACCTCGTCGTCGAGGACACGAAGACGGGCGAGGTCGTCGGCACCTATCGCCTGCAGGTCTACGAGAGCGCGCGCAGCAGCGCCGGGCTCTACTCGGCGGGTGAGTTCGACTTCTCGACGGTCGAGCCGTGCGTGCTGGAGGCGAGCATCGAGCTCGGGCGCGCGTGCGTCGCCCGCGGGCACCGCAGCCGTGGGGTGCTGTTCCTCTTGTGGCGCGGACTCTGCGAGTACTTGCTCTTCAACGGCAAGCGTGGCTTCTTCGGCTGCAGCTCGCTGACGAGCCAGGATGAGAACGAGGGCGTGCGCTTCTATCGCCAGCTCGCGCGCGCCGGCCACGTGCACCCGGGCTTGCGCGTCGCGCCGCGCGCAGATTTCGTGTGTGTGGAAGACCTCGCGCGGCAGACGGGCGCAAGAGTCAAGCCGCCCATGCTCTTCGACATCTATCTGAAGTACGGCGCCCAGGTCCTCGGGCCTCCGGCCATCGATCGCCGTTTCGGCACGATCGACTTCCTGACGTACCACGCACCGACGCCAAAGCAATTGAAGACCTTTGCCGGACGATCGGAATGAGCTCGGTTCGCGCAGTCACGAGGCTCGCCGGAATCATCGGCGTGACGACGCCCATGTACGCCGGTCTCGTGGCGTGCAAGCCGGTCGGGTGGCTCGCTCCGCGCCTCGGAAGCCGGCTGCATGACATGTGGGTCCGAACGTGGGCACGATCGATCGCGCGGCTCTTGGGCCTGCGTGTCGAGGCCAGCGGAGAGCCACCGAAACCGCCCTTCTTCCTGGTCTCCAACCACCTCTCGTACATCGACGTCATCGTCCTGTTGTGCCGGACACCGACGAGCTTCCTCGCGAAGAGCGAGATCGCCTCCTGGCCGGTCCTGGGATTCTTGGCGCGGACGACGGGCACTCTGTTCATCGACCGCGACCGCCGGCGTGACCTGACCCGCGTGATCGGCGAAGTCGAGGACCGGCTCGCCCGCGACCGCGGTATCGTGGTCTTCCCCGAGGGGACGAGCACCAAGGGCGACACGGTCCTGCCCTTCAAGGCCTCGATCTTCGAAGTTCCGATACGAACCGGAACCCCGGTGTCCTACGCCGCGCTCCACTACGTAACGCCGGACGGCGCTCCTCCGGCCCACATGGCGGTGTGCTGGTGGGGCGACATGCCCTTCCTGCCGCATTTCTACGAGCTCCTGATGCTGCCCTCCATCCACGCGACTGTAGCCTTCGGGTCAGAGCCGATCGTCGCCGACGATCGCAAGAGCCTGGCCGATCGGGCTCGACGCGCCGTCGAGGCTCAGTTCACCCCCGTCGTCGACTGCTGATCGCATGCGGACCACGCAAACACTGCTCCAAGACAACATCGACGTCCTGCGCCAGGGGCTGACCCTGATCGCGGGGCTCGAGCCGGAGCTGTACGCCAAGCCCGAACCCGGCCTGGGGATCTCGCGTATCGGAAGTCACGTGAGGCACGTCGTCGACTTTTACGAGCGCCTGTTCGAAGGCCTCGAGACGGGCCGCCTCGACTACGACGCGCGCCGGCGTGACCCGCGCGTCGAGACGGACGCTGCGGTCGCCGTCGAGCAAATCGAGGCCCTCGTCGAGCGCCTCGCCGCGACCGTGTCGCCGGATCACCGGGCCCTCGAAACGAAACAGGACTCGCGCGACGCCTGGACCGCATCGTCGGTCGAGCGCGAGCTCGCCTTCGTCCTGAGCCACACGGTGCACCACTACGCGTTGATTGCCGTCGTCCTGCGCGCCAACGGTGTCGAGCCCGGTGAGAAGTTCGGGGTGGCGCCCTCGACCCTGCGCCACTGGGCGGAACAACGGACCGGGGAACGCACATGTGCACGGTGACCTGGAGACAGACGCGAGGCGGGTATGAGCTCCTGTTCAATCGCGATGAGCTGACGACGCGCGGTCCGGAGTCCGCGCCGGCCATCGGCGAGCGTGGAGGCATCGCGACGCTCGCCCCGACCGACGGGGACCACGGCGGCACCTGGATCACCGTGAACGAGCTCGGCGTGAGCGCGTGCCTGCTCAACGGCTACTTCCTCGGCAGTGGAGCGCCGCCCCCCCACCCGACGAGCCGCGGCCTGCTCGTGCGCGAGCTCGGCGGTGCCCTGTCGGTGCGCGCGGCGATCGAGCACCTCGAGTGCACGGACCTCGCGCGCTACTCGGCTTTCGTCATGGTTCTCGCCGAACCCACGCGACCGGTCGCGGGCTACGAGTGGGACGGATCGCGGCGCACGCTCGTCCTCGATGCCGACCGGCACCTGCCGCTCGTCTCGTCCGGTGTCGCCCCCGACTCCGCGCGCGCCGAGCGCAAGCGAATCTTCGCCGAGCTCGTGCGCGACGGCCTGACGAGCGAGGCCCTGCGTGCCTTCCACGCGAGCCACGGGAGCACCGGTCCGAACGCCGCGACGCCGTGCATGCACCGCGCGGACGCGGGGACACGCAGCTCGACGCGCGTGCTCGTCACGATGGACGCGGTGCGCATGTTCCATACGCCGGGTGCACCGTGCCAGACGCCCGAGTCGCCCGGGCTCGAGCTCCCGCGCGAGACGTCGACCGCTCCGGCCTGAGACTCCGATGGGTTCGGCCGCCGAACGTCGAGGGCGCCGACTCTGGAAGCGGCTCATCGCGGCCTACGTCGTGCTGCTCGGTGCCTCGCACTTGTGGTGGACGGCGCGCGCCGAGCCGGGGCCGACGCCGGCCTCCGGCGTCCGACGTATCGAAGTCGAGGAGACCGACGGCGGCGTCGCGACGGGGCGCCACATCGAGCTCTGCGTTCGCGACTACGAAGGCCCCGGCGTGCCGCTCGTCTGCCTGCACGGAAGCCCCGGCGGGATCACCGACTTTCGTGGCTTGGCCCCGTCGCAGGCGGAAGGCAGGCGTGTCCTCGTCCCCGACTTGCCCGGCTTTGGTGGTTCGACCCGCGACGTTGCCGACTACTCGATCGAAGCCGGCGCGCACGCGGTCCTCGGGGCGCTCGACGCGCTCGAAATCGAGCGTGTGCACCTGTTGGGCTTCAGCATGGGCGGCGGGGTCGCGCTGCACCTCGCCGCGCTCGCGCCCGAGCGCGTCGCATCCGTGACGATGCTGGCGGCGATCGGGGTCCAGGAGCTCGAGCTCTTCGGGAGCTACCGGCTCAACCACATGGTCCACGGCGCGCAGCTCGCCGCCCTCTCCGCCGCGCGCTGGCTCGTCCCCCACTTCGGCCGCTTCGACACCAACCCGCTCAACGTCGAGTACGCACGCAACTTCTACGACACCGACCAGCGGCCGCTGCGCACGATCCTGCAGCAGCTCGAACAGCCGCTGCTGATCGTGCACGGTGCTCACGACTTCCTCGTCCCCGCCGCCGCGGCGCGCGAGCACCACAGGCTCGTGCCGCACAGCGAGCTCGAGCTGTACGAGGACGCCGGGCACTTCCTGCTCTGGCGGCACACCGATCGCGTGCGCGAGCGCATCGCCGGCTTCCTCGCGCGCGTCGAGTCCGGCACGGTGCCGGCCCGCGCGCAAGCGCCCGCGGAACGGGTGGCGCACGCCACGCTGCCGTGGGACGCGGGGGACGCTCCCCCCTTCACCGGGCCGACGCTGCTGCTCGCGATGTTGCTGCTGGCGACGGCGACGCTCGTGTCCGAGGATCTCGCCTGCATCGGTGCCGGCCTGCTCGTCAGCCAGGGCCGGCTCGGCCTGATCGCGGCGAGCCTCGCGTGCTTCGCCGGCATCTTCCTCGGCGACGTCCTCCTGTACGCAGCGGGTCGCCTGTTCGGGAGGCCCGCGATCCGCCGCGCACCGCTGTCTTGGATGGTGAGCGAGGGCGCCGTCGAACGCGCCTCGCGCTGGTTCCGCGAACGCGGCGGGCGCGTCATCTTCGTCTCGCGCTTCACGCCCGGCCTGCGGCTGCCGACGTACGTCGCGGCGGGCGTCCTGCACACGAGCTTCACGAGCTTCGCGTTCTATTTCTGCGTCGCCGGTCTGCTCTGGACGCCAGCTCTGGTAGGCCTGGCGAGCTGGGCCGGAAGTGAGGCCGAGTTCTTCGTTGCGCGCCTCGGCCAGTTCGCGACGTTCGGGGTGCTCGGTCTCGTCGGGTTGCTGCTGCTCGTGCCGCGTGTGATCGTTCCGATGTTCAGCCACCGCGGGCGCCGCCTCTTGCGCGGTCGCTGGATGCGCTGGACCCAGTTCGAGTTCTGGCCCACGTGGATCTTCTACGCACCGATCGGGGCGTACCTCGCGTGGCTGTCGCTGCGCCGCGGCGGCTTCGCGCGCGTGACGGCGGCGAACCCGGGAATCGCGACCGGGGGCTTCGTCGGCGAGTCGAAGGCCGAGATCCTCGCCGCGCTCGGGGACGATCCGCGGATTCCGCGTTGGGTCGCGCTGCCCGCGGGCGCGTCCAATCGTCAGGAGCGCGCCCGCGCCTTCGCCGACGGCGTCGGCTACCCCATCGTCCTGAAGCCCGACGTCGGCCAGCGCGGATCGGGCGTATCGGTCATCGCGGACGCCCGGGAGCTCGCGCTGGCAGTCGCAGCCCTCCCCGTCGATGCGCTGCTCCAGACCTACGCGCGCGGCACCGAGTACGGCGTGTTTTACGTACGCCGGCCCGGGGCTGCGACCGGCGAGCTCTTCTCGATCACCGAGAAGCGCATGCCGCACGCCGTCGGCGACGGCGAGCGCGACCTCGAGCGGCTGATCCTCGACGACGAGCGGGCGATCGCGATGGCCTCGACCTACATCGATGCCAACGCCGACCAGCTCGCACGCGTGCCCGCGGCCGGCGAACAGGTGCAGCTCGTCGAGCTCGGAACCCACTGCCGCGGAGCGATCTTCCTCGACGGCCGCGCGGTCGAGACGCCCGCCCTGCTACACGCCTTCGATGAACTGTCAGCGCGCGTCGATGGCTTCTTCTTCGGCCGCTACGACGTGCGCGTCGAGGACATGGACGCGTTCCGCCGCGGCGAAGGGTTCCAGGTCCTCGAGATCAACGGCGTGTCGTCGGAGGCCGCGCACGTGTACGATCCGCGGCACGGACTCCTGTACGCGTACCGGACGTTCTTCGAGCAATGGCGGACGGCTTTCGAGATCGCTGACGCCAACATCGCGAACGGGGCGAAGGCCGGGACGGTGCGCGAGCTGTGGCGGGCGTGGCGCGGGTACCGCGCCCTGCAGCGTGAGCACTAGTGGTGTGAGTCGAAAGTTCGGCGCATTTGTCCGGCCGCTTTCGCGCGGTGGCGGCGTTGCCCCAAGACAGTATCTATCCCTGGTGTGAGTAGCACAGAGGCTACGCACAGAACCCGGCGCCTTGCCCCCACACG
>JAAELL010000502.1 GCA_024226735.1 bacterium | reverse complement strand
TCCCCGACCCGACGCCGTTCGGCGATCGCTGGCTACCTGCACCCTTTCTTGAGCTGGTCGCTACTCGGAAGGTCCTCACGTCCAATCCACTCCGGTACACCGTCTACGTCCCCGACCTGCCCGTCCTGATCGGCCAACCGTTCAGCTTCCAGGCGTTGAGTCAGTCTTCGGCGGCACCTGCTGGAGCCGTGTGGACGGATGCCGTTACGGTAAGGTTGACTCCGTGAACATCGTGACAGAGTTGTCCCTGATCCGAGCCGGGTTCGCCGTGACTCTGGTCCTGCCGAGCTTCGGCCAATGGTCGACAGAGTCGCTATCGCAGGCGCGGTATGCACTAACCGCCACAACGGTCCACAACAAGGCCGTCTTCTTGGGGGGGCGGCATGGCGGCGCGGGTACGTATAGCAACGTGGTTGACATCTACGACGCCGCAACAAGAACGTGGTCGACGCACGGGCTTCCTCAAGGGCGCTATGCGGTCGCCGCAACCAACGTGGACAACTTCGCCTTCTTTGCCGGGGGGCGCAGAGCGGTCGTACTCTTCGACCGTGTAGATGTCTACGATGCGACGACCGACCACTGGACGACGACGACGTTGTCCATGCCGCGGTACTCGTTGGCTGCAACGAGCGTGCGCAGTCTCGCGATGTTCGCTGGCGGTGCAACCGCGACTATCGCGGTCAGTCGAATTGACATCTACGACACTGCGACGACAGCTTGGTCAACTGCCGATTTGTCCACCCATCGGGCGGAACTCGCGGCGACGAGCGTAGGCGATCTGGCCATGTTCGCGGGGGGCAATGCAGGGGCAGGCGATGTCGTCGACATCTACGATGCCGAAGCGGACGCTTGGCACACGGCGACGCTGAGTGCACCGCGCCGCGGTATCGTCGCGACGAGTGTCGGGAACGTGGCTCTGTTCGCGGGAGGCTCCATAGGCAACGCGGTCTCAGACGTCGTGGACCTCTACAACGCCTCGACCGGAACGTGGTCGGCAGCAACCCTCTCCGTACCTCGAAGCCAGCTCGCCGCAGTCACAGTCGGGTACCGCGCCGTATTCGCTGGCGGCCGGGATTCTAATTCGAACCGCAGCGACGCTGTAGACGTCTACGACGTTCTCCTCGACCAGTGGTCGACGGAAACGCTTCCCCATGCACGCTACCTACTTGCCGGCGCTTCCGTCGGTGGTCGTGCGCTCTTTGCAGGCGGAATCGATTTGGACGGCGTATCAGAGCACGTTGACATCTACGCACCCAGCCTCGGGACGCCCTACTGCCACCCCGCTACAGCCAACTCAACGGGGTTCCCAGCAACAATGTCGACTAACGGGAGCTTGTTCGTCGACGACAACGACCTCACCCTCCTCGCTTTCGACATGCCGCCCGGAGAGTTCGGCTACTTCCTCGTCGGGTCCAACCAGGGCATGTTCCAGCCGCCCGGTAGCCAAGGGATCCTCTGCTTGACCTGTGGATTTCAGGGCTGCGCCGGCATCGGGCGCTTCAACCGAGCGAACGAGATCGTCCAGGGGCCGACGGGCTCCCTCTCCGTTGACCTGACGGCCCTGCCGTTGAGTCCGCCCGCACCAGTCCAGCCCGGCGACACCTGGAACTTCCAGTGCTGGTACCGTGACCTGGCTTCGAGCAACTTCACGGATGCCGTCAGCGTAACGTTCCTCTGAGGGACCCCGAGTCAGCGCGGCGGGGCACCGTGACAATTCGTCACGACCCGCACCTCGACCTGCTTCCCCATCACGGCTGCAATCCGCACCAGCATGACGAGAGGCGCCCCCGCGTACTCCTCGCGCTCCACCCGGCAGATGACCGATGCTCCGGTTCCGACCCGTTCCGCAAGTTGACGTTGGGACATGCCCGCGTCTTGCCGTAACACGAGTGCCAGCTCAGCGATGGTAGCGCTGACCCGAGCCTCCTCCAGCTTGGCGACTGCGTTCAGATCGGCGAAGTAGCGGTCCCGTAGCTCATCGAGACCAACCTCGGACCTGTACTCCCTCGGTGTGCCCTCGAACCGTCGCTTGCGCTCGGACGACGTCTTGATCGCCAGCAACCGGCCCTTCCCGACGCAGTCCGTCACGCCACCGGTGATGACCAGCGATGCGAGCCCGAACCGGAAGTAGAAGACCGCGTACAAGACTCCCCCATAGCGGAGCCGCAGCTCGTTCAGGCCGTCGGCGAAGTGAACTTCGTCCGTCTGCCGGATCGAGTGCCAGCGGGTGACGAGGCGCTCCAGGCGAACCAGGACCTTGGCCCGGGCACCGGGCGGCAAGCCGTCCATCCAGTCGACCAGGGGTGCCGAGCCATCGCCCTTGCGGTACAGGACCATGCGCACGCCGCTGTCGTTCTCGTCGAGGCCACCCACGACCGTGATGTCGCTCTGCTCGGCCCCATCAGCAAGTCGAATACGCGAATCCAGGACGTCACGCGCACGTCATCCGAAGCACCCGTCACCGGACTCCCGCGGACCTCACTGGACTCCAGCGGACGCCTACGGACGAGCACGACTCGCGGAACGCGCCCCGACGATCGCCCGATCGGCAACCGCTCTATTGCGTCGTATTTGCGTCACCGAAGCATCCGTCCCCGGACGCTACCGGACCCCAGCGGACGCTACCGGACAACACGTTCCTCGCAATGGTAGGGAAGGGGGGACTCGAACCCCCACGGGCCTACGGCCCTTCGGATTTTAAGTCCGATGCGTCTACCGATTCCGCCACTTCCCCACAAGCGGACAGTTTAGATCCGATCCGCGCCAACTTTCCCCCCGCCACTGGCGAATCCTCCACCGCCGAATGCAGATCCTTGACCTGCGCCCCCTCGCCGGTATTCTCCTTGACCCTCGTGAGGCGGCATAGCCAAGTGGCTAAGGCGTCGGATTGCAAATCCGAGATTCCCCGGTTCGAGTCCGGGTGCCGCCTCCATCTCTCGCGCTGGCGCGAGTGCGTATCTTCCTCGTGGTGGGGAAGTTGGCGCGGGGCCGCGTCGTCGGAGCCGGGTGACAGGCAGTGACGAGTCGTGCCCTGTTGTGACCCGTGGAGGTAACACCACGAGTCACAACGCGTTTCTACACGGAGCGTGGGGGGCGTAGGCTGGCGCGATGTACACGGATGCAGCCCGCTCTCTCAGACGCTGTACCGCCCGCAGGAAGGACGGTGAGCGGTGTCGTGCGTGGGCGTGCTGGGACGATCCTGGGCAACGCTGCGTCGCTCACAACGGGCGGCACCACCGGGGGCCGATGCCGACGACCTCGAGCTTGCGCTGGAGTACGAGACGCGGAGCCGCGCCGCCTTGCCGGTGCGCGGCCTACCGATGGCCTCATCGACCAGGAAGCGGGCTCTGCCGTTGGCCGTCACCTATCCCCGGCGGCATCTGCACGACCGCGCCCGGAACCCACAGACCGAGGATGCGGCTCCGATTCAGACGGGGGCGCGTGACCTTCGAGCAGCGCCGATGAGGAGGACCGCCCTCCTGTTATCGCTTTCGATTTCGGCCGTTTCACGACGACAGCCCTTAGAGGTGCGATGAGCGCATCGGCCAGAAGGGTGCTCGGGCAGCTGCGCCGTCGCGCCACGGTTAGCCCCCGAGCGCAGCGCGGGTGTACCGACGTAGGACGCTTCCCGTCACGCCGTCCACGACATAGACGCGGCCCTCCGTGTTGGACGCCGGCTCCACACGCGAGACCACGGGATCCTCGACGCCGTCGCCGTTTAGGTCCACCCCGCACGCGACCGCCGATCCGAGGTTCGTCCACGAGGGAGGCCCCTGGTGCGCCCGGAGCGGCTTCCCGCTCGCGCTCGAGAAGAGCCCGACGACGCCCAGGCCGAACGGCTCCATCGCGCTGACCAGCAGGTCCCGCAGGCCGTCACCGTCCGCGTCCGCGTCCGCGACCACGGCGACGCCGTCGGGGAAGCTGCTGATGACGTTCTTCTCCACGCTGCGCGGCAGGGACGCTCCATCGAGAGCCGCGAGCTCGCGGCCGTCCGTGCCGGAGAGCACCCCGGCGGTGCCTCGACTCCTCGCGACCCACAGATCGGTCACTCCGTCCCGATCGACATCATCGACGGGGCCGATTTCCAGGTACTCACCGTCGATCACGAACAACGCATCGTTCTCGCCCCGCTCGTGCACACGGACCCGTCCCCAGTCTCGGACTGCGTACTCGACCTCTCCGTCGCCGTCGAGGTCGCCCAAGAGCTCGGACCAAGGGACGCGGAAGCCACGGCCTCCCGAGACCTTGGAGCCCCATCGAGACTCCGTCTCTGTCTCGTCCTCGCCGCGCAGGTACAGCTCCGGTGCCTGACCGGCGCCTAAGGGCCCGTCCGAGAACAAGTGTCACGTTTCGCCGGCCCTCGCCGCCCCTGGCTACGTTGCGCCTTCTCCGAGTATCCAGCGAATACGCGTCGGCCGCGCGCCTTGCCAGGAACGACGATGGCTCGCCGAAACCTGACACTTATTCTCGGACGGGCCCTAAGTGGAAGCCCACGTACTCCCCCTCGAGAGCCGGCCCCAGCGGGCACCCGTTTCGGCTCAAACGGAGGCAGGGGTCTCGGCGCGTTTGGTGCAGCGCTTCCAGGAGAAGGACGGGACACCTCGGCTCTGGTGACTGAGGAACTCCGGACGGTCAGAAAGTCAGAAAGACTGTCGGGCGGCTCGTGCGACTTGCGTGCAAAGGGTGCACGGCGAGCGGTCCGCGCGGACCGCGTTGTATCCCCTCTCACTTTGCAAGGACACCGACATGCAGCCCAAACTACTCACTCCTCTGCTCCTATTGGCCGCGGCGTCGTGGTCGCTGGCCTCACCATCGCAAACGAACGCGGTGAGCGCAGAGCCCGCACCCGAGCGAATCGTCTATTCGTGGAAGAAGACCATCACGGCGGACGGCCGTGTGATCGAAGAGGCCCCAATCACCGACCTGATGGACTGGTTGGACTCGGGTGCCGGCACGATCGATCTGAACACACTCGAGGACAGCGAGGGGCGGCAATACCAGCTGGTCGCCGGCGCCTGGCAAGCGTCCGAAGACGGAGATGTACACTACGAGATGCAGCTCGTGCAGGCGCGCAAGCGCAAGCTGAGCGAGGCCGAGATCGAGCGCGAGTGGCTGGCGGAAAACCCCGGCGCCAGCGCGGCCGAGATCGCGACGTTCCGCCAACGCAAGGAGCTGCGCGAGGACCCCGTCTTGGTGCAACCGCGCGTCTCGCCGGAGGTCGAAGCGTGGATCAGTGCGGCCCCGCGTGGCGAGCGGCTGCGCACGACCGTGCGGCTGCGCGAAGACGCGCATCCGCTGCGGCTGCCGCGCATCGCGCCGAACCTGTTCACGCAAGAGCCTGCGGCCGCGCTCGAGCTCATGGAGCAACGCCTGATCGCCATTGAAACGCGCAAGACCGAACTCACGCAGGTACAGGCGCCCCTGATCGACGAGCTGGAGGCCTACGGTGGCGAGCTGATCGACGCGCACTGGATCATCAACGGTTTCGACGCCGAGCTGACCTGGTCGGCGCTCGTCGCCCTCGCCGCCAACCCCGCGGTCGAGCACATCGAGGTGCTCGAAGCCGGCATCTACGACGACAACGACCTGGAGGACATGCGCGAGGCCGCGCAGGTGGTGCAACTCCACGACGACGGCTCGGACGGCGAGAGCGGCAGCGGAGGCAGCTACAACGACATCTGCCTGGCGATCATCGATTCCGACGTCGACGCGGACCACCCGGCCTGGGACGACTGGGCCGGCGGTTCGAGCCGCCTGCAGTCGATCTGGCGCAACAGTGCGTCGACGTGGTCGACCGTCACGACGAGCGCAACGTCGACCCCCTCCCACGGCACCAAGGTCGCCGGCGTGGCTGTCGCGGACCTGATGCAGGGGCAGGACTCGAGCATCACGAGCACGTCCAGTCGCGAGGCGCGCACGGGCTTCGCGCCCGAGGCGTCGTTCGTGTTCCTCGAGGAAAGCGGCGCGGGCGCCGTGTCCGCGATCGAGCACGCAGTGACGTTGTCCCCCGACATCATCAATCTCTCGATGAGCTTCGGCACGGGCACGCTCTGCAACCTCTCCGCCTCGAGCAACGAGGCGGTCGATGCAGCGATGCTCGACGGCATCTTCTTCGCGAAATCAGGCGGCAACAACGGCTTCTCCGGCAGCTCCTGCGTCGTCGGCAATCCCGGCGCAGCCAGCGGCGCGTTCACAGTCAATCAGCTCGACCGCAGTGCCGTGCCTCTCAAGGATGCAGACGCCAACGGCGGCGCGTCGCGCGGCGGCGACAGCCTCAACAGGGGCGTGATCGCGATCGCGGCGTTCGCGGGCCCCGAGGCCGACACGGCAGCCAAGGTGGGTGACACTTACGGCGCCTTTGGCGCCTCCAGCGCTGCGACGCCCGTCGTGGCGGGCACGGCGGCGTGCCTCAAGGACCACATGCTGGAGATCTTCAGCTCGTCGATCGCCAACGAAGTCGGGTTCCTGTATGCGACGATGCTGATGCTCGCCGATGGCCAGATGGAGGACGGGAGCTTCGCCAACACCTGGGATCCGATGGATGAGGTGTACGGCGCCGGCAGGCTGCGCGTGCGCATGTTCAATTCGGCGGGCATGGACGGCCCTTGGCGCATGCGCCTGTTCTCTCGCGTGATCGAGGACGGCGAGCTTGCCGCTGACATGTTGGTCAACCCGAACAGCAGCGGCGTCAACCAGGCGCTTTCGAGCGACGTCGAGCGCCTACGCGCGGCGTGCTTCTGGCACGAGCCGAACGTCGAGAACGGTAGCACCTGGACGGCCGACATCCGCCTGTCCATTCAAGGCAGCAACGGCTACACGTACTACAGCGGCACCGACGACGACCCGCGGCAGCGCATCTACCTGGGCAACGCCGTCGGCGGACACAGCTGGACGCTGCGCCTCATGGGCAACGACGTGCCGATCAGCTGGGACAGCAACTACCGGTTCCTCGACGACGAGCGCAAGGTCTACGTCGCCGTCTACTGGGAGGACACCGACCGCGACGACGCGGACGGTCCCTCCGAGGACATCGACTGATCCATGGCAGCCTGTTGCGAAGGAGACGAGTCATGAAGTTCCGCATTCCGCTCTGCGTGCTGGCTGGCCTCGCGCTACCGGCGATGCTCGCCCTGCGCGGCGACACGCCGGCCCCGCGGCCCGTCGAGCCTGCGGCTCAGCCTGCCCGCGAGCACCACGAGTCCGATGCTATCACGCGCGACGCGCGCATCGCGCCCCAGCGCGAGCTCGACCTGTTGTGCACCGCCCCGGACCTCGAGCCGCGACGGATCGCTGCGCTCCTCGAGGCCTCCGACCAGATGGTGGAAGCCGCGCGGGAGGCCGGGGAGGAGGACGTCGGCGAGCACTTGCGACGACGCCTCGCAGAGACGCGGATCGATGAAGTGCAGGCACGTGCGTTCCACGCCGAGCACCGCGACACACTTTTTGGTGGCCGTGGATTCGAAGCGAGCCGCTTCACTGCGGAGCGCCTGCTGGAGATCAGGCAGATCCGCGCCGAAGCCGGCCTCTGATTTTTGCCGGAATCCGTGTCGGGCCACGCAGCCTGCTTCCGTCCTCAATGGTGTGGGGCCCCCCGGGTCGTACCGGGGGCTCCCGACCGTTCGTGATGGAATTTCCCGCGACTCTTCGCCGCTCTCTCAGTAGGCTCCACTGCGCCCACCGCCGCGCAGGAGGGGATCGCGACGGTATGGCTTGTCCGACTGCGCGGCCCAGCGGCAAGACGTGGACCATGGCGGACGAAGAGCCCTCTGAGCCCAAAGGCGACCGAGGCGAAGCGCTGTACGAGCTCGTCCTCAAGCGCCTGCACAGCGACGACGAGCAGCCGGCAGGCGCCACCCGACCATCGCGCGCCAAGCGCACGTTGTGGGAGAGCCTCCGGCGTAGGCCCTCGGCACACGATCGATATCGCGTCGGGGACGCGGTCGGGCGTGGGGGCATGGGCCTCGTCGAGCGCGTGCGCGACCTGGACCTCGAACGCGACGTCGCGCGCAAGACGCTTGCTGGAGACCTCCCTGGCCCGGTCCTCGACGCGCTGCAGGAGCGTTTCCTGGAAGAAGCCCAGGTCACCGGCCAGCTCGACCACCCGGGGATCGTCCCGATCCACGACCTCGGCCTCGACGAAGAAGGGCGCCCGTTCTTCACGATGCGGCTCGTGCAGGGGCGCGACCTCGCAGAGCGCTTGCGATCCCAGGCCGATCCGGATTGGAGCTCGACCCGCGCGCTTCAGGTGCTGTTGCGCGTGGCCGAGACCGTCGCATTCGCCCACGCCAAGGGTGTACTGCATCGCGACCTCAAGCCGGCGAACGTGATGCTTGGCGGCTTCGGGGAGGTGTACGTGATGGACTGGGGCCTGGCCAAGGTCTTGTCCCCCGACGGCGTCCCACTTACGGGCCAGTCGAGTGAACGCGATGTGCTCGGGACACCGAGCTACATGTCGCCGGAGCAGGCGGTCGGCGCGGATGTCGGGCCCGCGACCGACGTGTACAGCCTCGGCACGATCCTGTACGAGATCGTGGCCGGCCACGCGCCCTTTGCGGAAGTAGCGCACAAGAGCCACGAGGTGCTGCAGCTCCTGCGCGCTCGACCGCCGCGTGCCCTCGAGCGCGCCAACTCGCGCGCGCCGGCCGAGCTCGTCGCGATCTGCGCGCGCGCCATGGAGCGCGATCCGTCGCGGCGGTATCCGGGCGTCGCGGCGTTCGCTGCGGACGTCCGCGCGTACCTCGAGGGGCACGTTGTCGAGGCGCATCGCACCGGCGCGCTGGCGGAGCTGCAGAAGTGGGTCCTGCGCAACCGCCTCGTGTCTTTCCTGGCCATGGCGTGTGTCCTCGCGCTCGGCACGGGTCTGGCGACCGTGACGCACTTCTACCTGCGCTCGCTCGACGACACGCGCGCGTTGCAGCTCGCGTCGATCGAGACACAGCGCGGCAGGTTCCGCCGCCTCAGCGATCGTGCACCAGATCTCTGGCCGGTCGGGCCCGACCTCGTTGCGCCACTCGAGAGGTGGCTCGCCGAGATGGAAGAGCTGCGTGCGCAGGTCCCCGTTCTGCTGGCTACGCTCGAGAAGAGCGCGCCTGACGACGAACGGGTTGCGCACCTGGCCGAGCTGCACGGGGCGTTACTCGCGCTCGACCAGCCTTCGGACCCCGAGGCGGCGAATGCTCGTGGCGTGGGCATCGCGAGCCTGCGGCGGCGCTTGCGGCTCTCGCGCGACGTGCGCCCCCGCAGTCTCGACTCGCCCGGCGCGCGCGCGGCTTGGACCGCGGCGCGGGCCGCCGTCGCCGACCGCTACGGCGGCTTCGATCTCGCGCCGCAGCTCGGCCTCCTGCCGCTGGGGCCGGACCCGTCCAACGGCCTGTGGGAGTTCGCCCACGTGGCCAGCGGTGAGGTGCCTACCCGCGACCGGCACAGCAGCGCGCTGCAGCTCGGCCCCGAGTCCGCGATCGTGCTCGTGCTCGTGCCGGGCGGTGAGGCTTGGATCGGCGCGACGGCCGACGCAGCGGGACCGAACTTCGACCCGCACCTAGGTTCTGTTTCCGAAGAGGCCAAGGCCTTCCGACGCTCCGAAGGTCCGGTGCATCGCGTGCACGTCAGCCCGTTCTTCCTCGGCAAGCACGAGCTCACGCGCGCCCAGTACCGGCGCATGAGCGGCACGGGCACCGGCGACGACGCAATCGCTCCGGTCGCGTCGATCGACTGGTACGAAGCACGACGCACGCTGGCACACTTTGGCTTGCAACTCCCGAGCGAGCCCCAGCGGGAGTACGCCTGCCGCGCGCACACGCACGGACCGTGGTGCCTGGGCGAAACGGCGGCCGAGGTTCTCCGGCGCGCGAACCTCCGCGAACCGGACGCGGACGATGTCGGACCCGTGCCCGCCTACGTCGGAGCGACGAACCCGTTCGGTCTCGTGCACATGCTCGGGAACGTCCACGAGTGGTGCGAAGACATGTATGCCCCGTACACGCGTGATGCCCGTAACGTACTCGACGCGGACGACTCGAGCCCGCGCGTCGTGCGCGGTGGATCGTTCCTCAGCCCGGCCCTACGCGCGCGCAGTTCCTGGCGCATGGGACTGGAGCCCACCTACCGCGAGGAGACCCTCGGCGTGCGCCCGATGTGTCCCATCCTCTCCACCTCCGACAAAGAAGCCCGATGAACGCCGGCTGGACCACCCTGAGCTGCATCGCCCTCTGCGCCTTGGCTCCCCGCTCGATGGCTCATCCCGTGCAGGGCGTGCCCGTCATGGCGGGCGAGGATGCCGTCTTCGCCCGCGGTAAGATCGACCTGCACTTCGGGGGGACGCGCATCGACTTCTCCTCCGACCCGCTGCCGCCCGGTACATTTGGACCTGGGTCCCCGGCGTTCGCTGGCGTCGTCGAGTTGCGGGGCGAGGACCTTGAGTCCGTCCCTTCGGGCGCGCTGGGCGACGTACACTTGCTGGTCCGCCGCACGCAGGCGACGCCTCCGCTGTCGGTCGGCGACAGCGCCACGGTGTCCGCCAAGGTGATCGGGCTGCGGCTCGTTTCCTCTGCGTCCGTGCAGGTCGACATCGGCCAGGGACAACTCGTAAACTACGATGTCGAAGTCACGCTGTCGGCCACAGCCCCGAATCTGGCCGGCCAAGCCACGATCCAGCGCCGGAGCAACGCGGGCGGGACGCTCGACTACGACCTCGCCTGCTACGTCGACGTCACGTTCAAGCCGGTGATCGGGGCGCCGGTCCAGATCCCGGGCTACGGCCCGTGGAACCTCGACACGGACGAGACGCCCTGGGTGTTCGTCGGCGCACCCGGGACGTACGACCCCATCCAGTTCGACCTCACCGCGCTCCCGCCCGGCCTGTTGGTCGACGGCGATGGCGACGGCACCTTCGAGGAGATGACGATCGGCACGTCCAACCTCGAACTCGGTGTGGCGGACATGGGCGGCAGCTACCGCCAGGCTCCGATCCTGTTCAGCTCGTCCTCCTCCTCCTCAGGGTCGCGCATCTCCGCCGGAACGCGCCGCGACAACGACAAGGATGGTGTTGCCAACGCGGAGGACAACTGCCGCAACACGTGGAATCCGAGCCAGTCCGACACAGACGGTGACGGTCGCGGGGACGTCTGCGACCCGAGCCCGACCGGCCCCGCCGTGGTGAACGAGGTGTTCTGTGCACCGCCCGGGTTCGTCGACCACGACTTCATCGAGATCGCGGGGCCAGGGGGCATGACGCTCACTGACCGTGCGATCGCGATCCTGGAGGGCGACGGGTCGCAAGCCGGTCACTTGACGGGCGTCATCCCGCTCCACGGCCTCGTGATCCCCGCCAACGGCTTGCTGGTGCTCGGCGGTACGAGCGTGCCGAACGTCGACGTCCTCGTATCCGACCCCGACTTCCTCGGTTCGGGCACGCAGACGGTCCTGTTCGTGGAGGTGAGCTCGTTGAACGCGTTGCTCGCGGCCGTGGGCAGCCAGCTCGATCCCAAGTCGACGCGTTGGGCTCGACTGACCGGCACGCAGGGGAACGTGATCGACCGTGTGTCCGTGTGGGACGGCGACGTGTTCGACCGTGTCTACAACGGCACCTGGAAGGCGTGCGTCGGACCGGTCGACGCACAGACCGGAGGCGGGTCGATGGCTCCCGAGGGGATCTTCCGACGACGTACGCTCCTGGGTAGCCCCGGCGCGTGGGACGGGAGCGTCACGAGCAGCCTCACACCGAACGGCGTGACGACCGTCTTGCCCACGCCGGGGACCGCGAACCCGCTGTAGCGCTCACGTTCCCACAGAGTCGTCCGCGAGCGCCTTCTCCAGGTGTTTGCGGGCGGCGCGCCAGCGTCGCTCGACGGTGCGCTCGCTGACGTGCAAGAGCTCAGCAATCTCGCCGTGCGAGAGGCCGCCGAAGAGCCGCAGGTGGGCCACTTCCTGTAGCGCAGAGTCCTTGGTCTCCATCGCCGCGAGCGCCTCGTCGAGGGCGACGATTCGCCAGGCTGGCTCGGGGGACGTCTCGATCTGCTCGCTCAGCTCGACGCGTAGCATGTGACCGCCGCGCTTGGGCGCGAGTCGAGCACGCGCGTGGTCGACGAGCACCGAACGCATTGCGCGCGTCGCGACGCCGAGGAAGTGGCTGCGCCCTTCCCAGTCGGTATCGGGCAGCGAGAGCCGCAGCCAGGCTTCATGCACCAAGACGGTCGGCTGCAGCGTGTGACCAGGCGCAGCGCCGACCATCAACGCGTGCGCGCGTCGATGGAGCTCTTGGTACAAGTGCTCGTACAGATCGGACGCGGCGTGCGCGTCGCCTCGGGCAGCACGGTGCAGGAGTTCGGTCGAGTACATGGCGCATGCAAGGTACGGCATCGTCGCGCCGCGCGCACCGGTTGCGGCCGCGTCAATACTCGCTCTGCGCACACGACTACAGCGAGATCGACGCCAAGTTGTGCCCCTCACGAAGACACCTACCGGATTGCTTTGCGTAGCACGCCCTGACCAGCCCGTCTCCAGCCCCGCGGAAGGAGTTCCAAGGGGCCTCACCCCACGAACCGGCCACGCCCAGTCGCTGCTGGCAACCCTCCCAACGTTCGCAAGAGGCCGGCCAGACGCGCCTTCGGACCCTCATCGCAGGCCATCCAGGCGCCGGTAGGTCCTCGCGAGGTCCGACTTCGCCTACCCCACGGTCGCATACGAGCAGCAACACGCAAGGCATCCGTCGGCGCGCGCACTTGACGCGTGAAGCGGGCGGACTCCTGCGCATGCGGCTGCCCCTGCAAGCATTCAGGGTACGGGTCAGTGCAGACGGACACCTGGATCAGGAGCTCGGCCCCTGGGCGCGCGAAAACGTCCCCGACGAGACGACCGTCCGCCTGGCGCGCGCCGGCCGCGTGCGCGGCGTCGTGCTCGAGGACTAGTAAGTAGTGCTAGGGGCGCCGTTCCGAGCGGCGCCCCTAGCATCTAGTGGTGTGATTCACTCTTGTGCGGCATTTTGGTCGGCCCGTACCCGCCCGCTGCTGCGTTGCGCCTCCTCCGAGACTTGCAGCGAAGTCGCGTCGTCGC
>JAAELL010000501.1 GCA_024226735.1 bacterium | reverse complement strand
GCGACGACGCGACTTCGCTGCAAGTCTCGGAGGAGGCGCAACGCAGCAGCGGGCGGGTACGGGCCGACCAAAATGCCGCACAAGAGTGACTCACACCACTAGTATGACCCATCCGTGGTCGCGTGTCGACCACCCCACGAAGTCGACCCATGGGCCTTTTCGCACGACTGAGGCCGAAGTCCCTCAAGAGCAAGATCGTCGTCCCGATGGTGACTCTCGCGGTCCTGCCCGCGACGGGAGTCGGGGTCTTCACGATCTGGCGCATGCAGACGGCCATGCTCGACAACGCGATCGAGCGGGAGGTCTTCGACAGCTCGACGCGCGCCCGTGCGCTCGAGGATTTCCTCGGGGGAGTCCAGACCGACCTGCTCTTCCTCAGCCAGACCCAGCTCTTGAACGATCTGGCCAGCGCGCGCACAGCGAGCGATGTCGAGCGCGTGACCACGTTGCGCAAGCAGGCGGAGCGCGAGTTGAAGCTGTTCTCGCAGGGCAGGCGGTCGTTCTACCAGGTCCGCTACATCGACACCGACGGTCGCGAGGTGGTCCGGCTCAACGTCGAGCAAGGCCGCCCCACAGCGGTCCCGGTCCCGCAGCTTCAAGCCAAGAGCAACCGGCCGTACGTCGAGGCGACACTGAGCCTGGCGGCGGGCGAGATCTACACGTCGCCGCTCGACCTGAACGTCGAACAGGGCCGGATCGAGGTCCCCCACCGCCTGGTGCTGCGCTTCGGCACACCGCTCTTCGACGAGAGCGGCGAGCGGACCGGTATCCTCATCCTCAACCTGAACGGGGCACACATCCTGGGGCTGATCGAACCGTTGCAGGGGGGGACCGAGGCATTCCTCGTCGATCAGGAGGGGAGCTACCTGGGCTACATCGGCCCCTCGCAGGAGAAGCGCGCGCGCTACGCGTTGTCCGAGAGGCGCAGCGTGAGCGAGGACTTCAGCGCGAGCGAAACCAGCGCGATTCTCGAGCAGAGCGACGAGGGCAACTACTTCGAGACCTCCGACGAGCTGGTCTCGATCGGGGCGATCGCGTTGACCGCCGAAGACACGGCCAGGCAGTGGCGCCTGATCGTGACACAGTCTCGCGCCCGGCTCGGCGCGCCGATCCGCCGACTGACGATCTACCTGTCGGTGATCATCGCGGTGGTGCTCGCGGTCGTCGCGGCAGTGGGTGTCTTCGTGACGGGCACCCTCGCTCGGCCGGTGAGCGAGCTGCGCATGGCGATGAGCCAGATCGCCACCGATCGTGGAGCGGGCATGCGCTCCGCCGCGCCGGGGCCGGCGGACGAGATCGAGGGGTTGTCTCGAGAGTTCCAGATGATGGCCAAACGCCTAGAGCAGGCGCAGACCCGCCTCCAGGACCTGCAGGCGGGTCTGGCGGAGGCGGAGAAGCTGTCGTCGATCGGCCAGCTGAGCGGCGGCATGGTTCAGGAGCTGCACGACCCGTTGACCGCGCTCAAGAACAAGATCCAGGCGAGCGGCGGATCGAATCAGGACGCCGCGCTGGAGACGCTGAGGAAGAACCTGCTCGAGGACGTCGCGGGGATGGAGCAGATCCTGGAGTCGTTCTCGCACCTGGCGCCGACGCGCGGACCCGAGCCCGAGGTGACGTCGCTGGCGGCGGTCGTCAAGAGCGTCGTCACCCTGGTCGGCCCCGAGGTCCGCCACCGGGGCCTGCACATCGAGGTGGACGCCGAACCCGGCGTGCCGTCGATCGAGGGCGACCTGAACCAGCTGCGTCAGCTGTTGATCAACCTGATCCTCAACGCCGCCGACGCGCGGCCGAAGAGCGAGCGCATCGCGCTGAGGATCTTCACGGTCGTGTCCGAGGACTGCGACGAGGCCGAACCGATCGGAGCCGCGGTCAAGGTCGTCGACGACGGCGCGGGTATCCCGACCGGCGATCTGGTCAAGATCTGGGATCCGTTCTTCACCACCAAGCAAGAAGGCGTCGGGCTGGGGCTCGCGATCTGCCGCCGGATCGTCGAAGAGCACGGTGGGCGGATCGAGGTCTCCAGCCAGACCGACCACGGCACGACCGTGACCGTCAGCTTCCCGATGGCCACCGGCAAACAGCTCGCGACCGGAACTTGACGTCCGGCGTCGGAGCGCCGTCCTCGCGCCCTGACGCTGCCGAAGGCCTGGATGCTATGGGCGCCGCTCGGTACGGGACTCTCGCTCAAGCAAGCTGTCCCGTGGCGGCTCTGACCCCGGCGAGACGATCTCGCGAGGGGAAGAGGGGCCGCCGGATCTGCCAGCGCCCAAGAGTTTGCTGAACGACGGGCAGCTGGCCGAACTGAGGACAGCCCATGGCCCGGACAGCCCAGCAAGACAGTATCAGCGAAGCGGTCGTCGTCGGCACCATCCGAATCACCGCGAACGACTCAAAGATCAACGCACACAGCCAGCCACTCGCTGGACCTGCTGCTGGCTGAGCGGCTCGGTTGGCGGATGGAAGCGTACCTGACCGCCATCGTCGTCCCGGGTGGCCGATCTTGCGTCGGTTCATCGTGCTCCTCCGTGGTGAGCTATGCGCCCGCGGCCAGCGTGGGGACCCACGTGACATCGTGTCTCGGAATCGCCAGCTCGCCAACGGGCTTTGGATGTGACGCGACCAGCCCCTCGAGCCCCAGTGCCTCGCATCCGAGCTCCCAGTTGGCGCACCAGATGCCGAGGGCGACCGGCGCGTAGTACCGGGACGACGTGGCGGCGTAGAAGTCCACGCCCTGGACGACACCCGCATCGGATCTCAGGACGGCACGTGTCGTCTGGCCGTTGTAGGAGGACGGTGCCCATTGGCACGCCTCGAAGGTGCGACCGAATCGCGCATAGGGAGGCGCCGCCACGTCCACGGGAACACAGAGCTCCGCATCCGTGAAGAAGAGCTCGGAAAGCAAGCGGCGATGGAAGGACATCCGGTTGAACAGGCGCACGAAGAGAGGCACATAGCGTGAGCGATAGCCCACCGCGCAGGTGCAGATGATCTGGTCGCGCTCGGGATCGAACCGATCACCGAGGTGGCGTTTGAGGCTCTCGTGATCGGCCCCCGGACCAATCCAACAGGTCGCCAGTCCCAGTCGCGTGGCGTCCATGACGACCTTCTGCAAGGTTCGACCCACATCGATGACCGACCGGCGGTCGTACGACCGCGGCACGATTGCAACCAGGAACTCCGTACCGTTCACTACCGGCCAGACCGTGAGCTGGGCGCGGATGTACTCCAAGCGGACAGGCGTCGGCCCCAGGGTCGGGGTCTCGACGTGACGCTGCACGGACGACAGAAGCGCCATGCGATCCTCGTCGCACATGAAGCGAGTCTGGAAAGAGCGGCACGAATGTCTCGTCCGCATCAAGTCGAACAGATCCAGGTGATCGTTGCGCGCTGGTCGCCCCTCGGGGAGGCGGATGCCCAGAAGGATCGATGAACGGCGGCTATTCGAGACCGTCCTGAGGCTTTGGGTGGACCAGGGCTACGCGCGGACGACAACCAAGCAGATCGCGCGGCTCGCTGGCGTGAACGAGGCGACGCTGTTCCGCCGCTACGGTGGCAAGCCCCAACTGCTCGTCTCTGCCATCCGCCAGCCCCTCCAGAACGTTCCGCTACGAACGATGACCGCCACCGATGACGTGGAGGCCGACCTCAGGCACATCGTCGAGTCTTATCTGGAGACGAACCGCCAGGTCGGGGCCATCTTTCCGCTGCTGTTGGTGGAGGCGTCGCGACATCCAGAGCTTCGCCCGGCCCTCGAAGTTGCGTGGGACAACGTCGGCTACGTGATCCGCATGATCGAGCACCACCAGGCCCGCGGTACCTTGCAGAAGGAGCCCCCCCTCACCACGCTGGCCGCCTTCATCGGGCCCCTGCTCGTCACCGGGATGCTCCGCAAGGCACACCCGGAGCAGCCGATGATCGATGTCGACGGTCACGTACAGGCTTTCCTCCACGGAAGAGCCCAGACGCAACCCGAGCCATGAACCGACGCCTGGAGGTGGCTGCACGTGTCGAGTCGACCTCCGCCGTGACACAAGAGCGGTTCTCGTTGGCGGCACGACGACTGTCGCACCTCGGGCAGTCGCCGACTCGTAGATCGCAACGGTGTCGTAGGCCGCGTCGCCAACGAGGCTTGCGATGTCGCCCTCGAGAGCTTCGATCAAATCGAGCCCGGTCTTCCCGTCGTCGACGTTCGAGCCGGTGAGTGCTTGAGCAATGATCGCGCCCGCTCCGTCGACGCCGAGTACGAGCTCAGAGACCCTCGACCTGCCAGCCCGCGCGGTACTTCCGGCGCAGGTAGCGGTCGGCCTCGGGCGAACCCTCGAACTTCATGCGCGCCGCGTCCCAGCTCAGCTCGCGGCCGGGCAGGCGTAGCGCGACAGTGCCGAGCAGGATGGCCTCGCTGAACGGGCCCGAGAATTCGAACCCGGCCTCCGTTTGTGACCCTCCGCGGCAGGCGTCGATCCAGTGGTGGTAGTGGTTGCGTGGCGCGATCTCGGGCCGCGGGTAGCTCGCGAACTTCTCGGCCGGGTGCAGGGACGGTTGGCCGCCGTGGGGGTGCAGCAGTGTCCCCTCCTCGCCCAGCAGCATGGCGCCCTGCGCGGGGAATCCACCCTCCTCGACCTCGATGCGCGCGAGCAGCTCCTCGGGCGGGTAGCGGTAGCCGTCCGACCACACGACTTCGAGGGTCTCGCCCACCGTGCGCTCGTTCCCCGGGTAGGTGTAGCGCAGGATCTGCCACACCGGCCAGGTCTCGGAGAAGCGCGCTGGAGTGTCGCGCCAAGCGGGCTCGACCTCGGCCCGTACGCGGATCGGCGCGCCGAGACCGAGGGCGCGGTGGGTGGCCGCGGTGATGTGACAGCCCATGTCGCCGAGCCAGCCGACGCCGAAGTCCTGCCAGCCGCGCCAGAAGGTGGGGTGGTAGACCTCGGGGACGTACGGCCGCGCCGGCGCCGTCCCGGTCCACTTGTCCCAGTCCAGGCCCTCGGGCGCGGGGCCCCCGCCCTCGGGCCGGGGGCCGGTCGGGCGGTACTTCCAGGTGTCCTTGTTGGACCACAGGTAGACCTTCTCGACCTTCCCGATCGCGCCGTCGCGAATCATCTGGACCGCCTGCCGCTCGGTCACCGAAGAGGTCAGCTGTACACCCATCTGCGTCGCAACGCCGGCCTCGGCCGCGGCCGCGGCGACGCGCCGGGCCTCGTGGACGTCGTGGGTCAGGGGCTTCTGGCAGTAGACGTGCTTGCCGCGCCGGAGCGCCGTCATCGTGATCGGCGCGTGCATGTGGTCCGGCGTGGTGACGTTGACCGAATCGATGCGGTCCCCCTCCTCTTCGAACAGCTCGCGCCAGTCCTGGTACAGCCGCGCCTGAGGGAATTTCTCCTTGGCCGGCTTCGCGCGCTCGAGGTCCACGTCGCACAGGGCCACGATCTCGACCTCGGGATGCGCCGCGATCTGGTTCAGGTCGGCCCAGCCCATGCCGCCGACCCCGATCGAGGCGTGCTGGAGCTTGCCGCAGCGCGACAGCGTCCGCCCCGGCCGCGGCAGAGCCAGCGCGGCGAGGCCGGCGCCGGTTCCCCGGAGCATCTGGCGGCGAGAGCTGGTTGTTCCCATCGAGCACCTTCCTCCTCTGCGGTCCGTAGTGGCGCCTAGCAGCCCGTTGAAGAAGTGCTTCGGATGCCAGGGCGACAGCATCCGCGTCCGGTTGGCGCCTGGAAACGTAGGCGAATTCGTGGATTCGGGGAGGCTTTCAGGTGCCGACCGGGCGTGGAGGATGTCGTCATGGC
>JAAELL010000500.1 GCA_024226735.1 bacterium | reverse complement strand
TTTGCCCTCTCCTCCTCCGACATCTCCAAGTCATCAGGATCGTCGTCTTCCTCTTCGTATGCGGTAGTGTCCTCTACGGCGCCGTACGCGGCCTCGGCTGCGTTTCCAGCGCCGGCGGCGTCTGCCAGCTTGGCAGCATGCGTCATCGCGGTCTTCGCTGCAGTGTCGTCCTGTTCCGTCAGACCGGTGGGGTCACTGCTCACAGCTGGACTGCGTCCCCAGTGCTCCCCACCCTTAAGTTGTTAAGTAGCGAGCGAGGAACTTAACAACTTAAGGCTCTCCTCAATCACGAGTGGGTGGATCCATCCCCTGTCCAGGCTCGAGCCGGAGGCTGGGCGGCAGTCGGTGTTCGGTGCGCGCCGAGCATGCGGCGTGCCCGGGCGTGCCGAAGGCACACGGGGAGCGGTTGCGCGGAGCATTGATGCCTGGCGCCCGCCGGTTTCCCACACCTGCCCACTCCGCATCGCCCTGCGGGCGACCGGCCGGGTAAGTGCGGGGACCCGGCCTTGCGGAGCGGGTCCCACGGTGTGGAAAACCGGCTCGACGCTCGCGAGGGCAGGCAGCACTTGATTGCGCGCGGGCTCCGTGCGTTCCTGTGGGTGTTCGACGACTCACCGGAGGCAGAGGAAGCCCGTGCGCGCAACCACGCTACTACGCCGCATTCTCGGCGTGCGAGAGATGTTCGTCCTGGGGACCCGTATCGAGGAGTACGGACTCGTCGTCGAGGTCCGCCCGAGCTGGCGCCTCGCGCGCTGCGGCGGCTGCGGTGCTCGCGCCCCGGGCTACGACCGCCGGGGACCGCGGCGCTGGCGCCACGTGGCGCTGCTTGAGATGCGCGTCTGGCTCGAGTACGCGCCGCGGCGGGTGGACTGCCGAGGCTGCGGAGTGCGCACCGAGGCGGTTCCGTGGGCGGCCCCAGGCGGGAGCTTCACGTACCCCCTCGAGGAACTCGTCGCGTACCTGGCGCAGGTCACCGACAAGACGCAGGCGTCACGAATAGCCGGTGTGTCGTGGCCCGCCGTGGACGCGGTCGTCGAGCGCGTGGTCGAGCGCTGTCGCGCCGCGTCGAGTCTGGAAGGGCTGCGACGGATCGGCATCGACGAGTTCAGCTATCGCAAGCACCACCGCTACGTGACGACGGTGGTGGACCACGACGCCAAGCGCGTGGTGTGGGCGGGTGAGGGCCGCTCGTCGAAGACGCTCGAGCCCTTCTTCGAAGCGCTCGGCGAAGAGGGCTGCGCGGCGATCGAGTTCGTCACCATGGATCTCTCCGCCGCGTTCACGAAGGCCGCGAGGGAGCGGCTGCCGCAGGCCCAGATCGTCTACGACCGCTTCCACGTGCAACGCCTGGCCGGCGACGCCGTCGATGAGGTGAGACGCGAGATCCAGCGCGACCTGGCCGGCACCGAGGAGGCCAAGGAACTCAAGGGCAGCCGCTACGCGCTGCTCAAGAACGCCTGGACGCTGACGGTCCCCGAGCGCGCACGGCTCGCCGCCGTGCAGGAGACCAACAAGCCGCTCTACCGCGCCTACCTGCTCAAGGAGACGCTGCGCGACGCGCTGAACTACAAGCAGCCCTGGAGGGCGGAGAAGGCGCTGCGAGCGTGGCTCGCCTGGGCCTCGCGCTCGAAGCTTGCGCCCTTCGTGCGCGTTGCCCGCACGATACGCAAGCACCTCGGCGGCGTCCTCGCCTACGTCCGCGAGCGCCTGACCAACGGCATCGTCGAGGGATTCAACAACCGCCTCCGGATGATCGCCCGCCGGGCATTCGGATACCACGGGCCAGGGCCTCTCATCGCGATGCTCTTCCTCTGCTGCGGCGGGATCGTTGTTAGGCCGCTGTTACCCACTCGTGATTGAGGAGAGTCAGATTCAGGGGTCCTTACGCGCTGCTCGAACGGAGAGGATCCGCCGTACGCGGTGACGCATCTCTTCGCGGGCGAGACGGCCATCGAGATCGAGGGGAGTCGGCGCTGGATGTTCCTTGCGGACATCCGTAAGGGGCGATCCTCCCTGTCGCTCCGGGAAGTCGTGGATCACGCGGGAGGCGGACGGGAGATCACGATGCTCCGCACCACCGCCGGCCGGGTCACGACCATCGGGGAGGGATCCCCCGGTGAGGTCCGCCTTCACTACGACGACGCCGGCAGGATCGCGATTAATCGACGGGAGTGTCGTGGGCA
>JAAELL010000499.1 GCA_024226735.1 bacterium | reverse complement strand
GGGGTCTACGACTACGCCACCCGATACGAGATACCGCTGGCGCCGCTGCCGTGCTGCCGACATCTTTCGGCGGAGGAGTACAGGGACGAGATCATCAAGCTGATCGTCGAGATCCAGGACCAGTGCGCAGCGTCCCGGGACTGCCGGCCGGTGGCGGGCGTTGACGCGATCCTGAGCCAGGATCCGCTCAGGCGTCCGACAGTGAAGCGGCCGAAGCGGTCGCCGCGACCGCAATTCCACGTCGCGTCGAGGGAAACGCTCGACGAGCTCCGCGCGGAGTTCGCAGAGTTCGACCTGATGTACGAGCTGGCCTCGCAGGCTCTCCGCTCTGGCGACCTCGAGGCCGCGCACCGGTTTCCGCCGGGGTGCTTTCCGCCCGCGCTGTCCTACGTCGGGCCGCCGGCTCCGCCGCCACCCCCGCGACCCCCGACGCGGACGATCACCGTCTCGGAGGCGGGCGTCGTCGAGCGAGGGCCGATTCCGGTCGTCGTGATCGCGACGAGGTATGAGACTGTCGAGCCGCGGGCTCGCGGCCAACCTCCGTGAGCTGGCCTTAGCTCGTAGACTTCGCGCCGGTCTGGGCCGAGACCGGCTTAGAAGTGAATGACCGGGCGCCGCTCGGTCCAGGCGAGGTGTACCCCCGAGGCGCCGATCTGAGCGTCCGGGGGTGAGCTGCGCCCTTCCGGAGCGCCGCGCGCAGCTTTTAGCCGGCTGGCACCGGGCAGAAGCCGTCGGTCGCGCCGGATCTTGGCTCGATCGAGGGCCGAGAAAGCTGCTTCGACGGTCTTTGAGGGCTCCCGATGCGCGTAAGTGTTGTAAATAGGAGAGTTGTGAAGTGCCCCGCACCCCAAATCCAGGATCGTCCGCCGGGTCGAAGGGCGGATGGGCGCGGCGTACCTCGACCGCCTGGGGCCGATGTTCGTCGGCACGATCCACGCTTACTGCTTTCGCATCCTCCAGGACCACGTGCCTTCGCTCGCGGTCTCGAGACGGGCGCCGCGTCCGGGCTCCGCGGCGCCGTAGAAACGCTGCTGGTCGTAGCGCTCGGCGCTGCCGAGGAGCGCCCCCGCCGGCCCGACCCAGGGCAGCGACGCGAACTTGTCGACGGTG
>JAAELL010000498.1 GCA_024226735.1 bacterium | reverse complement strand
GCCACGCCGAAGACGCGGCCTCGGCTCATCGCAGATGAGCTGGGGCCGCGTCATAGGCGCGGTTTGTGGGGCGCTCGAATGCGGCCAACCTCTGCGAATCGATGACCAGGATACCGGCATCGGCGAGCGCCGCAGCACCACGATCATTGACGCCACTCTCACTGTAGACGAGAAAGACCGTCCGACGTTCCAGTTGCGGGGAGATGGCCTCCTTGGCCGCGATGAACCGGCGCACCGCGTCCATCGACGCCGTCCGTTCCAGGTCCTTGACCTCGACCATCAGGTCGGTGCCCGTGGCATCGACGCTGACCGCGTGGACGTCGATCTCGTAGCTCTGGCTTTGATCGACGAAGAAGTGTGCCTTGCGCAAGGCCGCGAAAGGACCGAGGGGGACGTCGTCCTGGACGTCTCCGACGACGACGTCGGCGAGGGTGGCGCCGCGCTGCGCCGACACCGAAAGCCGATAGAGGATCCGGTACTCTGCCGCCGCGCCCTTGAGCTGTGCCGCCTTGCCCCGGAGCGAGGCGAGCTGACGTTTGAACTCGTCGACGATCTCTACCGGGCTCATGTCTTCCAGCTCCTCCCCGTAGAGCCGGCGGAAGACCATGGCGAAAACGTGGTCGCCGAGCCCTCGGAAGCGGAAGTCCGACGAGCCCTGAGCCAGGATGTCGGCTTTGACCAGCTTGCGCAGGCGGAGCTCGAGCTCGTCGTTGCCGAGCTCGAGCTCGAGGTCTTGGAGGATCTGCTTGCGGGTGCGCTCTTGCGGGTCGTGACGCGCCAGGTAGAGGACGATCTTGCGGGCATTCCTGGCGTTGACT
>JAAELL010000497.1 GCA_024226735.1 bacterium | reverse complement strand
GTCACGTTTCGCCGGCCCTCGCCGCCCCTGGCTACGTTGCGCCTTCTCCGAGTATCCAGCGAATACGCGTCGGCGGCGCGCCTTGCCAGGAACGACGATGGCTCGCCGAAACCTGACACTTATTCTCGGACGGGCCCTAAGAGACCAGCAGCCGCGCCACGGCCCACCACGCGCGCAGGAGGCCGTCCACGGCCCGAATCACCACCCCCGACGCCCCTTCCGCCAGCGCTGGCGTCACCGTCCACGGCCCGCCGACGAACAGCGCCCGGTCGCGCACGCGCCGACCAGCTCTTGCCGATCGGCGCTTCTCGAGCACCGCGCCGAGCCCCGTGACGACCGCCCACTTGCCGCGCAGCCACGCGCCGAGCCCGCCCTGAACGACGGCGAACGCGAGCCACACGAGCTCGTAAAGAAGCACGCCCGGCAGCGCGAGCAAGAGCGTCCACCAGCCGTAGCACTTGAGCATGTACAGCCAACGGTTGCGCGAGTGGTAGAAGACGCGGCTGCTCGGGTAGCTCTTACCCTCGCGGAAGCTGATGCCCGCCGTGCCCGCGTCGTGGTGCACGAGCGCGTCCTCGACCGAGAGGATCGCGTGGCCGGCGAGGCGCAGGCGGCAGGAGAGGTCGAGGTCTTCGAACAGGATGAAGTAGACCTCGTCGTACGCGCCCAGCGCGAGCACGACCTCGGTGTCGACGAGCAGGCACACCGCGATGCACACGTCGACTTCGATCGCGCCGCTGCCGCGCGCGCTCGCGAGAGGCTCGTACCAGTTGCGCAGCGCAATCAGGCCCGCGTAGTGCAGTCCGCCACCGTCGTAGTGCACGCGGTCCGGCTCGGCGGCGAATACGCTCCGCGGCTGGACGATCGCGGCGTCCGGGCGCGCATCCGCGGCGGCGCGCAGCTTCGTGAGCATGCCCGGCGTCACGATCGCGTCGTTGTCGACCGCGAGCACCCAGCGGTTGCGCGCCGCGCGCATCCCGGCGTTGCGCGCCTTGGCCGGGCCGGCGTTGTCCCCCATCTCGATCACGCGCACGCCCGGGTAGCGCTCGGCAAGCAGGGCGAGGCTGCCGTCGGTCGAGGCGTTGTCGACGACGAGGATCTCGTCGATGCCCTCGTCCGTCGCCGCGAGCAGTGCGTCGAGGCAGGGCGGCAGGTAGCGCTCGCCCTCGTAGTTGACGACGACGACGGAGACCGGACCAACGCGCGCCCCGCGCTCAGTGCCAGCCGCTTGCTGGAGCGCGGCCTGGGTCATTCGGCGACCTGCGTCATTCGATCGGCAGCTCGAAGTCCTCGGCCGTCACCGGTTCACGCCGCTTGAGGCAGTAGGGCACGTTGTAAAGCACGCTCAAGCCGGCGCGCAGGAGCACGAACCACGCCCCCGGTGTCTCCTTGATCGCGCGCTGGATGCCGATCGTCCCGGTCGCGTCGGTGATCTCGCCCGAGGTCTCGGTGTCGCCGCTGCGCAGGAGCACCTTCTTGACGACCAGGACCGGGGCGCGCAAAAGGTCGGGCAACGGCGCGTACTTGATCATCCCGAGCCACGCGTTGCGCGCGTGGTAGAAGAGGCTGCGCTTGCCCATCTTGATCCCGAACGGCGTCTTGTGGTTCGCGTGCGCCTCGGGGTACTGCAGCACGCGATAGCCGAGGTTCAGGAGGCGGCAGGTCAAGTCGCGCTCGTTGCCGTAGATGAAGAGGCGCTCGTCGTAGCCGCCGGCCTCGCGCAACGCCTGCGTGCGTGCGAGGCTCGCGCAGCCGCGGAACGTGCTCATGTAGCGCTCGGTGTTGAGCGCCTCCGAGTTCTTGTAGCTCTCGGGCATCCCTGGCTCGAGGATCTTGGTCGACACGATCGCCGTCGTCGCTGGCTCTTGGTCCAGGCGCGACGTCGTCTTGAGCAGCCAGTCGGGCGGGAGCACGACGTCGTCATCGAGGATCGCCGTGAGCTCCGTGCGACTGGATGCGAAGCCGACGTTGAACGTCTCGCACGCGCCGTAGGCGGAGTTGGGCATGACGATCAGACGCACCTCCGGAAACTCCGCGCGGATCATGTCTGGCGTGCCGTCGGTCGACGCGTTGTCGACAACGACGATGTCGTGGAACGGGCGCAGCTGTGAGCGGAGTCCGCGCAGGTTCTCGCGCACGTCGTCCTTCTTGTTCCACGTCGAGATGACGGCCGTCGCGCGCATCTCGCCCGCGGCGGCGTCCTCGGCCAGCGTCTGGCGCAGGAACTCGGACGCGCTCGCGAAGGTGCCGACCTCCACCCCCTTGCGCACGACGAAACCCTCCGCGCACGCGACGCCGGCGTCGTCGACGTTGACGGTGTACGAGCGATCGAAGGCCTCGGCGCGCTGCGCGAGGTCGACGACCGAGCTCTGCGACGTGAAGCAGCCGAGCGCCGTGCGCTTGGCGTCCTGCACGCTGGTCGTATCGACGAGCACCGTCGCCGGGACCTGGCGGTTGACGCCGTAGAGATGCACGCGACAGGTCGGCAGGACCTCGAGCGCGGAGCCGAGGCTGCGCGCGACCGCGCGGTGGTCGGCGTGCAGCTCGAGCGGCGAGGGTGCGTAGATCAGCTCGGGTGCGTCTGCCACGAGCTCCTTCGCGAGGAGCTCGCGCAGCTCCTCGGTGTACGCCAGCGCGCCATCGTAGAGGCGCCAGAACTCGACCTCGCCATCGATCCCGAGCGCGGCCGCGGCCGCGCGCGATTCGATCTCGCGCTCGGCGACGAGCGCCTCGCGCGCCTCGCCCTCCAAGCCGCCGCCGCCGTCGCTCAGGACGACGATGCGCACGCGGTCGCCGCGCCGCGCGTGCAGGGCGAGCGCGCCGCCGCAGCCGAGCACTTCGTCGTCGGGATGCGGCGCGAAGCACGTGACTCGACGGGGAAAGTCGGCGATCGGGCGGAGCGGAGGAAAAGCTTCGTTCACGTGTCTGATCGTTCGTGGTTCAAGCGCGCCGCCGCGCCTTGCCGAGGTCCTGCATGAGCGCCTCCAGAGCGCCCACGGTCTCCTCGCAACCAGGCACCGAGCGCGGCAGCGCGTCGAAGGCCTCACTCGAGGAACGGGGGTCGGAGAGTTGATCGACGAGCGCCGCGCGCCACGCCTCGGGATCCGCCGCGGGAAGCGAGTGCAGCGCGGCGCCGCCGAATCGTTCACGGCCCGCCTCGCCACTCGCAACCCACGCCGGCAAGCCGAGCGCCAGGGCCTCATCGAGCGCAAGAGCGTAACTCTCGGGGAGCCGTGAGGGGAGCGCCGCGATGTGGCAACTGGCCGCGATTCGCGCGAGCCCGGCGCCGTCGTACTCACCGGAGAGCTCGAGCCGGAGATCGCCGGCCACGGAAACAAGCTCGGCATCGAGGACCGGATCGACCGGCCCACCGGCCAACACGAGCTCGACCCGTTCCGCCAGGGGCGCGGCGGCACGGACCAGGTCGAGCGTGCCCTTGTCGACCGAACGTCGTCCGGCGTGCAACAGGCGCAAGGGTCCGGTGCCCGCCCAGGGCCGCGGGCGGCGGCGCCGCGCCGGCAGCTCGAGGCAGAGGCCGTGGCCGAGGATGTGAGCCTGCCCCGGGCCGAGCGAGAGGTGCTGGGCGAGGCGCACCAGGTGCGTGCGGCTCGGAAAGATCACGGCCGAGGCCGCATCCACCTCGGCCTGGAAGCCACGCAGGCGTCGGGCGAGCTCGCGCTCGAACGCGGCCGCTGAATCACTGCCGCCAACGTGGGCCGGGAGCTCGGGCGCCAGGCACTCGACGCACGCGGCGAGCTCGCTCGGCGGCGGGCAGGCATGGCCGGGATCGGGCGGCTGGCGAAACGTGCGCGGGCACGTCGCGAAGTGATCGTGCACCGTCCACAGCACGGGCGCGTGGCGCCCAGCGGTGCGCACGAGATCGTGTGTGAGCGTGCTGTGGCCGTGCACGTGGATCGCCTCGAAGCCCTCGAGCTCGCTCTCCAGCAGCGCCGCGAGGCGCGGCCGCTCGAGCGTGAGATCGAAAGGCTCGTGCTCGGTCCGCGGCAGCACCCGCACCTCGACGCCGCGCTCGACGCTCGACTCGACGTCCGCGTCCCTGCGCAACTCGTCGCAGCCGGAGAGGACGACGACGTCGTGCCCACGCGCGGAGAGGCTGCGCGCTTCGGCGAGCGCGACGGCCTCCGTCCCACCGAGAAAGCGCGGCGGAAAGTGCGCGACGACGACGGCGATCCTCACGCAGCGGCCCCGTCGGCGGTGCCGTGGGTGGTGGGCGAGCTCACGTCCGCGTTCTGGGTCTCGAAACCGCAGAACGCCTCCGCGTACCGCGCGCGACGGCCGATGTGCTGGCTGCGGTACGCACCGAGACCGAGCGCGCGGTGCGTCAGAGCGTCGCCGCGCTCGAGCTCGAAGTCCGCGGACTGCGTCGCGTGGCACGCGAGCGCGGTGCGCTTGTTCTCGATCACGCGCCCGATGTCGAGGACGCGTTCGGGCTCGAGCGGCGTCCACACCTCGAAGCCCCACACGAAGTTGACGGACGCCGGCCAGTCCGGAGACGCGAGCGCTCGCCCGAGCGCGCGCGCGACGAGGCGGTGGTCGGTGTGCTCGTCCCCCGCCCACGGCGCGTAGACCGTCCGCGCCCCGGTCTCGCCCGCGGCGCGAACCATGTGCGCGGCGGCGTCGTCGATCTCGCGTTCGCTCGCCTCGTGCCCTTCGGGGTAGCCCCAGAACTCGTAGCGGAGGCCGAGCGACGTGCCGGCGAGCGCGCGCCCGCCCGCGAGCGCCTCGTCGCGCCGGCGGCGCACGAGCTGCTCGGGCTCCCAGGTTCCGGTCGGGTCTCCCGCCGCGCCGTCGAAGACGACCGCAACGTGCACGCGATCGCCCTGCGCCGCGTGCAGGGCGAGCACACCGCCGCAGCCGATGACCTCGTCGTCGGGATGCGGGGCAAAGACGAGAACGGGGCCCGGATCGGGCTGATTGGGGATTTCGACGGTCATGCGCCTTCCGGCCTACGCCTTGCGATGGGGTCTGTTCGGAAGAGTTGATCGACTTCCACGGGATGCATGCGCGCCGCGGACGTCTTCTCGAACGTCCACGCCCGGAAGACGTCCAGCGTCTTGCGCTCGACGGCACGCAGGTAGTAGCGCCCGGGGAACAGCCACGACCACGCCGCCTCGGGGAACGTCCACGGTCCGCCGCTGACGAAGCCGCCGGCTGCGAGGGACCAGTTCGCGGTCATCGCGAGCTCGAGCAGGAACTCGCCCGGCCGGTCGATCTCGATGCACGGGGCGGCATCGAAGCCTCCGAGATCGACGAGCTTCTCGATCGCGCGCGGCGGTCGCGCCTGGGCACGACGCGCGACGCCGTCGGTGCACGCGAGGGCGAAGCGCCGCAGCGGACCGGAATAGTGCGTGAAGTAACGCGCGCGCGAGAGCGCGTGGCGGCGCTGGGGCTCGCCGGCGAAGTCCCGGCCGCTGCCGGCCGAGCGCGACCAGTGGTGCAGGATGCGCGACTCTGGAATCAAGTGCAGCTCGAAGCCGCGGCCCGTCAGGCGCCGGCACAGGTCCGCGTCCTCGTAGTACAGCGGGTACTCCGGGTCGAGCAGGGTGTCGAGCGACTCGGCCACGGCCCGCGGCAAGAACATGCACGCTCCCGACAGCATGTCCATGCGCACGGGAGCTTGCGCGCTCCAGAGATCGAGCGAGCGTCGCGTGCGGGCCGCGGCGCGCGCGCTCGCGAGACCGGGGAAGCGCGGCTCGAGGCCGGAGCGTAGCTCGTCGCCGGTCGTCGGCAGCGCGATCGGCGGCAGGCGAAAGAACTGGTCCTCGTCGAGGAGTTGCGCGGGCGCGACGGCTCCAGCGCTGGGGTTCCTGCCGAGGAACTCGACGAGCGGCCGGATCGAGCCGGGCAGGAACACGACGTCCGGATTCAGGATCGCGACGACGTCGTCCGGCTCGCCCCCCGTCTCCGCGAAGGCGCGCTGGATGCCGCCCGCGTAGCCGAGGTTCTCAGGTCCGCGCAGCACGGTCGCTCCCTCGAGCTCGATGAGGTCGAGCCAGCTCGTGTCGTCCGTGGAACCGTTGTCGACGACGACGACCTCGAGCCGCTCGTCCTCGAACCCGGCCTCGGCCCAGGCGTGGCGCAGAGAGCGCAAGCACGCGTCGGCGAGCGGCCCGGACTCGTAGTTGACGAGGAGCGCCGAGAGCTTCGGCCCCTCGATCTCGAGGCGATCGTGCGACCCGTCGTCCGGCAGCGCATGCAAGTTGGTCGGGTGGTGATTCGTTGAGCTCATGCTGCTCGTTCTTCCTCCTGTTGCGACCAGCGATGCGCGAGGCGGACGAGCCCGACCTCGCGCGAGTCGTTGGTGACCCGCAACGTGCTATCATGGACGCGCTCGTGCCAACGGTGCACGCCGCGCTCGTCGAACAAATGTGCCGTCACGGTGAACGTTCCGGCGAGAAGCGCCAGCCGCGGCAGGCGCAGGCGGACCTGGCCGCGCGCGCCGCGCAGCGTCGAGCGCCCCTCGTCGGCGCTCGAGAGGTGCGTTCCGAGCCCGGCCGCGAGCGTCCCGTCCTGGCGCGTCAGCGTCAGGCCAAGCTGCAGCGCGGCGCCCGGGCGCGGGTTGCGGAACCAAATCGCGATCTCGACATCACTGCCGCTCGCGAGCACCTCGACCGGAACACCGTGTGCGTCGCGCACCTCGATGGCGGTGACGGCGGGCTCCGCGCCAGCCGGCTCGGACGGTGCCAGGCGCGGATCCGTTCCGCGGCCGCCGCCACTGCCCGCCCAAGCGGCGTAGGCGTTCGTGACCGCCGCTGCGTCACCGGCTTCCATCACTCGGCCCGCGTCGAGCCAGAGCGCGCGGTCGCACATCTGGCGCAAGTCGTAGAGGCTGTGGCTAGCGAACACGAGCGTTCCGCCGCGCTCGCGGAACGCGTGCAGGCGATCGACGCACTTCTTTTGGAAAACGAGGTCTCCCACGGCGAAAACCTCGTCCAGGAGGAGCACTTCCGGCTCGACGCTCAGCGCCGCCGCGAACCCCAGGCGCATCGCCATCCCCGAGGAGTACGTGCGCAGCGGCTCGCCTGCGACGTGCTCGAGCTCGGCGAAGGCGAGGACGGCGTCCGTCGCCGCGCGCACCGCGCGCCGCGACGCGCCGAGCAGCACCCCGTTCATCAGCACGTTCTCGCGCGCGTTGAAGTCGGGGTGGAACCCCGCCCCGAGCTCGAGCAGCGACGCGACCCGACCGCGCGTGCGGTAGCGCCCGGAGCTCGGCGGCGTGGCCCCCGAGAGAACTCGCAGGAGAGTCGACTTGCCCGCTCCGTTGGCGCCGACGAGCCCGAGCGACGCGCCGCGCTCCAGACCCAGCGAGACCTCGCGCAGGGCCCAGTGGCGATCGCCGCCACGCGGGTAGCACTTGCTGACCTTCTCGGCTTCGAGCGCTCGCTCGTTCTGCGTTTCGGAGGGATGCATCGGCTCGTTCAAGTCTCGTCGGTGAACCGCCGCTCGAGGCCACAGAACAGCCCCAGGCCCGCGACCAACGCGGCCACCGCGAAGGGAGCGAAAGCGAGCAGCGCCGGGGCGGGCGACTCCGTGAAGAGCCCCACGGGAGCGCCGCCCATGAGCACCGCGCGCCACGCGCGCAAGAGGTGATGCAGCGGGTTCCACTCGATCCACGGAAGCCACGTCTCGATGCCGGGCAGCACGTCGGAGGAGGCGACCCAGAAGAGTGGCGTCGCGAACATGAAGAACGTCAGGACGACGCTCCAGATCTGCGCGACGTCGCGCCGCACCACGTGCAGCGCTGCCAGGCCGAGCGCGAGACCCGAGGTGAACGTGACCTGCAGAACGAGGATCGCCGGCAGCCAGACGAGGCTCGCCCCGGGCGCGGGCCAAAGCGGTGTGAGGACACACGCGAGGACGAAGGCCAGCACGGCGATGAGCTGCGTGACCGTCGTCGAGAGAACGATCTCGAACGGCAGAACCTCACCCGGAAAGGCGGTGCGCTGCACGAGGTGGCGATGATCGACGATCGAGGTCGCGGCCCGCGAGGTCGCCTCGCTGAACGCGGCCCAGACGAGCGTCCCGGTGAACAGGTAGACGCCGTAGGCATGGCCGAGCTCCGCGGCGGTACCGGGCATGCGGATGCCGAGCAGAGTCGAGAAGACGAAGCCATACGCCGCGAAGAGCGCGAGCGGGTGGATCAGCGGCCACAGCGGACCGAGCGCCGTCCCCCGCAGCCGCGCGCCGAGATCGCGCGCGACGAACGTCCAGACGAGATCGCGCGAACGCCACAACCGCCCGGGCGCCCCGCGCATCGCACGCACGAGCGGAGCGAGCCCAACCGGCTCCGCCTCGACCCACGGCGCAGCGACTACAGACCCTCCCCCCACCGCAGACACGGCAGGTTCGGAATGATGGGGATCACGGGCGCGCGGGGGGTGCATGGCGCAGAGGACGCAGGGTCTTCGACCCCGCGCGCATCGAAAATGGAGGCGGGGTAGCGCTTTCGCGGCGCTTCCCGCTCCCCGTATGTCTCGCAACAATGCACCTCGCCCCGAACCGCCCGCCCGCGGCGGTGGCCGCCCGGGCGCCTCACTTGTAGACCGAGAGCAGGCCGTGCCTGCGCCACCCCACGCGTTGCAGCCACGTGCGCGCGGGGGCGAGTGGGGCTGGTTCGCTCGCCCCCAGCTCCTCCAAGCGGAACTCACGCCACCCGTCGAAGAACATCCCCGAGCAGAAGATGTCGATCGGGTCCGCCTCAAGTGGACGCTGTGTCTTTGCGTGGCTCTTGTGGTGGTCGGTGTTCTCGAGCACGTACTGCAGGGCATTGCGGACCTCCTTCGGCGTGCGCAGG
>JAAELL010000496.1 GCA_024226735.1 bacterium | reverse complement strand
CCGCGGTCTCGAAGGCCACGTCCACGTCGCGAATGCGGCTCTCCGCGGCAGCCAGGTTCTCGCGTGCGTTCGCGATCGACGCAATCGAGCTCTGGAGCCGGTTCTGGACCGCGCCGAAGGCTCCTCGAGCGTTCGACACGGAGGTGATCGCGGCGTCGACGGTAGTGAGCTCGGTCGTCGCGTTGGCCGCGGTGGTGACGTCACCGGTCAGGGACAGCGTCGCCGCGGTGACGTCCGCGAACGTCACCGTGATCGTGTCCGCGGCGGCGGCGCCGACCTGGATCGCCGTGGTGGCGGTCGAGTCGAGCAGGGAGACGCCGTTGAAGCTCGTCTGCGCAGCGATTCGGTCGATCTCGGAGATCAGCTCTTGGTACTCGACGTCCAGCGTCGCGCGGTCCGCGGTGGTGAGCGTGCCGTTGGCGGCCTGAACGGCCAGCTCGCGCATGCGACCCAGGTTGTTGCTCACCTCCTGCATCGCGCCCTCGGCCGTCTGCGTGAGGCTGACGCCGTCCTGGGCATTGCGACCGGCGGCGCCCAGCGAGCGGAGCTGCGAGCGCATGCGCTCGGAGATCCCGAGGCCGGCAGCGTCGTCGGCGGCCGTTGCGATGCGCAGGCCCGACGACAGGCGGGAGAAGTTGCCTTGCAGCCTCGTGGTGACGGAGCCCAGGTTTCGCTGGGCCGTCATCGAAGCGATGTTGGTGTTGACTCGAAGTCCCATGTGGTTTCGTTCCTTGGAGTGGAAGCTGATGAAGTGGTTCGATCGCGGTGCGGAGGCCTTCTGGTGCCTCGCCTCGAGTGGACCGTCTCACCGTCTCGCATGGCACGGCGGTTGGTGGGTGCGATCCCTCTCGGCGACGCGAGGCCGCCGGACAGCGATGGCTGCTTGCGCAGCTGGAGATAAAGAGCTGTCTCCTCTTCGAACCGCTCCACGTCGGCGGGGGGGCCGCGCATCGAATGGGAGTTCCTACGATGCCCCCCTATCGGTCGCGCGGGGCGCCCCAGCTGAATGCGACTTCGAAAGACTCGGCGGAGCGCCCAAAGCGAAGCGGCCGGCCCCCTGCTCGGGGGCCGGCCGCTCGCCGGAAGAACTTTCCCGTGGCCGGGTGGCCTATTGAAGGAGTGTCAGGG
>JAAELL010000495.1 GCA_024226735.1 bacterium | reverse complement strand
GTCCGTCGTGCTCGTGCCTTTGCGTCGATCGCCCCGCAGTCGGGGTCTCTGCGCCCCGTCGAGGACGCGATCGGCACAAAGGTGCGGGCACGGCGGACTTGGGCGGCTCTGGCGCAATGCTGATGAATAGTCCGGGCTAGACTGCCGCCCATGAAGCAACTCGCCCCCGCGCTGGTCCTCCTCGCTCTCGGCTGCCAATCGCCGACCCCCGACTGGCTGAGCATCCCGGCCCCGACGACGAAGAGCGGCGTCGAGGTCACGGTCGAGGGCGTGCGGCGCGGGACGACGTGGCTCTCGGCCGTCGAGGGGTCGGCGACCAACGTCTCGGGGGAACAGCTCACTCGCTGCCGAGTGAGCTTCAACGCCTACGACATGCACGGGGAGCTGCTCGCGACCGCGCGTGCCGAACGCTCTGGGCTGGAGGCGGGCGAGACGTGGGAGTTCCGCGCCGACTTCCCGCGACGGATCAAGCGTGCCCACACGCTCTCGTCGCCGATCGTCGCCGCCGAGCGCTGACGCTACTCGCGCAACACGAACGCATCCGCGGCGAGCTCGACGCCAGCGTCGACCTCCTGCACGGTCAGAACGATCTCGCCCAGGTTCGGGACAGCGAGCTCCATCTCGGAGCGGAACGGCAAGCGCACCCCGGAGACGTCGCGGAAGTCGCTGAAGGTGACGCGCTGGCCGGCGCGGCCGACGTTCTCGGCGTAGATCATGCCGTCGACGTGCACGACGCGGCCGGTCTCCGGTTCGACGTAGAGGGTCGTCGCGGGCCCCGAAGTGTCACCCGCACGGACGAGGAAGATCTCCTTGCCATCGCGCTCGAGGCGCTGGATCACCTGCAGAGTCGACGCCCAGCTGCGCCAGTCTCCGAAGCGGGCAAAAGTGCTCCCCTCGAGTGCCGATCGCGCCGGCGCGCCTTCGAGCTGGTGCGCGGGCGTCGCGTGCGACTCGTACCAGGCCTCGCTGCCGTCGATGGCGAGGCGCTCGAACTCGGCGCCCACCGAGGTCTCGCTGCGGAAGCGATCGGGCCACGCGAGCAAGGTGGTGACGCTCCCGTCCAGGCGCGGACCAAGATGATGATCGAGAGCGTTGCGACGCCGTTGACGCGAGCGGCAGGACCGCCACGGTCGACGGGTGCGTGCAGAACTCGACGACGCCCTCGGAGAGCGCCATCCCGGCTTGCGTGCGTGCAACGAGCATCGCACACACGACCGTGACGAGCAGGACGGCGACCCATCCCTGAATGGTGCGCATCCACTCCGGGGGGAAGACCCGCGTCTCCTCCTCGAATCCAGGACTGCCGGGGGCGGGCATGCGTTCATCCGACCTCCCTACCCGGATCGCCTCGACGTCCACGGGCCGCGGTGATACGGTGCTCGCCAGCACGTCGTAACGGGAACGATGTAAAGACAGCACCCGGTTCTATCTAGCTCACCAATCCGCCCGTGTACGACGCATCTACACCTCTCGGAGTGAATCTCATGACATCGCTTTACACCCGCCTGCTTCTCCTCGCTTCCGCCGGCACGGTGGCCGCCACCTCTGCCTCGGCACAAATCCTCACCGATGACTTCGAAGTCGACTCGTCGGCCAGCTACACGGTCGTGAACGACGGTACGCCCGACGGCACGCAGACCTTCGCGTTCGACTACGTCGCCGCCGGCCTCCCGCTGGCCCCGCGCTCGGCGTCCGGGGACACGAACGGCCTGCGCCTCACGGCCAACGACACGGCCGGAATGACGGACGTCTGGACGTTGTTCCACAACACGCCGGTCAACGCGGCTCGCTACCGCTTGACGGTCGACATGTGGATGAACTTCGACGCCCTGTCGGGCAGCACGGAGTTCGCGCACATCGGCGTCGGCGGCGACGGCGCGACGTTCAACTCGGTCTTCACGCCGATCTCGGGCACCGGCGCCTTCATCTCCGTCACCGGCGACGGCGGCTCGATCTCGGACTACCGTTGGTTCCGCGACGCGGCCAACACGCCGCTGAACGACTCCGACAGCACGACCCTGCCCAACGACCACCCCAGCTACCTCGGGCACGGCAGCAACGCGAGCGGCGCGTACTACCAGGCGCTCTTCCCCTCGCCGCCGGCGACGATCGCCGGGTCGCCGGGCAACATCTGGACGACGGTCACGATCGACGTCGACAACATCGCGGGCGTGATCACGTTCCGCTTCGACGGCTCCCTCACGTTCCGCGGCCGGTACTCGGGTACGTTCGACGGCTTCGCCAGCCTCGGAATCAACGACGTCTTCACGTCGGTCTCGGGCGCGTCGAACCTGTTCATCATCTACGACAACCTCGACGTCTCCGAGACCCCGCCCGACTTCATCGGCAGCAGCTACTGCGGCCCCGCGGTGGCGAACAGCACGGGCATGTCGGGCGTGATCTCCGCAGCCGGCACCACGAGCGTCGCGGACAATGACGTCTACTTGATCGCCGAGCAGCTGCCCGCAGGCCAATTCGGTTACTTCCTCGCCGGCCAGACCCAAGGCTCCGCGACCCCGATGGGCAGCCAGGGCGTCATCTGCCTGATGGGCAACATCGGTCGCTACAACCAGCCCATCGAGATCATCCAAGGCCCCTCGGCGGGCCTGCCGCTCGACCTGGACTCGGTCCCGGTCAACCCGCCGGTCGCGGTGATCGCAGGCGACACGTGGAACTTCCAGTGCTGGTACCGCGACAGCAACCCGGGCAACACGAGCAACTTCACCGACGGTGTCACGATCGTGTTCCTGTGATCTGACCGCAACGCCCGAGCGCGGCGCCGCGGGCCTTCGAGCTCGCCGCCGACGAATCCCGGAGCGCCCCCGCGTCATGACGCGGGGGCGCTCTCGTT
>JAAELL010000494.1 GCA_024226735.1 bacterium | reverse complement strand
GATAGGGCCAGCGACCGCGACCCACGTCGAGCACCCCCCACGCGCCGCCCGGCGCATGCTCGAGGATGTGCGACCGCTCGCCCAGCTTGAATGTGCCGCTGGCGGGTCGGGCCTGGTGTTTGGACGTGAACTGGAAGCGGCGGTCACTAAAGGGGATCACGACGTTCAGCGACTCGTGGTTCTTCGGTAGAGAGATCCTGGCGTCTAGGGATGCGGCGGTTGCGTCGGGCTCGTTCCAGTTGGCGACCAGGCGCGTTGCGCCGTCGGGATCGTCGCTGATCGAGAGATCGAGCCCTGGTGTCCGGACGCGCAGGGGCTCCGAGCCCGGGACGTCGGGCAGTGCAAACCCGCGGGCGCCGGCGACCGTCAGCGCCGCGCCACCCTCACGCCCGGTTCGAAGGTCGGCCCACCAGACATTGGCCAGGCCGACGTAGTCCACGTCGGCGTAGACGGCAGACACCACGAGATCGCCCGCGAGGATCGCCCAGTAGTCCCAGCGTTTGTTGCGCCCCCATGATCCGCGCAGGTTTGCGCGGTGAAGTGGCCGGCGTGACCAACCGCGCGCGGCGGGATTCAGGCGCCGACCGTCTGCAGTGGCGAGGTCGACGGGCGAGGTGAGTTCGCGCTCGTGGGTGCTCTGCATGCGGTTGTGCCTCTCGTCCGTCGGGGCTAGGTGTCGAGCGCTGTGCGGAGTCGGGCGGCGGCTTCACGTGGATCGTTCGACATCAGGATCGCGCCGGTTACTGCGATTCCGGCTGCGCCCGCGCGAACGAGTTCGGCGCAGTGTTGCGCTTCGACGCCGCCTTGTGCGAAGACCGGGATGCCGTGCGCGGCGGCTTTGCGTACGGCATCGATCCCGAGCGGCTCGAGGCTTGCGGCCTTCGACAGCGGTGCGTGAATCGGAGCAAGGTGTGCGTAGTCCGCACCGGCGGCGGCTGCGGCCTTTACTTGCGAAGGGGCGTGGGTCGAGACGCCGAGCAGCGCAGCGGATCCCAGCAGGGCGCGTGCGGTTTCGGGAAGTACGGCGTCGAAGCCGAGGTGCGCGCCGTGGGCGGGCAGGGCGAGCGCGATGTCGACGCGCCGGTTGATCAAGAGGCGGATGCGCCGCTGCTCCGCACCGCGTCGCGCCGCTTTGCGCACCTGCCGCGCCAAGGCGAGCAATGCTGCTGCCTCGAGTTCGCGCTCGCGGATCTGGATCCAGTCCACACCGCCGCGCACCGCCGCTTCGACTGCCTGCGCAATCGGCAGCGCGCAGCAACGCCGATCGATCACCAGCGAAAGGATGGGGCGGCGTTCGGTTGCGTCGTCGTTCAATAGGTCGCGATCTGGTCGAGCGGACTGGACGCCGAGGCATAGAGCCGGCGCGGCATTCGTCCCGCCTCGTAGGCGAGGCGTCCGGCTTGGATGCCGAGCCTCATCGCCTCGGCCATCGCGATGGGATCCTTCGCGTGGGCGATGCCGGTGTTCATTAGCACTGCCGTCGCGCCGAGTTCCATCGCGAGCGCGGCGTCACTCGCCGTGCCGACACCGGCGTCGACGATTACCGGGACCTCGACCGTTTCGAGGATGATGCGCAGGTTTGCTGGATTGCGGATCCCGAGGCCCGAGCCGATGGGCGCCGCCAGCGGCATGACCGCAGGGCACCCCATGGCTTCGAGGCGCTGACACGAGACGGGGTCGTCGCTGATGTAGGGGAGCACCGTGAAACCGTCGTCGAGCAGGATCTTCGCCGCCTCGAGCGTGCCGGGGATGTCGGGGAACAGGGTGCGTTCGTCGCCGATCACCTCGAGCTTCACCAGATCGGTGCCGAGCAGCTCGCGGCCGAGTTGGGCGGTCGTGATCGCGTCTTCGACCGTGTAGCAGCCGGCCGTGTTGGGCAAGATCGTGAAACGGTCGGGCGAGATCACTTCGAGCAGTCGCGGGCCCTTGTCGGCGTCGAAGTTCACGCGGCGCAGCGCCACCGTCACCATCTCGGCTCCACTGGCTTCGACGCAGGCGAGGTTTTGCTCGAACGATTCGTACTTTCCCGTGCCGACGATTAGCCGGGAAGAAAAGCTGTGGGGACCCAGTTGATAGGTGCCGGGCATGGATCAACCTCCTCCGACCGCTTCGAGAATCTCGATGCGGTCGCCGTCTGCGAGCAAGACCTTCGCGTATCGTGTGCGCGGCACGATGTCGCGATTGATCGCCACGGCGACCCGGCTCTCGCCGAGTTCGAGCGTGGCGAGCAGCGCTTCGAGGGTGCATTCCCTCGGCACGTTGCGCGGGTCTCCGTTCACGTGGATGTGATGGCCAACGTTCACAGACCCAGCGTAGCCCCTGCCCAATTGCGGAGCAGGGGTCTGTGCGAAATTCGCGGCGCCATCGGTCATACTGTGTGCTGCCGAGCGTTGCGTTCGACGACCGAGGACTGAGGACCGACGACCGAGGACCGACGAAGGACGCCATGGAAGAAGGAAGGACCAGCGAGGCAACCATCGATCTGGCGGCCCTGCGTGAGAACTTCGCGCTTGCGGCAAGGTTGGCCGACGGGCGCGAGGTGATCGCCGTCGTCAAGGCCGACGCGTACGGGCACGGTGCGGTCGCGGTGGGGCGCGCGCTCGTCTCCGCTGACGCGCGCAAGCTCGCGGTGGTGAACGTCGAAGAGGCCGTGGCCCTGCGTGACGCAGGCCTGGCAGCTCCCGAGATCCTGGTGCTCTCCGGCCTGCGCAGCGCTGCCGAAGCCCGGGAAGTCGCCGCGCGCGGGCTCACCCCGGTGCTCCACGACGAGGAGACCCTCGCCTTCGCCGCCGAAGCCGCCCGGCACCTCGGTGCCCCGCTGGGCGTGCAGGTCGAAGTCGACACGGGGATGTCGCGCATGGGGGTGGTGCCGGAGCGCTCGGTGGCCTTCCTGGCGCAGCTCGGCCAGACGCGAGGACTCGATCTCGACGGTGTCTTTACCCATTTCAGTCGTGCGGACGACCCCGACCCCGAATCGTGCTTCGAACAACTGCGTGCCTTTCGTGCGGTACTCGACGGCGCCCGCGACAACGGCATCGAGCCGCGCACGATCCACGTTGCGAATTCTGCAGGCCTGCTCCTGGGCAAGCCCATCCTGGACGCACTGCCGGAAGCGACCGCCGTGCGCCCCGGTTTGATGCTCTACGGGGTGAATCCGGCCCCGCACCTCGACGTGCCCCTGCGCGCCGTCATGCGCCTGGAGGCGCGCATCCTGCGCATTCAGGAGCTCGCCCCCGGCACGCCCGTGGGTTATGGCGCGACCTTTCGTGCCGCCGCGCCGACACGCATCGCAACGCTTGCGCTGGGCTACGCCGACGGTGTCCCATGCGCGGCCTCGGGACGCGCTCAGGTCTGGATCCGCGGCCGCAGGTGGCCGGTCGTGGGGCGGGTGTCGATGGATTACATCGGTGTCGACATCGGACCCGAGGCCGAAGCGGACGCCGTCCGCCTTGGGGACACCGCCGTCTTGTTCGGCAATGCGGGCCGCGACGTCGACGGGATCTCGGTCGAGGAGGCCGCAGCCTGGGCGGACACCATCGCTTATGAGCCTCTCGTGCGGGTGGGGCCGCGCGTCAAGCGGCGGGTGATCGGCGCCGGCGAGCAGTGAGGTCGCGTTTGTTTGACTTCGGGCAAGCGCGCCGGTACAACCCGTCCGTCTCTATCGAGTGCAGCCCCAAGGAGTTTCCGTGAACGTACTCGTCATCGGTTCCGGAGGACGTGAACACGCTCTCGCGTGGAAGATTGCGCACAGCGAGCGTGTCGAGCGTGTGTTGGCCGCGCCCGGCAGCGCGGGCATGGAAGGCGTCGCTAAGTGTTTCTGTGATGTCGAGGCTTCGGACAGCGACGCGATCGTTGCGCTCTGCCAGAAGGAGTCGGTCGGTCTCGTGGTGATCGGGCCAGAAGATCCGCTCGCCGCGGGTCTGGCGGATCGGCTGCGCGACGCTGGCTTCGCGGTCTTCGGTCCGTCTGCAGCCGCCGCAAGGCTCGAGGGCAGCAAGGCCTTCGCGAAGGACTTCATGCAGCGTCACGGGATTCCGACAGCAGGCTACGAGACCTTCGACGCCCTCGCGCCCGCCATCGACTACGTGCGCGAGCGTGGTGGCCGTTGCGTCGTGAAGGCCGATGGGCTTGCGGCGGGCAAGGGCGTAGCCATGTGCGCTGACCCCGAGCAGGCCGAGCGCGCGCTGCGCGAGATGATGGAAGACCGGCGCTTTGGCGAGGCCGGCTGCCGCGTCGTGGTCGAAGATTGGCTGGACGGCGAAGAGGCTTCCTACTACGCAATCACCGACGGCCAGCACATTGTGACCCTGGCGGCCGCGCAGGACCACAAGCGAGCGCTCGACGGCGACCGCGGCGAGAACACCGGCGGCATGGGGGCCTACTCGCCGGCTCCCGTATTCACGGCCGAAGTCGAAAAGCGCACCTTCGATCGCATTGTCCTGCCGACGATCCGCGGTATGGCGGCCGATGGCGTGCCCTACGTGGGTGTCCTGTATGTTGGCTTGATGATCGATTCTGAGGGCCAGCCCTCCGTGGTGGAGTTCAACGTGCGCTTTGGCGATCCCGAGACACAGCCGTTGATGGTCCAGATGCAGGGAGATCTGATGCCGCTGCTCTTGGGTGCGGCGCGTGGTGAACTCGACGAGCAGACGCCGCTCGAATGGCCGGGTGCGGCGGTCTGCGTGGTCATGGCGTCAGACGGCTACCCTCGGCAGTACGCCAAGGGCGTGGCGATCCGCGGGCTTGCGCACGCCGGCGGGCTCGAGAGCGCCGACGATGCGGTCGTGGTCTTCCACGCCGGGACACGTCGCGCGGCAGATGGCGGCTTCGAAACGAGTGGGGGCCGTGTGCTGGGTGTGACCGCGCGTGGGCACAACGTGCAGCAGGCGCGTGATCGCGCCTACAAGGCAGTGGCGGAAATCGCCTTCGAAGGCGCGCAGCAGCGCCGCGACATCGCGGCGCGCGCGCTCGACCGCTGAGTCTTTCGCCCTTGCCCGAAGCGAAGCCCGCCGAAGCCGTTTCGTTGGAGTGTGCTCTTTCCCATCTCGCGGCGGACGGACTCGTGGCACTGCCGACCGAGACGGTCTGGGGCCTCGCGGCGCGCGCGCAATCCGTTGCAGCGGTGGGCCGTCTGCGGGCCTTCAAGGGGCGCCACGACGATCAACCGATCTCGGTGTTGATCGACCAACCGCAGACCCTCGAGAGCCTGGGCTTCGCGCTCGGACCCACGGCGCGGGCGGTGATCGACGCGTTCTGGCCAGGCCCCCTGACCGTCATCCTGCCCGGATCGGCCGAGTCGCCGTTTGCCGCGGGGATCGCCGGGCCGACCGGTGCTGTCGGCTTCCGCTGCAGCGACCATCCGCTGTGTGGGATGTTCGTGCGCAGCGCTTTGGAACGCGGACTCGGTCCCGTGACCGCGACGAGCTTCAATCACAGGGGGGAAACGCCGGTTCGTTCGCGGGCCGAGGCGCTTCTCCTCGCGGGGGCGCAAGGGGCCGAGCACGTGCGCTGTCTCGACCCAGGACCCGACGATGCGCTCGGCGAAGCACCGAGTACGGTGCTCGATCTCAGCGGCGAAACGCCGAGTGTTCTGCGCTTGGGGGCGATCGGCGAAGCTGCGCTCGCCCTGGTTCTCGATCGAATCGAAGGAGTTGGCTCCAAGCGGTGACGCTTTGCGTCTTGCTTTGGTAAACCCCGGGTCGAGGACCCGCCGAGATTGTGCCGGCCGTCCCCAAG
>JAAELL010000493.1 GCA_024226735.1 bacterium | reverse complement strand
GTCAGCCGTGGCGCCACGGATAGCTCAACTTGCCACGGCGTTAGCCGTGGCGCCATGGATAGCTCAACTAGTGGCGCCATGGATAGCCCGACACCTACGGATTCCAGAAGATCCCGCAGAGGTAGACCGGATGGATCACGAACTCGTCGAATCCCATGCACAACGGATTGCTCCCCATCGCGAACGCCGCGTCGCGGATCTCCGTCAGGATGCTCGGCCGCAGCTGCAAGGGGTGCTCGCGCGGGTGGGCGGACGTTCCCCACGGATAGGCGACGCCCGGCATGTCGGACATCTCGACGTGACAGCCCACGACCCAGGTCACCGGGTTCGTGCTCGCGAAGTCGACCAACCGCTGCAGGCTCGCCTGGAAAGCGAACCAGCCGATGTCGAGCGTCGGAGATCCGAACAGGAAGACGAACAGGTGGCCGGGATAGATGATGTCGCCGGTGATGAGGAGCTGCGTGTTCCGGTCGTAGATCGAGATGCTCGCCCCTTGGTGACCGGGGGTCGCCATGACGTCGAGCACGCGTCCGCCGAGGTCGTACTGGACCGTGTTCTCCGGCCAGTTCGTGAAGCCCCAGAAGTTGATCACGGCGTTGAGTCCGAGCCCGACGACGGTCGTGTTCGGCATGCCCACGAACTGCGGGTCGCCCTGCACGTGATCGCCGTGGGAATGGGAGTGCGCGACGATCAGCTCGATCGAGCTCATGCCGTTGGCGGCGAGCCAGGCCTGGATGACCTGGTCGACCGTCGCGGCGATCGGTGAGCTCGCTGACGATCCCGTGTCGATCAAGAGCACCTTCTCGCGCCCGAAGATCAGGTACATGAAGGGCGCTTCGAAGTCGACGCACATCGACTGGCGCAGGATGAACAGGTTGCGGTTGTAGCGGTGGACCTGGATCGCCGGATCGTTCTGGCAGTCGAGTCCGCTGATCCACGTCGCGGGGAACGTGCCGCCTTCGCGCGGCGCGCCCGCCTGCAGGACGCCGGGGCCGCGCGGGACCCCGTGTGTCGGCTTGACGAACGTCCCGCAAAGCAGGAGCACGAAGAAAACGCCGGGCAAGAGAGTGCGGGCCAACATGCGATAGGGTCCAGTCGTGGGCGTCGCGGGACCGATCGAAGGTGCCATGGACCTCCCCAGGCGGCAAGCCGTGCGGGCCGCGGTTCCCTGATGTCGCAACTCCCTATTTCCGGCCCGGGTTGCCCATTCGGGGAAGTCGGGCGTGCACCAGGAGCTCGTAGCGCTTTTGGCCCCGGACTTGCAGAGTGCAGGGCATGCAAGTCCTCAATCTGCTCCCGATCGCCCTCCTGCTCCCTCTAGGCTCGGATCGGCTCGCTCACGCGCCGACTGAAGGTCGCGTCGCGACGCTGACGCACACCGTCTCGACGACGCTCGTCACCGATAACGCGGTCTTGACGATGATGGGCAACGACCAGGACATGGGGGAGGGTGTCGAGTCGCAGGGGTCGGCGACGTTCGTCGTACGCGATGAGTACACCAAGGTCGATGACGAGGGCGTCCAGTCCTTCCGCCGGATGTTCGATTCGCTGACGCGCGGCACCAAGATCGAGAACGCTCCCGGCCACCTGGAGATGCACGGCAGCGGAGAACGTTCGAGCGATCTCGAGGGACACAGCGTCGAGTTCGAGCGCAAGGGCGAGGACGAGTGGGTCCTTGCGTTCGTCGAGGATGACGACGGCGAGGAGGAGTGGCTCGAGGACCTGCGGCCGTCGATAAGCCTGGAGTCGTTCTTGCCCGAGGGCGAGGTCGATGCCGGCGATGAGTGGGACCTGGAGACGGCGGTGCTCGAGGATCTCTTGCGACCGGGTGGCGAGCTGTGGGTCGAGTCGCCGGCGGACGAGGACGTACCCGAGGGCGGGATCGCGATCCGCTTGCCGAGCGCTAGCGGCCTGGGCGGCTGGAGTGAGCTCGAGGGCGAGGTCACGGCGCGCTACAAGGGGACGCGTGAAGGGGACGGTGGCCGGCTCGGCGTCATCGAGATCACGGTGCTCGCCGAGGGTGAGCTCGACGTCGGGGAGGAAATTTCCGACGACCTCGTGGAGTACGACGTCGCGTTCCTGGAACGCAGGCTCGAAGGCAAGGGCGAGCTCGTCTGGAACCTCGATTCCGGACACCCCGTATCTCTTGTATTCGAGGGTGAGCTCGAGATCGTGACCGAGTTTGCGTGGGAAATGGAGGGACCGGGCGGTGCCCTGCCGATCGAGGTCGCGCGCGAGCAGAGCGGGTCGGTCGAGGTGCGAGCCGAGTACGAAATCGAGTAAGCGAAGAGGTCCGTTCTCGATCAGGAGCGGGCGTGCAGGGTGCCCATCCTAGTGCTGCTTCATTCGCCGGGTACGTGGCGATTCGCATTCGCGGGACCCGAACGAATCGCGTCCAGGGCCGCGAGCGCCGCCTCCCGGCCGCGCGTGGCCAAGAGCGTCACCTCGCTGAAGCTGCTGAACGACGTCCCGTGGATGTCGGGCACGATCGTCACATCCGCGCTGCCGTGCTGGTCGTGGTTGCTGAGGATCAACAGGTCGAGGCTGCGCTGCCAGATCTCGAGCAGGCCGTCGACCTCGACCGGACCCTCGCCTTTGGGAAGGAGGTCGACGCCGACGACGAGGTCGGCGCCCATTTCGCGCACGACGCGCGTCGGCAGGTTCTCGAGGATGCCCCCGTCGCAGAGCAGCGCTTCACCGCGCTCGAGCGGCGGGAAGATCCCGGGAATCGCCGAGCTCGCTAGCAAGGCCTCGACGAGGTCGCCCTCGGTGATCACGACGGGCTCTCCCTTGCGCAGATCGGTCGTCACTGCCGCGAAGGGAATCTCGAGTGCCTCGAACGTCGAGAGGCCCAGGTCGTCGCGCAAGAGCCCCTCGAGCTTGGAGTTGTCGAGCAGCGCCCTCTTCAGCCGCCAGTTGGGGCGTACGAGCGCGTTCCAGTTCAGGCGGCTGAAGAGCTCGAGCATCTTCCCGGTCCCGACACCGGCCGCGTGTGCCGCGCCGACGATCGAGCCGATGCTTGTGCCGGCCACGTGGGTGGGGCGCAGGTGTTGCTCCTCGAGGACCTCGAGGACCCCGACGTGGGCGGCCCCGCGCAGCGCTCCTCCGCCGAGGGCGAGTCCGAAGGCAGGCAGCTCGGGCATGGAGTGGGAGTGTACCGGCATTCCTGCCCCCTCTGGACTCAAGGGATCCCCCGGAACGTCCGATTCGAGACACGGAATGCCCCTCTGGTCTCGTTTCAGGATCGCCGCGTTGTGTCTGTTTGGCGCCGGCTGTGTGTCGTCGTCGAACTCGTTCATCCCAACGACGCCTCAACGGCCATTCACGTTCCCCAACCTGCGCACAGCGCCGGAGGGAGCGGTCGAGCTCGAGATCGGGGCCGACGTCGACCGCGGCGAGCGGTTCGAGGTCCCGACCACCGTGCGCACCGGCCTGACGGAGGCGAGCGAGGTCTTCGCGTCGTGGTCGCCGTACGGCCAGGTCGACCTGCCCGGGGACGACGGCTACGGCTCGGGCGACCTCTTCCTCGGCTACCGCGAGAGCGTGGGCATCGTGGCGGACGGCCGCGCGACCGCCGGCTACCAGGTCGAGGCCAAGCTCGCCATCGCCGACGACGACAAGGAGCTAGGCACGGGCGAGCACGACCTCTTCGGCTCGGGCATCCTCATGGGCAAGCGCGGTGACGTCGAGTGGCACGCGACCTACCGGCTCGGCGCGATCGGCGACCCGGGCGGCGGCTTCGAGCTGCAGCACGGGCTCGGCCTCACCGCGGCCGTGCCGCTCACGCGCCCATGGGTCGGCATCGCCGAGATCGCCGACCTCGAGACGCCCGGCATCGACCGCCGCGAGCTCACGGTCCTCGTTGGCGTGCGCTACGTGTACGCCTCGAGCCTGGTCTTCGACACGGCGTTCATCGCCGGGCTCAGCGACGACGCGCCGGACGTGCAGTTCCGGTTCGGGCTGAGCGCGCACCTCGGGCGGCGCAGGTAGGAGTCGGTCCGACCCCGGCCAGACTCCTACGACGCCCCGATCCCCGCGACCATGTCGCGGAAGCGATGGAACAGGTGCGCCGAATCCAGCGGACCCGGCGCGGCCTCGGGGTGGTACTGCACGCTGAACACGTTGGCCGTCTTGTGCCGCACGCCTTCGACCGTCTGGTCGTTGAGGTTGATGTGCGACAGCTCGACGTCGTTCGGGAGTGAGTCGGGGTCGACGGCGAAGGAGTGGTTCTGCGACGTGATCTCGACGCGGCCAGTGAGGATGTCGCGCACGGGATGGTTCGCGCCGTGGTGGCCGAAGGGCATCTTGTGCGTCTTCGCGCCCAGCACCGTCGAGAGGATCTGGTGGCCGAGGCAGATGCCGAAGATCGGCTTCTTCGAGACGAGGTCGGAGACGGCGGCGAGGGCATTCGTGACCGCGGCCGGATCGCCCGGACCGTTCGAGAGGAAGATAGCCTCGGGGTCCATGCCGAGCACGTCGCTCGCTGGCGTGTTCGTCGGGACCACCGTCACTTCGAAGCCGCAGTGCACCAGGCTGCGCAGGATGTTGCGCTTCGCGCCGAAGTCGTAGGCGACGACGCGGATCTTGTCGCCCGTCGCCTCGGGGATCAGGTCGGGGTAGGAGTCGGGGTAGGGCTCCGACCAGCTGTACGGTGCGTCGCACGAGACGACGGAGGCCAGGTCACGGCCGTCGGTCGACTGCGCCGCGCGCGCCTTGGCGACGAGCGAGTCGTGATCCGAATCGGTCGTCGAGATGACGCAGCGCAGCGAGCCCTCCTCGCGGACGAGCTTGGTGATCTTGCGCGTGTCGACGCCCTCGATCGCGACGACGTCGTTCTTCTGAAGCCACTCGCCGAGCGGCAGGTTCGAGCGGAAGTTGCTCGCGATCGCCGAGAGCTCCTTCACGACGAAGCACTCGGGCCACGCGCGCGCGCTCTCGGCGTCTTCCTCGGCGACGCCGTAGTTGCCGATCAAAGGGTAGGTCATCACGACCGCCTGGCCGGCGTACGAGGGATCGGTGAGGATCTCGTGGTAGCCGGTCATCGCCGTGTTGAAGACGAGGTCCCCGCCCTTCTCTCCGTCGGCACCGATCGAGTGGCCCTCCATCACGAGGCCGTTCTCGACGGCGAGCCATGCGCGCTTCTCGGTCATGCTCGGGTTCCTTGGTGAATCCTGTTGATGAGCGCCGCCTGGTAGCCGGCGCCGAAACCGTTGTCGATGTTGACGACACTGACCCCCGAGGCGCAGGAGTTCAGCATCGCGAGCAGAGCAGCGACGCCGCCGAACGACGCGCCGTAGCCTACCGAAGTCGGGACCGCGATGATCGGCCGGGCGACGAGCCCACCGACGACACTCGGCAAGGCGCCTTCCATCCCGGCGACGACGACCAGGACGTTGGCCTCGCGCAAGGCGGGCTGGTGCGCCAGGAGCCGGTGCAGGCCGGCGACGCCGACATCCGCCACGTGCCGCGTGCGGGCTCCGAGCATGCGCGCGGTCAGCGCGGCTTCCTCGGCGACCGCGCGGTCCGACGTGCCCGCGCTGACGATCAGCACGTCGCCCTCGCCGTCGTCCTCGCCCGGTGCTCCGACCGTCACGGCCCGCGCCGATCCCTGGTGCACGGCGCCCGCGACCGACTCCACCAGCGCGGCCGCGCCCTCGGGCGTCACGCGCGTGACGAGCAGGTGTCCCGAGTCGGCGACGAGGGCGTGGGCGATCTCGACGAGCTCCTCGGGGCTCTTGCCCTCCCCGTAGACGACCTCGGGATGCCCGCAGCGCAGCTCGCGCTGGCGATCGAGCCTGGTGTGGCCGAGGTCGCGCACGGGCCAGTCCTGGAAACGACGAACCGCGTCGTCGACGGCGAGGGAGCCGTCGCGAACGGATTCGAGGAGGGCTTGGAGGTCGCTGGGACCCAACGCAGGGAGGCCGAAGTTCGGGGGGGCGGTGGGGAGGAGTCGGGACGGGCAGGGTGTTCCCGGCATTGTAGTCTGTTGGACGGCTGCGCCCATTCCCGATTCACCGCTAACGCCATGCTCGTCTTCGCGACCCTCACCACCGCCCTCGTGAGCCTCGTCCCCGCCCCCAGGGTGTCTCCCGTCGGCGGGGCCCAGGGATACGGGCGTCGTCCAACGCACGCACGACAACGATCATGCACCCGGTGAGTGGAACCGCCTCGAGGTGCAGCACGCGGGCGGCACGTTCCGCGTGCGGCTGAACGGCGAGATCGTCAACGCCGTGACCGAGGTCGAACAGGCGGAGGGTTACTTCGCGATCAAGGCGGAGGGAGCGAGCTTGGAGTTACGCAACATCCGCCTGACGCCCGCGGCGGGCCGGTAGCCCTCGGCTACTTGGGGCTCGCGTCGAGCGCCAGGTCCGCGACGCGGCCGGCCGTCAGGTGGTGCCAGCCGAGCCCGGCGATCATCACCGCGTTGTCCGTGCAGTACTGAGGCGAGGGGAAGTGGACCGCGAGTCCACGCTGCCCGCCGCGCCGAACCATTTCCGCGCGCAGCCGGCGGTTGCACGCGACTCCGCCGGCGACGAGGACCGTCTCGAGGCCCTCGGCGTCCGCGGCGCGCAGGGTCTGCCGGACGAGGGAATCGACGACGGCCTCCTCGAAGCTCGCCGCGACGTCGGCGCGGCCCGCGATCTCTTCGGGCGGAGGCGTTGGCGCGAGCGCGTCGCCGCCGCGCAGGTGATAGAGAACAGCCGTCTTCAAGCCGCTGAACGAGAAGCCGACGCCACCGTCCTTGGGATGGTAGCGGGGGAAAGCGATCGCGTGCGGGTCGCCTTCGGTGGCGAGCGCGGAGACGCTCGGACCTCCGGGGTAGGACAGACCCAGGAGGTGGGCGACCTTGTCGAAGGCCTCGCCCGCCGCGTCGTCAAGGGTGGAAGCGAGCAACTGCATCTCGACCGGCGACGTCGCGCGGTACAGCGCGGTATGGCCACCCGAGACGACGAGTGCGAGTGCGGGGTAACGCAACGTGTCCAAGACCTCCATCGTCGCCGCGTAGACGTGCGCTTCGATGTGGTGGACGCCGACCAGCGGCAGCCCGCGCGTGAACGCCAAGGCCTTGGCCGCGGAGAGGCCGACGAGCAGTGAGCCGATCAGCCCCGGCTGCGTCGTCACGGCGATCGCACCCAGGTCGTCGAGGTCGGTACCGGCCGCCCCTAGAGCGCGGTCGATGACGGGTAGGATCGCGCGCAGGTGCGAGCGCCCGGCGATCTCCGGGACGACGCCGCCGTAGACAGCATGCTCGGCCGCTTGGCTCGCGACTTCGGACGCGAGCACGTCACGACCCGCACGCACGACGGCCGCCGCGGTGTCGTCACACGACGACTCGATGCCGAGGATCAGCTCCTTCAATCCGCTTGCGTCAGTCGATGGGGGCCGGGACGTTCGCCCGCGAAAAGAGCGAGGGCGGCGTCGAGTTGCGGATCGCCCTGCATGTTCGTGAGCAGCTCGAAGCCGCTGCTCACTTCCCAGGCTTCGATCTTCGCGATCGCTTCGAGCGGCGGACCGTAGATGGTCAGCCGCTCTTGGATCGCGCTCTTCTCGACCTTCGAAACGGGAATCGAGAGATCCGGCAGGATCCCGAAGTCGCGGGCCGGGTCGGCCGACGTCTCGAAGTTGCGGCCGGAGGGCGAGTAGTAGTAGGAGCTCGTCACCTTGGCGCGCGTGCCGAAGCGCTCGAAGTTGCGGATCGTTTGCACCATGCCCTTGCCGTAGGTCGGGCTGCCGACGACGACCGCGACGCGGTGGTCCTGCAGCGCTCCCGCGAGCACCTCGCTCGCGCTCGCCGATTCCCCGTCGACGAGGACGACCAGGGGCATGCCCGCGTAGTCGGCTTCGGCCGGCTCGGCGCGGTGCGAGATCGGAGCACCGCGGCCTTCGGTCGAGACGATCACTCCGCCCTTCACGAAGCGGCGCGCGATCTGCACGGCGGACTCGAGGACGCCGCCGAAGTTGCGGCGCAGGTCGATGATCAAGGCCCGCATCCCGCGCCCGTGCAGGAAATGGAAGGCCTGGTCGAACTCGTCGGCCGTCTCGCGGCTGAAGGACAGGATCGACACGTAGCCGATGCCGAGCTCGGCGTCGAGGATTCTCGTGTGACGGACGGAGGGGTCGACGAGCGAGTCGGGGCGCAGGACCAGGTCGCGTTCGGCGCCGTCGAGGCCGCGCGCGTGCACGTCGATCGGCGTGCCGTCGGGGTCGCGCAGCATCGCGCGGAGCTCGTTCGCCGGGATGTCGGCGACGGGCCGCCCGTCGAACGTCTTGAAAGTATCGCCGACGCGCACGCCGGCGCGTTGGGCGGGAGAGTCCGTGAGGGCGAACAGGACGCGGCCTTCGCCCGGAGGGCCGTGGAACACGATGCCGACGCCCTTGTACGTGCCGCGCGTCTCGCGCTCGAGCCGCTCGGATTCAGCGCGGTCGTAGTAGCGCGAGTACCCGTCGAGACCCCCGACCATCCCGTGCAGCGCGAGCTCGAGGAGCTCCTCGTCACTGACCTCGCGCACGAACGACTCGCGCGCGAAGTCGCGGACCGCGCGGTACTCCTCGATGGTCGTGTCGTTGCCGTAGGGCCACAGCTCCTCGGCGATCAGAGCGATCAGGAGTCCGGCGAGGACGCCGAGGAGGAAGGTGGCTTGTGCGACGCCGCGGGTCATCGCAATAGAGTAACCGCCCGCGGCCGAAACCCCGCTAGGAGCGTGCCACGTAGCTATCTATGGCGCAGGCCCGCGGGCGGCCTCTCGCCGCCTACGGCTTGGCCGCCGCCAGCTCCGCCATCGCGTTCTCGAACTGCTCGTCGTTCGGAGCGACCCCGTGCCAGCCGGCCTGGTTCTCCATGAAGGAGACGCCCTTGCCGATCGTCGTGTGGGCGATGATCGCGCTGGGCCGGTCCAGGACGTCGCGGGCGTCGCACAGTGCCTGGTCGACGGCGACGACGTCGTGTCCATCGACGTCGACGGCGTGCCACCCGAACGCCGTGTACTTCTCGCGCAGGTCGCGCACGTCCATGACCTCGCGCATGACGCCGTCGATCTGGATGTTGTTGAAGTCGACGATCACCGTCAGGTTGCCGACGCCGTAGTGGGCGGCGCTGGTCGCGGCCTCCCAGATCTGGCCCTCCTGGCTTTCGCCGTCGGACGAGGCACTGAACACGCGCGTGTCCCAGCCGTTGAGTCGCGCGGCGAGCGCCATGCCGACCGCGACCGACAGGCTGTTGCCAAGGCTGCCGGTCGAGAAATCGATCCCGATCTCGGCGTTGCGGTGCGGGTGGCCTTGCAGCGGCGAACCCATCTTGCGGAAGCGCATGAGCTCATCCCTCGCTACCAGACCCTTCTGCGCGAGCAACGCGTAGTAGCCAGCGCACGTGTGTCCGTTGCCGAGGATGAAGCGGTCGCGCTCCGGCGCGTGCAGGTTGTCCTTCGACAGCCGCATGTGGGCGAGGAACAGCGTCGTCATGAAGTCGGCCATCCCGAGCGGTCCGCCGGGATGTCCGCACTTCGCGGCGTGCACCATGCGCAAGACGTCTTCGCGCACCTCGTGCGCCGTGCCCCGGATCTGGTCGATCTGTGCGTTCGTCAGTGCCATCGCTCAGCCCTTTCTGCGCATCAGTTCCTGGGCCCGCGCGGCGATCGACGCCGAATCGAGTCCGTAGTGCGGGATCAGCTCCGACGCCGGTGCGCTCTGTCCGAAGGCGTCGTCCATGCCGAGGAGCTCCATCGGCACCGGCGCGTGGCGGACGACCGTTTGCGCGACCGCGTCGCCGAGCCCGCCGCGGATCTGGTGCTCTTCGACGGTGAGGATTGCGCCGCAGTCGTTCGCTGCTTGGACGACGAGCTCCGTGTCGATCGGGTCGATCGTCGCGAGGTTCAGGACGCGCGCCTCGATGCCCTGGCCGGCCAGGATCTCCGCGGCGCCCAGCGCTTCGGCGACCTCGACTCCACACGCGGCGATGGCGACGTCGCCACCCTCGCGCAGGAGCGTTCCGCGGCCGAGCTGGAACTCGTACTCCTCCGACAAGATCACCGGCGTGCTGGCGCGCGACAGGCGTACGTACATCGGTCCCTCGGTCTCGGCCGCGGCGCGCACCGCGAGGCGCGCCTCGACGGCGTCCGCCGGGACGATCACGCGCATGTGCGGCAGGACGCGCATCAGCGTGATGTCCTCCAGCATCTGGTGCGACTTGCCGTCCTCGCCGACCGTGAGTCCGGCGTGCGTCGCGCAGATCTTGACGGACAGCTCCGGGACGCAAACGCTCTGACGCGTCTGCTCCCACGCCTTGCCCGCCGCGAACATCGCGAACGAGCTGGCGAAGACGGTCTTGCCCATCGCCGCGAGGCCCGCGGCGGTGCCGATCATGTTGGCCTCGGCCACGCCGATGTTGAAGAAGCGCTCGGGGAACGCCTTGGAGAAGCCCTTCGTCTTCGTCGACCCGGAGAGGTCGGCGTCGAGAACCACGACGTCGTCGCGCTCCTCACCCAGCTCCAGGAGGGCTTGCCCGTAGGCCTCGCGCGTGGCGATCTTCTGAACATCCCCGCTGGCGAGGGGAGCGAGTTTCCGCGTCGTGCTCAATACGGATTCCATCCCTGGGTGGATCCTCGTTCTTGGTGGGGGGTCCGGCCCTTTCGGGGCGGAGGGAGAGCGGGGGGCGACGAGGAAAACGGCGCCCGACCCCGTACACGACTTGTAACGACCGACTCGGCCCGAGGCAATCGCCGTGCCCGATCGGCGGCGAACTCCCGGGCGCGCTCCGCGGCGCCTCAAAGTTTCCAGTTCGCCTACGGATCGAGCGCGCGTGTCCTCGATGGAGGACGGGGCTGACCCTGAATTCCGGTGTCGAGTGGTGCTACGCTGCGTGGCGCTAGACCCTAGGTTGCCGTACAGTAGCTACTTAGAGCACGAACGGTCGTTTTCGCGCAGGTGGCACGACTGGTGCAGCCATACCCCGGGCCGCCCGAGCCGTCCTACGGCCGGTCCGGGCCTGGACATGGAGTGAGACGATGAACAACCGCACCCTGATCACCGCGTTCGTGCTCGCCGGACTCTCGGCGGGAACCGCTACTTCCCAACAACCGAAGTCCTCGACTGCCCTGGCCCGCATCAAATCGACGTTCCGCGCCGCGGACGACGACTCCGACGGGCTCATCGCGGCGCGGGAGGCGGCGCGAGCCGGCATCCCGACCCGCGACTTCGTCGCCCACGACTCGGACCGTGACCGGAAGCTGACCGAGTCCGAGTTCGTGCTGTACTACCGCTTCCTCCTGGTCAAGGCCGGCCGCTCCGTCGACAAGGACGTCGAGGCCGAGGTGGCGCGCATCCAGGCGGCACGCCGCGCGCGCCAGGCTGAGTCGAAGAAGACCGGCGAGGCGAAGAAGACCGGCGAGGCGGAGCCCGAGGTGACCGCCAAGCCGATCACCCAGCCCGAGAAGGCCACGAAGAAGACGCCGAGCGTCGATCAGAAGGCGGAGAAGGAGAAGGCGGCGCTCCAGCCCCAGCCCCAGCGCGTCGGCACCGCGCGGCGCATCGACACGCGCGAGCGCCTGCGTCGCGCGCGCTCCAGCCTCTCGGGGTCGAGCTCTGGCTCGAATCGAGAGGGCAGCTCGGGCGAGGACACCGACACGGCCGCGAACGCCAGCGACGCTTCGCGGGCGGCGGCGATGCGGCTCAAGCAGCGCTCGGCGGAGATGCGGGCCAAGCTCGCCCAGGAGCGCGAGTTGGCCGACAGCGAAAGCGAGGGCGAGAACACGGTCACCGGTGCGTCCGAGGATCGAGTGGACGCGGCCGAGCTCGAGCGTCGCGCGAAGGCGATGCGGCTCAAGACGCGCTCCGAGGAGATGCGCTCGAAGCAAGGTGGCGAGGTCGTACAGGACAAGGGAGCCCAGTCCAAGGACACCAAGGACACCAAGGACACCGATGACGCGCGGGCCGCGCGCTACGCGACCCGCTTCGTCGACGCCGGCATCCTGAGCGCCGCGGATGGGCGCGAGCTCGCCGCCGCGTTGGGCAGCGGCCGGGTCGCGGCCCTCGAGCCGGCTCAGCGCGGGCGCTACCTCGATTCCTTGAGGAAGGCGCGCGTCGCCGTGCGCAACAAGCTGGCCTCCGGCGCGATCGGCGAGAAAGAAGCGGCGAGCCTGACCCGCATGCTCGACACTCGCAAGAAGGCGTTCGAGGCGAAGCCCGGGAAGGGTCCCGAGAACGGCGCCTCCCAGAAGCCGGCCCTCGGAGCTGCCGCCGCAAAGGACGCGAACGGGCGCAAGGCTACGGGCGACAAGAAGAAGCCCGAGCGTGGCAAGGACTCGAAGAAGAAGGGCAAGAAGGACACAGGCGCGAAGAGTGGCAAGAAGGCCAAGCGCGGCGGCTGATCACCGAGCTCGCTCGACTCTTGCTCTCCGGCGAGGGCACTCCGGACTGCACCCCGGGTACACGAAAGCGCGGCGCCTTTTTCGGGCGCCGCGCTCTCTTTCGGGG
>JAAELL010000492.1 GCA_024226735.1 bacterium | reverse complement strand
CGACACGGTACTTCGTCTTGTAGGTCGGAGGGACTCGCGATTTCATCCTCGCAGTGTGCCCGGCAGCGCCGGCCGGGACTCAAGGGCGACCCTGGCTGGCTCCTGAGCTGGTCGCGGGCCTCGATTCACGCACCAACGCCGTTCCGTATCACCTGGAGCGGAAGAAAACCTCGCATTTGTGAGCCGCGCGGGTCGTGAGGGGAGGCACACCCCCTGAATCCAGCGGTGGATCTCGGCGGGCTCCTTCCGTCGGCTCCGGTGGATACTTCCCGAAGAACCGAGTCGAAAAATGAAACTACTCTCTTCTACCTTCCTCCTGGCCATCCTCGCGACGGGGGTGATCGGATTCGCGGACTTCGCACGCTCGCAGGACGGCGAGATTCCGCCCGAAGAGACCGAGACGCTTCCGCCGGCGCAGGAGCGTGTCGAGTGTGGGGACAAGAGCACGCTCAAGACCTACAACGCCTGCAAGACGCGGAGCAGCAGCGTGGACGAGGGCCCTTCGCGGGCGACCGAGCGCGCGCGGGTCGCCGTCCAGCTCGATCTGCACATCAAGGCGCGGGTCCTGTGCGACGTCTGTCCTCCCGGCGGCAACCCGGACCAGCTCTTCTGCAAGGAGAGCATCGTCGAGACCTCCGCGAACATCACGACGACACCTCCCGCGTTCAACCTCGAGACCAACCGCTGGAACGTCACGGGCTGCTACAACGGGACCTACAAGATCGAGTGCGCCGAGGACTGCGACGACTCGGACGGCTAAAGACACGGCTCGTCATCGGTCTCTCAGCGAGGCCGGTGACGGCCACCAAGACTCACCCCGCCGTCAGACCACTCGACTCTCGGAGAGATCACGATGATCCGTGGAATCCTGTTCATCATCCTCGCAGGTGCGGCCATCTTCGCGGTCGTGTACTCGGTCCCGTTTCAGGGCGAGGACGACTCGCCCACGCTGGGTTCGGAGCGACGCGTGGCTTCGGCCGATTTCCCCGAGGACGCGCTCTCGAGTGCGGATGGGCGGGGAGTGCCGGGTGCAACGACTCGCGAGCCGCTCGCGGGGGCGTACGCCGGCGAGTCGGGCGACTCCTCGTCCGGGCGCTGGGACACCTGGCGCGGCAGCATCACGATCTTCGACCATCGCGGCGAAGCTCGGCCCCCCGCGGACGGCCGGATCCACGTCGCCGAGGCGCCCAACAGGCCCATTCTCGTCCATCGCGGTCGCTGGGAGCGGGGGGCCTTCGGCGGCTCGGAGTCGACGATCGTCGGGATCGAGATCGGCGACATCCAGGCTCGCGCGCGGAGCTCGCGCATCGCGTTCGGTCCGGGTGAGCTGGCGCTCGAAGCCGACCTCCAGTACTCGGGCGACCTGCGCGTCGTCGACGGCGAGACCGGTCGTGACCTCGAGGGGGTCACGCTGTGCATCGCGGACGGCCCGCGAACGGCCCGGATGGCGATTCCTCCGATCGGCGCGCTCGATCGCCCGGTCGTGAACGACGTGGTCTCGCCGCTCCCGGTGCCCCACACACCGGGCGTGCAGACCTACTGGGCCCACGCCCCGGGGTACGCGTGGCGAGCCTTCTCGTTCAGTGGCGCCGGTGGCATGCGCACGGTCGCGCTGGAACCTGGCGGCGACGCGCGCGTGATGCTCGCGGGGACACCGCCCCTCGACGGCCGCCTCGACGTGCACATCGAAGACATGCTGGGCAATCGACTGCTGCGCAGAGTAGCGGTCGGCACGGGGCTCGCGCTCACCGGATTGCCCGCGCAGCCGCTGCAGGCGGTCGTCGTCATGGAGCAGCTCTCGGGCCCCGACCGGCGCATCGCCACAAGCGCGTTTCAGGTCGTCGCGGGCGAGCGGGTCGAGGTGAACGTCGACTTCGCGGAGATGCCCGAGCTCCCGGACTACGGCTCACTCGAAGTCTTGATCGGCGTGGCGACACCCACGGAATTGCCGATCGAGGTCCTGCGGCTCGCGCGTGTCGCGCAGGACGGTCGGAGGGTGGACGCGCACGCCGTCGATGCCGAGGACTGCTCGGAGCTCCCGACAGGCAACACGCATGTGGTCCTGGTCCAGGGCTTGGTTCCGGGCACCTGGCACCTGGACACATGGCCGTTCGGTGCGCCGCGGACGCTCGAGATCCGGCCGGGTACGCACCTGCAGGTCGAGCAGACCCTGCCCGCCCTGACCCAGCTCGTCGTCTGGCCGCGCGATGCTTCCGACGGGCGCTCGCTCGAGGTCGACGAGATCGCCTGGCGCCCGATCGATGGAACGCCGGAGTGGCAGATGGACCGGGCGGTGGCTGCGCGCGACCACTGGACCCTCGCGCCGCCAGTGGGCGCGGTGGAGATCAGCGTGACGCGCGACGGCTATCGAACGGTCTTGCGCGAGGTCGACTGCGCTCCGGGCAGCAACGACATCGCCGTCGACCTGGAGCCGATCGAGCACTGCGAGATCGAGGTGTCCCTGGCGATGGAGGACGCCGAGTTTCCCGTCCAGCCCGACTTCTGGACCGGAGCCCGCTTCGAGGGACCGGGCTCGGCCGTCTCACTGCAGCTCACCGGGTTCACCCCGGGAAGTCGGTCGACGGAGGTCGCCCGCGCGACGTTCAAGGTGGACGCACCAGGGCGCTACGTCGTGGACTTCCCCGAGGTCCCGGGCTACACGCAGGATTTCTCGGGAACGGTCGATGCCTCGAGCGGACGCACGGCACGGCTCCATATCGCGCTGCACTCCGAGCGCTGACGGCGTCGGCCGATCCGATCGGCGGCATGACGTACACTGCGGATCGAGCCCTTTGTCGTTCTCGTACTCCACATAGCACCCATGCCGACGTCGGTTGCGATCGGGCGCTGAGATGTTGGGGATGGGGAAGCCAGCCGCACTCGCCGATACGTGCAACAACGCCGGTAGCCGCGGGCGGAGCGTGGGCCACAGCGACGCCGGGCTGCGGAATCCGGGGACTCGGGAACGGTGACGTCAAATGCCCCCACCTCGGCGTCAACCCGAACGCCATCGGCGAGCCGATTCTCGAGGCCCTGCGGACCGGTGGGTGTCTACCACCCCGTTTGCCCGCAACGCCCCGCAGAAGAGGGCCTGTTTACCACTTTCGAAGTCTCTCCGCACGTCGAGAGAGTTCGAGACTCCGTTCGCTTCGGGCACCGATCCCAACCCCCCTGTTTCGGCTTGGGCACCCACTCTCACCGTTGCGAACCGAGAGGTCGGCGGATGGCGGCAGGTCGCGAACGGTGGGGGACTTGCGGCGACCTGCCCGGATCAACGGGTGTTCACCATTCCGCGCGGCGTTGTTGCACGGATCGCACGAAGCGGCCAGCCCCCCTCATCCCCGACGATGTCAGCGGGCAATCGCGACCGATGTCGGCCGACCCAGCTCGAACATCCGGTTCAAGACGTTGCAGGCGATCCGCACCTCGACCTCCT
>JAAELL010000491.1 GCA_024226735.1 bacterium | reverse complement strand
GGCGTTGCGGCTCCTGCGACCAATCCCAGTATCACCGTAATTGGCAGCGAAGTTGCGTCGTCGCCGCGCCTTGTGGCACGCACACGCGAACTCGGGATAGGACCGCAACTGTCTGCATCACACCACTAGAGCCCGGATTATCCATGAGCATGAATACTCCGGGCTAGCCGGCTAGATGCGGGCTAGGGGGGCGCGAACGCCTCGATTTTACCCCACGGGCCGGCGCCCGTTGGGATCTGGCCCGCGCCCGATAGAGTCCGGGCGCCCGGACACCGGCTCAGAGGCTCCCGCCGGGGTCGGCGATGGCGTGCTGCGTCAGTTCCGAGACCAGGTAGTCGAAGGCCTCGTCGACCGAGTCGGTCGTGAAGAACAGCTCGACGTCCTCGGGGCTGATCGTCCCGAAGCGGATCAGAGGCTCGAAGGCCAGGACCTCGTCCCAGAACTCCTTCCCGAACAGGACGATCGGCAGGCGCTTCTTGATCTTCTGCGTCTGCACGAGGGTCACGACCTCGAAGAACTCGTCCATGGTCCCGAATCCACCCGGCATGACGATCATCGCCTTGGCCAGGTAGCTGAACCAGAACTTGCGCATGAAGAAGTAGTGGAACTCGAACGACAGCCGACGGGTGATGTACGGGTTGTCGTTCTGCTCGAACGGCAGCGAGATGTTGAGCCCGACGTTCTCGCCGCGCGCCTCCGACGCACCGCGATTGGCCGCCTCCATGATCCCCGGTCCACCGCCCGAGCAGATCACGAAGCGCCGCGAGCCCTCCCCGAGCCCCTTCGACCATTCAGTCAAACGGAACGACAGGTCGCGCGTCGCTTCGTAGTAGCGCGACATGTGCAGGTCCATCTCGGCGCGCGTCGTGTCTCCGCCGCGAGCGCGCGCTTGCTCGAGGGCAACCTGCGCATCCTGCTTGGTCTTGATGCGCGCTGAACCGAAGACGACGATCGTGTCCTCGATCGACATTTCCTCGAAGCGCGATTCCGGCTCGAGGTACTCGGCGAGGATGCGCAGCCCGCGCGCGTCGCGGCTCCCGAGGAACTGCTCGTTCTTGTATGCCTTGACGGCGCGGTACCGACTCTCCTGATTGGACTGGGTCATGAGATCGGAGATTTCACCGACTGGGGCGGTCCGAAGCCAGACATCGAAGCCAGACATCGAGCCGGACATGGAATACTGTTGGCCACGATGGATTCGACTGCCCCCGAGCACAGCGTGCGCTTCCCCGTCAGCGGGATGACGTGTCAGGCTTGCGCCCAATCGGTCGAGCGCCTCTTGAGGGCCAAGGCCGGCATCGCGCACGCCGAAGTGAATTTCGGCACCCGCAGCGCCAAAGTCGAGCTCACGGAGACCTTCGTCGACGACGGGACGCTGCGCGACGAGCTCGCGGCAGCCGGATACGGGATCCCGGACGACGTTTTTGGGGGTGACGAGCAACGCAGCCTCGAGGACGACGTCCGCTACGCGGAGGAGAGCGAGCGCGACGATGCGCGGCGCGTCGCCCGCGACGCCGTGGGCGCGATCGTCCTGACCACAGTGCTCGTCGCGAGCAGCCTGCTCGGCACGCCCGGCGTGGCGCTAATCGGCCTCGCCACGCCGATCGTGTTCGGGTTCGGCCTGGGGATCGCGCGCAGCGGCCTGTCCGCGGCACGCCGCGGTGCGCCCGACATGAACACTCTCGTCGTGCTCGGGACGGTCTCCGCCTGGTTCGCCGGTCTGTGCGCGACGATCTGGCCCGCCGCCTTCGGCATGCCGGCCGGACACGCGCGCGCCGCGGCGATGATCACGACGTTCGTATTGGTCGGCCGCTGGCTCGAGGGCCGCGCGCGCATGCGCGCCAGCGACGCGGTGCGCGCCCTGCTCGACCTCGAGCCCCCACGCGCCCGGATCCTGCGCGGCGGCGAAGAAGTCGAGGTACCGCTCGCCGAGGTCCGCCCCGGCGCGACGGTATTCCTGCGGCCGGGCGAGCGCGTGCCGGTCGATGGACTCGTCATCGACGGCGAGTCGACCGTCGACGAGTCGATGCTGACGGGTGAGAGCTTCCCCGTCGAGCGCGCGCCGGGCGAGCGCGTCCATGCGGGCACGATGAACGGTGCGGGCGCGTTGACACTGCGCGCCCAGGGCGTCGGCGCCGACACGGCGCTAGGCCGGATCACCGACGCAGTGCACCGTGCTCAAGGTTCGCGTGCGCCGATCCAGAAGGTCGCCGACCGGGTCAGCGCCGTGTTCGTACCGATCGTGCTCGGCCTCGCGATGTTCACCTTCCTCGTGTGGGTCCTCGCCGGTGGCCTCGCGGCCGCGATCGAGCACACGGTGACGGTGCTCGTGATCGCGTGCCCGTGCGCGCTCGGCCTGGCGACGCCGACCGCGATCCTGGTCGCGACGGGACGCGGGGCGCGCGAGGGCCTGCTCGTGCAGGGAGCGGCCGCGCTCGAGCGCCTCGCGGACGTCCGCCGCTTCGTGTTCGACAAGACGGGCACGTTGACCGCGGGCGAGCCACGCCTGGTCAGCGTCGAGCGCAGCGCAGCCGCGCCGAGCGAGGACGAGGTGATCGCAGTCGCGGCCGCGCTCGAGACGAAGAGCGAGCAGCCGCTCGCCAAGGGCATCGTGCACGCGGCGCGCGAGCGCGGTCTGACGCTCGCTCCGGTCGCCGGCTTCCACGCGGATCCGGGCAGCGGCGTCGACGGCATCGTCGGCGGCATCGAGATCTGGCTGGGCAGTCCGCGCGGCGCGCTCGCGCGCGATCACGCCCAGGATGCGATCGACGCCCTGATCGCGCCGGTCGCCGCGCGCGGCGAGACGCCCGTGCTCGTCGAGCGCGGCGGGGCGCTGATCGCCGCCCTGGGTCTGTTCGACGAGCCGCGCCCCGAGAGCCGCGAAGCACTCGCTGAGCTCGGCGCGCTCGACCTGCGGCTCGAGGTGCTGTCGGGCGATCACGAGGCTGCGGTCGCACGCCTCGCCGACACGCTCGGGAATCTCGATCGCTCGCGCGGCCGACTGCGTCCGGAAGAGAAGAGCGACGTGATCCGCGCCCTCCAGGGGGCGGGCGAGCCCGTCGCGATGGTCGGCGACGGCATCAACGACGCCCCAGCCCTCGCGGCGGCGCACGTCGGGATCGCGATGGGCGGCGGCGCCGACGTCGCGCTCGAGGCGGCGGACTGCGCGCTGCTCGGCAGCGACCTGCGGCGGCTGCCGGTGCTCGTGCGGCTCGCGCGCAAGACGATGGTGACGATCCGCGCGAACCTCTTCTGGGCATTCGCCTACAACGCCGCGGGCCTGCCGCTGGCGGCCGGTGCGTTCGAGCCCCTGTTCGGCTGGAGCATCCCTCCCCAGTGGGCGGCAGCGGCGATGGCGATGTCGTCCCTGTCGGTCGTCCTGAACAGCCTGCGGCTGCGGCGCGTCTCCCTTTCGGATTGAGCTGTTCGACCGCGGCTACGGGCTCGCCAACCTCGAGCACGGCGTGCCGATTACGCGTGGGGAGCGAGTGCTTTGCTCGGCAAGCAGGACGCCAGCGCGCTGAAGACCGAGAGCGGCCTCGTCCTGTCCGTATCGACGTCGAAGTCGACTCCAGAGTCCCGAGCGATGGCGAGACCGAACGAACAAAGCAAGGCGCCAATACGAACAGCAGCATCCATGACGATTCCCCCGCCTCCATTGTGCGAAGAATCTTCCGACGGATGGTACGGGGGCGAACAAACCTCCAGTCGCTCGCTTGGAGCACTCAGCGCCGGGGCCTGCCCTGCCGACATGGATCGAATGGCCCCGGCATCGGACCCCGTCCTGCACACGAAGCTTCAAAAGCGCCTCGACGAGCTGCCGGTCTTGCCGTCGGTCCTGGCCAAGCTGATGACCCTCGACCGTGAGGGCGATCGGTTCTTCGACAGCGTGCTGTCGGCGGTCGAGGCCGAGCCGAACTACTCGGTCCGTCTCTTGATCCGGGCCAACTCCGCGGCAAGTGGCAGCCGCGAACCCATCACGACCCTACCGGGGGCACTGGCGCGCATCGGGGCGGAGGAGGCCTGCAACCTGCTGCTGGCCTTAGGCGTCACGCGCGTCTTCGTGCCGCGCGACCCGTGGGAGAAGAGCCTCTGGCGGCACGCGATCCAAGTCGCGATCGCCGCGCGCGAGCTCGCCCGGCACGGCGGCGACCCCGACGTCACTCCAGACGAGGCCTACGCGTGCGGACTGCTTCACGACATGGGCCGGCTCGTCATGTTCATGGAGGCGCCCGACCAGCTGCGCGCGGTCGACGAGGGCTGCTGGGACGGCCCGGACAGCTTGCTCGCCATGGAGCGGGCAATCTGCGGCGTCGACCACACCAAACTCGGCGGACTGGCCTGTGATCATTGGGCCTTGCCGAAACCGATCGCGCAGGTGATCCGCGGCCACCACCGACACCTGCCGCCCGAGCTCGACGACAAGGTCTTGAAGCTCACTGCCGTCGTGCAGGTGGCGGACTTCGCAATGTTCTCGTCCGTCATCCCCGGCACGCCGCCACTCGAAGCGTCCGACGACGACACGCTGCGCGCCACGGTGCTCGATCGCCTGCCGCCGTTCGTGCGACTGAGCATGCAGGAGCTGCGAGAGCTGCTGGGTACGATCACGAGCGAAGCGGAGGCGATGGCCCGCGAGCTGGGCCTCACCTGAGCGAGCATCTGGCTCAGCCGTCCCACGGGGCGCCGCGCCCGCGCGTCACCTCCGCGTAGCCGATCGAGTCGTAGGGTTCGGAGTAGAGGCGCACGTCGCGCGAGCGACGGTTCGAGGTAGTCGTAGAGGCCGGCGGAGTACACCAGGTCGAAGCGTCCGAGTTGGTTCCAGCGGCCGAACAGACGCCCGACCGACAGCTCGACGGAGCGAATCGAGGGGTTGCCGACACTGTTGACGACAACGAGGCTCTCTCGCGCCGGAAACGTCCACACCGCGAACGGGGCGGTGCGCTTCATCCGCACGACCATGAAGCGCTCTTCTAGTGGTGTGAGTCGAAAGTTCGGCGCATTTGTCCGAGCCGCTTTCGTGTGGGGGC
>JAAELL010000490.1 GCA_024226735.1 bacterium | reverse complement strand
GTCATCCCGTCCCCCAAGTGGAGGCTGCTGGGTCGGCTTCCCCGTGGCAGCCGTCTCCGGGCGTGCCGGGGGGCGCCTTGGCGACGTTCTCGTTCTGAGCGACGTCTGTGTCGATGGCAGGGCCTGCGTGGCCCACGGACGATGTATCCGTTGCACTCGGGGCGAGACGCGGCTCCGCTGTGGACTGCCGCGCTGTTGGTGTCCCGTCAAGTGTGGAGATTCGATCTGCGAGTCGTCGGTCTGTAGTCCAGCGCGGGAAGAGGGCGAAGCGAGGCCCGAAGGGCCGAGCGCAGCCCTCTTCCCGCGCGGTCGCGTTCACCCGGTGGCCACCTCCTTCATCAAGCTCGGCGGCGGCGTGAGCGACTCCACCACCTTGGCCATCGAGGTCTGGCTCATGTAGGCCCGCTCGGCCGCCTGCCACTCGTCGTGCTGCTCGGCCATGAGCATGCTGACGAGCCGCAACAGCGACGCGCGGTTGGGGAAGATCCCCACGACGCGCGTGCGGCGCCGGATCTCCTTGTTCTGGCGCTCGAGCGGGTTGGTCGAGTGGATCTGGCGCCAGTGCTCGGGTGGAAACGCCATGTACGCCAGCACGTCGTCCGCGGCCCCTTCGAGCACCTCGGCGGCCTTGGGACACTTCTTCTGCAGCGTGGCCACGATCTGGGCGAGCTGCGCGTGCGCCTCCTGCTGGCTCGGCTGCGCGAAGATCGTCTTCACCGCCGCCATCACCATGGCCTGCTGCTGCTTGGGCACGTGGGTCAGCACGTTGCGCATCGTGTGCACGCGGCAGCGCTGCCAGCTTGCACCCACCAGGACCTTCTCGATCGCGTTGCGCAGACCCGCGTGCGCGTCGCTCACGACGAGTTGCACGCCACCCAGGCCGCGCTGCACCAGCGTGCGCAGGAAGCCCGTCCAGAAGGCCTCGTCCTCGGTGTGGCCCACGTCGATGCCGATCACGCTGCGCGTGCCGTCCTCGCCCACGCCGATCGCCAGGACGACCGCCATCGAGATCACGCGGCCACCCTCTCTGACC
>JAAELL010000489.1 GCA_024226735.1 bacterium | reverse complement strand
TCTCCTGGGGCGGCCTCGAACCCGGCCCTGATTCACCCACTAAAGGTGTCGGAGAGCCACTTTTTTGGCCTAACTGCCCCCCCTTACGTACTCGCATCCGGGTCCCCGGAATGACACTCTCCGCCTCTACTCCGGGGTCTCCCCGGCCCGTTTCTATCCTCCTATTCCCTACCCATGAGCCAATTCGACGACGTCATCGCCAAGTGCAAGCAGCAGATGGCGGATCAGAACATCGATTGCGACGAGAACCTCTTGACCGCGATCGCTAAGTCCCTCGGTCCCTCCATCTACAACAAGGACTCCGGGACTGTCGCGACGGCGGACAAGGGCGAGGTCGAGACGGTCAAGAAGAACTTCCTCGTCGGCAAGCTCGGCTGCGCCGACGGACCGGATCTCGACGGAGCGATCGACCGCGCGGCCGAGAAGATCGGCAAATCGAACGTCAACAAGCTGCGCCCCGTCTTCTATTACTTGCTGGTCAAGGACCTCGGCAAGGAGTCGGTGTTCGCCTGAATAGAGTCCGTGTTCGCCCGAGCGGGCACGACACGAACGCAGGCGCTGCGCGGTGACCACGCGCAGCGCCTTTTTTCGTGCCTTGCAAGCTTCTGGATCGATTGGTCGGGTGAATACCTACTGCGTGTGGATCGGTTTTTCGCTGTGCGTTCCTCCCAAACGGCAGGAAACGGGTAGACGTGTCGGCTCGCTCGCGCGTTGGATTGCTCGCCCTTTCGGCGACGGGTAGCCAGCTCGCGCCTGTTCTTCCCAACGACCCCGCCTGCCAAGACGGGTTTTCACATCAGGAGCTACTCCATGGAACCGTTCATCGGTCAGATCATTCAGTTCGCCGGCAACTTCGCCCCCCGCAAATGGGCCCTCTGCGACGGGTCTCTGCTGTCCATCTCGCAGTATCAAGCGCTCTTCTCGATCCTCGGCACGACGTACGGCGGAGACGGACGCACGACGTTCGCGTTGCCCGACCTGCGCGGTCGATTCGCCATGCACCCCGGGTCCGGTCCGGGCCTGACGACGCGTCACCTGGGCGAGAAGAGCGGATCGGAGTCGGAGACGCTGACCGTCAACCAGCTGCCGGCCCACAACCACCACGTGAACTGCACCGACCAGCGCGGCTCGACCAACTTCCCGTCGGGCAACTTCATGGCGGCGGACCCCGACAACCCGTTCTTCCACGGGACGCCCGACAAGTTGATGAACGTCGACACGCTCACGACCGTCGGTGGCGGACACGCGCACAACAACATGCCCCCCTTCCAGGCGATCAACTACCTCATCGCGCTCGAAGGTACGTATCCGGCGCGGAACTGAGTCGTCGAGCACGACGAGTAAGCCCCGATGTTGCATAACCTCTTCCCGTCATGCGGCCTCTGGCAGCCACCAGCGGCGCTGTTCGGGCTCAGGGACCAATCAGGTCGACTTCGCCCGAACATCACCGCTGGTGACTTCCAGCGACTCGCCTGAACGTAGAGCATCGAGGGCCCTTCCGGGCCCTCGATGCTCTACTCGGGAAGAGGTTATGCAACAGCGGGGTAAGAACAGCGGATTCGGCCTCTGGCCGGGTCCGCTACGTTCACTCGGAGCTCCACACCGACATCTCGAAGCCCGGCCGCTTCCCCATTCGGTACGAGAATTCGACCGGCCCGCCCGCGGGCCGCGGCAGCACGAGCGGCAGAGTGAGACCCGAGTCCCCGCGCCCGAGCCCGATCCCGTCCGAGACGACGATCTCCGTGCGCAGCTCGACCACGTGTACGCCGCCGGGAAGGGTGACGCGGACCGGCTCGAGCGGCTCCCGCGCACTCTCGACGTTCAGATCGATCAGCCGCGCGACGTGTCGCCCGGCGTCGATAACGGCGTCGACGGCGGCGTCGACGGCGATGCTCTGGGGCACGAGCAAGCCCCCTGGACGCATCCAGCGTACGAGGTTGCGGGTCGCGGCGACCTGCGGCTCCTTCACCAAGGCGCGCTGCATCATCTCGAGGACGACGACGTGCGGCCGCGGGCCATCGGGCCGGTAGTGGGTCGCGTCCGCGAGCACGTAGCGATCGACGTAGGCCGCCTGGCCAAGCTGCTCCCATGATCTGCTCGGGGTAGTGCGGCGCACGGATTCTCGCTTCAAGGCACGCTGCGCAGCTCCGTCACGACCGTGGGGTCACCGGGCTTGCCCGCTGCGTCGAGTCGCACGAGCTCGATGCGCAGCTCGCCCTGAGCGGGCGCGGACCAGGTCTCGGTCCAACGCGCGTCCGCCGCTCCACCCGTGAACGCGATCGCGCCGTCCGCCCGCACGCCCGTGGACGACACAAGGCGCGTGTCGCCAGCGCTCAGGTGCCAGCCCTCCCAGCGCTTGGCGCCCGGCACCCAGCCGCGCACGCCAAAACGCTCCTCGCTCTCGCCGACACTCAACGCATCGATGACGAGGCAGCCCTTGTTGATCGTCTTCGTGCGCAGTCGCGCGCGCGCCGTCGTGCCCGCGCGCACGTCGCGTTGCTCGCCTTCCCAGGTTCCGAGCACGAAGTCCATCGCCCGCGCGTCCGCGCCAGGAGCGAGGATTCCTTCGGTCCAATCGCTAGCGAACAGGCGCTCCTCGGTCGTCTCCGCCGCCGCGTGCGTGCGCGAGAACGCCATGATCCAGTCCGTGCGCCAAGTCGCGCCATCGTCCTTGGAGGTCGCGCTGTCCCAACGCACCGTGTCCGCCAGCGCGTCGGAGAACGTGTAGCGGTTCAACGTCTTGCCCGACGGAAAGAAGAACTCGCCCCGGCCGTGCTGGAACGCACCCGTCAAGCGACCGAACGAGCCGTTGCCGTCCATCGTCCAGTTCAAGAGCAGGTTCCATTGCTCCGCCTCGGCATCGTAGGCCCGCAGGCTGAATCCGTTCATGAAGCCGCCGCGGAACGGTCCCGCCCACTCCTCCAGGACTGCGCGTCCCGCGCACACGGGCGTGATCCGCGCCCGCGTGCGGTCACCGTCACGCCAGGTGCCGTCGTTCTCGAGATGACGATTCTGCACGCTCCACTCCCCGATCCAGAAGTCGAACTGATGCCAGAGCGCGGGGTCCTGGGTCGGAGACGCGGCGAGAACGAGAGCGATGAGGGCGGTGGTGGGACAGGGCATGCCGCCACCGTACCGCGATTCGCCGGCCGAGATGCGGCATGTACACTGGCTGAACCGGTCGAGGGCCTGGCCTTCCTCTGCTTCTTCTTCCCACCGAAGACCCCACGACCCTGATCCGGCCCAAAGTCCAAGAGCGAGCACATTCCGCCAACGCTTGTCGCATCGTGTGCCTCCCTAACAACGAATGGAAGGTGAGCTTCGAACGCCCAAGACCGACGAGCTCCTGGAGTCGATGCGCTGGACCGCGCTACTCGCGCGGAGCCTGGTGCGCGACCCCGGGACCGCCGACGACGTCACGCAGGAGACCCTCCTGGCGTCGCTCGCGCGGCCGCGCGAGGACGGCAGCCCGCCGCGCGCTTGGCTCGCACGCGTCCTGAGGAGCCGACTGCGCGAGCAACGTCGCAGCGAGTCGAGCCGCGTGATTCGCGAGCGAGAGACGGGACGTAGACCCGAGGTGCCCTCGCCCGACGAGTTGGCCGAGCGCGTCGAGCGCCAGCGCCTGCTCGTCGAGGCGGTGTCGCGACTCGAGGAGCCGTTCCGCTCGACCGTGCTCCTGCGCTACATCGACGGCTTCTCGGCCGCGGACATCGCGCGCGCCCAAGACGTCCCCGCCGGCACCGTCCGGTGGCGGATCTCGCGCGCGCTCGAGCGGCTGCGCGAGGACCTCGACGTGCGCTTCGACGGTGACCGCGGTGCGTGGATGGCGGCCCTCGCGCCGCTCGCGGAGCTGCCTTCCCAGTGGATCGTGACATCAGGCGGCCTGAAAGCCGCCGCTCTCATGGGAGGCATCGTGGGACTGAAGGTATGGATCGGAGCGGCCGTCGCCCTGGCGCTGGCCGGTGGAATCGTGTGGTGGAAGACGGATACGCGCATGGAGACCGAGACCGCGGCCCTCGCGCGCGGCACGGGTGCTGCCGGCACACCGGACGCACCTGCGCCCGCCGCCCCGAGCGAGCACGCGCCCACTCGGGGTCGCGAGACGCGCGCACCGGTCTACGCGGACCCGGCGAAAGCCGCGACGCGTGTCGTGACCGGACGCGCCATCTGGACCGACGCGTGTCCCGACCCCGGCGCCGAGGTGTTCGCGCTGCGCGCCCCCACCACGTACACGGAGCTGGCGGAGCGCCTGGCGCGCGCGCCGTGGGACCCCGATCAAGAGCGCAAGCTCGAGGCCGAGCTCCTCGCGCGCGCTGCGGTCGCGGCCGATGGCACCTTCCGCCTCGTCTTGCCCGAGGACGCGGTCGACGTGCACCTGGCGCTGCGCGGTCCCAAGGTCTACGCATCCGAGACCGTGGAGCTCGACGCGGCGCCGGAGCTGGAGGCGCTCGCCGGCACGCGACTCACAGGACAGCTCGCCGGCCCGGCCGGAAGCGAGCTGGCGGGCATTCGCGTCGAGATCACGAACCGCTTCGGCATGCAGTCGCGCGTCGCGGACGCGCCGCGTTTCGAGGTCGACCTCGAGTCCGGACCCGGCGGCGCGTTCACGGTGTCCGCCCTTCCCGCGCACGTCGAGTACGAAGTCCTCGTGAGGCCTGCGGCATCGCTCTCCGCGCGCCGCCTCGTCCTCGGGCCCGTCGCGGCCTGCGCGGAGGAGTCGTGCACGATCGAGCTCACCCCCGGCGGTACGGTGCGCGGGCGGGTCGTGAACGAACAAGGCGAGGCCCTCGCGCACGCGCGCGTGAAGGCGCACTTCGAGAGCGGTCCCTTCGGCGCCCACGGCGCGCTGGCGCGCGAGGCCACCGCCGATGCGAGCGGCGGCTTCGAGCTGCGCTGGGTCCCGCCCGGGACGATGCAGCTCTTCGCCGAAGCGCCCGGGTACCTCGAGAACCGAGCGCGCCCGGTGGAGATCACCGAGGGCGGCGTGGTCGACGGCGTCGTGATCGAGCTCGGGAGCGGGCAGCGCATCACGGGAGAAGTGCGCTGGTCCGACGGCCGGCCGGCCGCCGACGTGCCCGTCGTCGCCAGCTACGATCCTGCGTACCGCGTCGGTCCGACCGCTTTCCAGGCGCTGCGCGGCGCGCGCGCGGAGACGCGCACGGAGCCGAACGGCACGTTCACGATGACCGGTCTCGGCGGAGGTCCGTTCGTGCTGTCGGTCGAGGTGCAGCCAGACGGTGCGTCCGCGCCGCATCGTGCCCAGCGCGATGCGATCAAACCCGGTGCGCAGGACATCGCGCTGACGCTCAACCCGCCGCTCACGCTGGTCGGCGAAGTCGTCGCGGCGAGCGGCGCGGCGATCACGGACTTCGACGTGCGCGCGACCCGCATCACGCAGGGGCCGCTCGGCGACACCGGGAGCGCGTGGCGCCGGGAGAGCTTCAAGGTGACGGACGGCCATTTCCGGATCGAGGGGCTCGTCGAGGGACGCTGGCGCGTCGCGGCCGAGGCAGCCGGGCACGCGCAGATCGCCGACGTCTTCGTCGAGCTCCCGCAGTCGGGCGCGTTGCGGCTCGAGCTGCACGCATCGGTCGCGGTGGAAGGCGTCGTGCACGACACGAGCGGCGCGGCCGTGGCCGACGCGACCGTGCGCGTCGACCCGGGCCTGTCCGAGCTCCAGGAGCTCGTCACGGGTCTGCCCGCGCCGCGCTCGACGACGACGGACGAGGAGGGACGCTTCCGCCTCGAGGGTGTGCCTCCGGCCGTCGTACAGCTCGCGGCGCTCGCCGAGGGCTACTGCCGTGGCACCCCCGTCGCGGTCGACACGTCGGCGGGCGCGACCGTGCAGGGCGTCGTCCTATCGTTGACCGCTGGCGGGACCGTGGGCGGCGAAGTGCTCGACGAGCGCGGAGAGGCCGCAGCCGGAAGGCTCGTCAACCTGGTCCAGTGGGGACTGGGTTCCTACGACGCACGGCAGACCACGGTCGGCGACGACGGTCGCTTCCATTTCGACAACGTGATTCCCGGACCGTGGGTCGTGCTCGCACTCGACGCGGACCGGGACCTCGTGCCGTCGGGGGAAGGCGGCGGCATCGGCAAATTGCTCAGCGCGGCCCTCTACGAGCAGGTCAACGTCGAAGAGGGCGTGCACACCGAGGTCCTCCTGGGCGCCGAGCCTGAAGCGTCGGTGCGCGTCTTTGGCCGCGTGACCCACGGCGACGAGCCACAGACCGATGCGATGATCAAGTTCTACCCCGGCTCCGGCGGCCGCTTCGCCGACGCGGTGGACGCCGTTCTCGACGACGGTCGCTACGAGCTCGACCTGCCGAGGGGGGGCGCCTGGATCGTCACCGTGGAGACGTTCATGACGCACCCCGGCGAGCACAACGTCATCGAATTCCTGCGCGAAGTGCCGGCGGCCGGCGATGCGCGGCTCGACTTCGAGCTGCCCCTCGGCGTGATCTCGGGAACCGTGCTGGCCCCCGATGGCCGGCCGGCCGCGGGCGCGCGCGTCGGCATCTCGCCGGACGGGCCCTTGCGCTCGGACAGCCTCTACGGAGGCGCGTTCGCCGAGCTGCGCGCGGACGACTCGGGGCACTACACGATCACGGGCATCGCACCGGGCACCTACCGCGTCGCGGCGGGCGGGGCGGCGTTCCTCAACGCCGACGAGCGCGCCTCGTTCGCGCGGGTGATCCGCTCCGGCGTCGAGCTCGCGGACGGCGAGGCCCTGACGCTCGACTTCGAGCTGCCGCTGCCGGGCTCGATCGCGGCGACGGTGCGCGAACCCGGTGGTTCGCACGCCGGGAATGCCGCGCTCTTCGTGCGTGACGCCGAGGGGCGTGTGCAGGAAGGCCTGACGGTCGCGACAACGGGACCGGACGGACGTGTCCTGTACTCGGGCCTCGCCCCCGGCGAATACACGCTGATCGCGCGGCGCGGTGAGCTCGCGAGCGAGGAGAGCAAGCGCATCACGGTCCCCTCCGGGGGCACCGCAGAGGCCACACTCGAGCTCGCTCCGGGCACGATCATCGCCGTCCGGCTCAAGGACTCGCAGGGCGAGCCGACCGCGGCGACGGTGCGCGTCGTCGACGCGTCCGGAAGGCCCCTGGAATCCTTCTTCGGCCCAGACGACCTTCAACGCTTCCTCACGAGCGGGCGCTCGCCGCATGAGCTCTTCTACGGACCGCTCGCCCCGGGCACCTACCGCGTACGCGCGGAGGGGGTCGGCGGCGGGAGCGCGAACAAGCGTGTACGCCTACGGGGCGAGCCGGAGAAGCGCGTCGTCCTGCGTTTGCGGTGAGAGCCCGAAGAGGTCGCCGCTACTGTGGGAGTGCCGCCCCTTCCACCCCCGCCTACGAGCGATCACAGCTGGGGGGCGCTCGAGAGCGGCTCGGTCGAGGACTGGGAGTCGGTGCGACCAGTGCTGTACGGACTCGCGCGGTGGAACTCCGGGACCCGCTCAGCTCTCTGCAAGTCCGGTGAATCCGCGTGACCGCGGGTCGTAGGCTCCCCTGAAGGCCTGTCGTGGACCGCATCATGCTCCTCCTCCTCCCCCTGCTCTGCCTGTTGTCCCTGGCGCAGGCCCAGGAACCGGCCAGCGAAGACGTCCTGCGCATCGCCGGCCACGTCGCGGTGCCCGCTGGTGCCCCCGACGAAGAGCTCGCCGTCGTGTGCCGCGGCGGCCGGTTCGCGGACGGCGCGCGCGAACGACGCGTCGCCGTCGAAGCGGACGGCAGCTTCGAGGCGATCTTCGCGGCGAGCACGCTGCGCGGTCGCCTGCGGCTCGAGTCCGCCCACCTGTTCCTGGCCGAACAGAGGATACGGGTGCGGGCGCAGAGCGAGCTCGTGCTGCGACCAGCGCTCGGCGTCGTCGCGCACGTCCTGGTCAGCACGCACCCGGGCGTCATCGCGAGCACGGCCCAGCTGCGCCTCGCGTACACGCACGCGGGGAGCGAGACCGAGCTCGAACGAGAGGTGCAGCTCGCGGCGCACACCTCCGTGCGCTTCGGCCCGTTGCCGGCAGGCTCGAGCTGGAGGGTGCACTGCGCGGGCCCGAGCGTAGCGCCGGTGGAGCGCACGTTCTGGGTGACCGCGGAGGCCGGCGGGAGCCTCGAGCTCCCCATCACGGCCGGCCCGGGTGCGACGCTCGTGGGCACGGTCGTCGATGCGAGCGGGGATCCGGTGCGCGCACGCGTCACGGTCTCGGCCGGATCGCACACCGCTGGTCCGCAGATCAGCGACGCGGGCGGTCGATTCCGGTTCGAGGGCCTGCGCCCGGGGCAGGTACGACTCGTCGTGAAGCGCTCGCGCTACGTCAATGCCGCGCTGGTCCTACAGAGCGTCGAACACGGCAGCCTGCACGAAGGGCTCGTACTTCGCCTGCGGCCCGAGGGCCACCTGCGCGGGACGGTCGTGGACGAACATGGAGATCCCGTGCCGGGCGCCTCGCTCTCGGCCTACCCAGAGGACCGTGAGTGGCTGCGCTTCGCCGACCCCGAACAGACGCTGCACACCGCTCGCGCGAGGGGCGACGGGACGTTCCACATCTCGGGGCTGCGCGAACAGCGTTACCGGCTCGCAGCGATCGGATCGGGCGAGACCCGGACGCTGATCGCCGAGCTGCGCGATCTCGCGCCGGACGGAGCGCCGCTGCGTGTCGTCGCTCGCGCCGGTGCACGACTCGAGCTCGAGGTGCTGGACGCCGCGGGCGGTCCCGTCGAGGGGCGGGTCAAGCTGAGGCGCACTGGACGCGAGCTGCCTAGTCTCGAGGGCGACTGGTTCCAGCGCACGGCGAACGTCACGGCGGGACGCACGACGCTGGCCGACCTGGCGCCGGGCAACTGGCTCGCCGTCGTCCGCTCCGACGGACACGCGCCCTTCCACCTGCCTCTGCACCTCCACGCGACTCAGACGGTGCAACACGCCGTGCGCCTCGATGCGCTCGCGACGCTGCGCGGCCGCATCCTCGACGAGCGCGGCGCGCCGATCGCGGAAGCCGACGTCTTCCTGCGCAACGAACACCTGGAGCTCCTGGAGGACCCCCGTCCGCGCACCCGCACCGACACCGGCGGCCGCTTCGCCCTCGACAGCCTGGCCCCCGGCGAGTACCAGCTCGCGTGCCGGCGCACGGCGACGGGCACCATCGGTGCGCCGGTCGCCGTGCGGCTCCCCCATCCGGGCGAGCTCGAGCTCGTCGACGAGCCGCGCGCCGAGCTCGTCCTGCGTCTCGCGGGCGGCCTGCCGCCGAGCTACGACCCGTCGTCGCTGCGGCGCGCGGAGAAGGACTTCTTCGTGGACTTCACCTCGCTCGACTTCACCTCGCTCGACTCCGACTCGCTGGACTCCACTGGGAGTGCCGCCCGGCTCGAGCTGGCTCCGGGTGCGTGGATGGTGCACCTGCGCTCGCCGTACCTGAGCGCTCCCCGTGCACGCGTGGCCGCAGCGCGCTTCGCACTGTCCCCCGGTGCGCGCGTCGAAGCGATCCTCGGCGCCGTCCCCGGCGCGCGCGCCTGGTTCACGGGTGCCGTCCGCGACGGAGAACATCCAGTCGCCGACGTCGCGCTACGCTTCGTGTTCGAGGACGAGAGCCGTGCCGAGCTGCGGACCGATCCGGACGGGAGCTTCCGGGCCGAGCTCCCTTTGGACGTCGCCGGTCACGTGAACGTCGGCACGCACGCGGATTCCGTCCGGATCCCGCTCCGCCTGGAATCGCCGGAAGGGCGGCTCGAGCTCGACTTTCCGAGCGGGAGCGTCGGCGGACTCGTCCTCGGCTCGATCGACCAGCGTCCGGCCCCCGGGGCCATCGTCACGCTCGAGCGCCAGGACGACGCGCACCCCACGCGCCGCGTCGGGTGCAACTACGACGGCTCGTTCCTCTTCCGCGGCGTGAACGCCGGTCCGTATCGCCTCCGCGTCGGCGGCGCCGACGCGACGTTCCAGCGCGACCCGCGCGGGCGTACCGGCGGCGTCATCGGCGTCTCCGCCGAGTCGAGCCACGTGGCCCGGCCGACGGGCCCGGGACGGGTGATCTGCGACTTCACGCTCGCCGAGAACGGCGCGTGGCACGAGACCGTCTTGCTCGAAGAGGGTCTGGGCCTGCGCGGCCACATCACCGGCCCGGGCGGAGCCGCGGCGTTCGGCGCGCGCCTCACGCTCCTCGACGCGCAGGGGCGGCCCCACGAGGTCGACCGATCCGCGTGGACGGGAGGCGACGGTCGCTACCGCATACACGGCATCGCGCCCGGCGCGTACTCGCTCGTCCTCGAGCAGGGCACGCAGCGCATCGTGCGAGACGTCGAGCTCCGTGCCCGTTGGACCGAGCTCGACCTCGTGCTCGAATAGCCGCCCCCCCTCGGGCCCGGAGGTGCATCGCGTCCGGGTCAGCGGCGCGGGTCAGGCGCGGCGTTCGACCTCTTCACGCAGCCGCGCGAACGCGCGCTTCTGGCGCGTCTTCACGGTCTCGCCCGGTCGGCACCTGAAAGCCTCCCCGAATCCACGAATTCGCCTACGTTTCCAGGCGCCAACCGGACGCGGATGCTGTCGCCCTTGCATCCGAAGCACTTCTTCAACGGGCTGCTAGGAGCTTGGCGGGGGGGCGCGCGGAGGTGAGGATGAGCATGCCCCCAACCTCGCCCATGGAGGCGCTCGAGCCCATGGGGCAAGAGCGTAGAGCCATCCCCGACCGGAGAGGGGCAGGCGCGGGTTCCCAGGCGGCGCTTCGACGTGCATGCTGAGGGAGCGACGGAGTGTCGTCTGGAAGACCAACATGCAGAAGTCGAGCAGCACCTTCTTGTTCGGATTGGTGATCGGCGGCGTCCTCGGAGCCGCGCTGGGCGGCTTGTTCCTGTCCGACAGGGACGATTACGTCGAGCTCGCAGCCGCCCGTCCGGGCGATCCCTCGGTCGCTGCGCCGGTCGAGCCCACGAAGTCGCTCGCGAACATGGAGCGCCCCGAGCCGGCGGCGGAACCCGCGGAGCGCGCTCCCGCCGTGCGCGACGCGACGCCCGAGCGCGTCAGCGAGGAACAGGTGAAGGGCCTGGTGGCGGCCCTGCCGCAACAGGAAGTCGAGGAAAGGCCTGGGGACGGCGCTCTGTGGGGGCGCGTGGCTGATGCGGCTGGGGTCGGCTTGCCCGACGTCGTGCTGCGCGCACAGCCGACGGTGACGATACAAAGCAGCACGTCCGTGCCACTCGGCCAAGGGCCTCCGCCGCTGACGAGCCTGAAGGACGTCGTCCGCCGTGCCGCGAAGAACCACACCCACCGGCGCGCGCGTCTGCGCGAAGTGCGGACCGACGCGGACGGCGTGTTTCGCTTCGAGGGTCTCGACGAGACGTTCTGGCAGGTCACCGCGTACAAGGAAGGTTGGGTCTTCGAGTCGCAGCCGCTGTCGTACCGCGCACGCGTCGGCCAGGCGGTCGACTTCCAAGGCGACCCGGTCGTCTCGATCCCCGTCGAGGTCTTCTTGCCGGACGGCTCGCAGCCCGACGAGGCGGTCCTCGTCGTCGAACGCAATCGAGGGCGCGGACGCTCGAGTGGCAATCGGTTCACTTGGACTCCCGCGGAGCCGCTCCTGCGCGTCCGCGATCGGCGCACCGAGATCAGCGCGCGCGCCGTGCCCTTCGAGTCCGAGGACGCGAACGATGCCTTCGTGTACCGCAGCCCCAGCGCCGTGTACACGCCCGAGCCCGGTGCCCAGCCGGCGCCGATGCGCTTCGACCTCGTCGCCCGATCGGGCATTCAGGGACGCGTGATCCAGTCCGACAACGGCGTGCGCGCAAGGTCCATGCGCGTATACGCGATGCCGATTGCAGCCGCCGAGAAGCCCGATCTGGAGCGGCTGCGCGAGTCCGAGCGAAACACGTACCTGCGCAGCGGAGCCGGTTTTCAGTTCGTCGACCTCCCGCCTGGGAAGTGGGTCGTCGGCGTCGGCCGCTCCTACGCGTCACCGATCAGCGTGCACGAGGTGGTCGAGGTCGGGAGCGGCATCGAGGAGTGCTTGCTCGAGATGCCGGCCATCGACTTCTCCCGTTCGATCGTGGCGACGGTCCGCGGCGCGGACGGGGCGGCGCTGGACGGCGTCTCGTTCCGCTTCAGCCACAAGGGTCCCGACGGGTCGTCGCGCCACGGCATGCAGCCGATGCGGATGGCGGACGGGCGCTACTTGCTCGACGTTCCCAGTGACGCGTTCGCGGCGTACTTCGAGACGACTCCTCCGGAGACGACGTTCGGGCTGCGCATCAGCCACGACTCGTACGGAGAACAGTCGGTGCCGCTAAAGAAGGGGCAGACGAGCGTCGAGACGACGTTCGTCGTCCCGGCGGAGGTGACGGTCTCGATCGACGGGTACGTGGGGAGCGGCTACGAGGGGAGGCTCTCCGTCGGGATTCAGCGGCGTGGAGATGGCCGCTCTTCGAGCCCTGACAACAACGATGCGGGCGTGTTTCGGCTGTCGCCCCAGGAACCCGGCTCCTACAAGGTGCGCCTGCTCCTGCAGTCCACGGGCCGGCGCCGCAGCGACAACGAGATCGCCTCGGTCGACGTCGAGCTCGAGGCCGGTTCGAACAGCGTGCGACTCACGATTCCGGCACTCTACAGCCTCAGCCTGCACGGACCCGATCTCGCGCCCGGCACGACGGTTCGTGTCTACGGGACGGGTGGATCATTCGGGCGTGAAGAGGCGCGGCTCGGCGAGGATCGGCGAGCGTCGATCGATGAGCTGCCGGCGGGGCGCTACCGCGTTCAGGCGCGCGGTTCCAAGCGCGTCGAGCTCGAAGTCGACGTCCCGTGCGGGATCGTCGTGCTCGAACACCGCGAACGGACGGCGCTGCGCGTCAGCATCAGCGACGCGGCGGGTGCCATCGCCAAGGCTGGTTTCCGCGAGGGGGATCTGGTGATCGGTGCCGGGGGCGAGGAGTTCGAATCGGAGCGCGACTTCATGCGTGTGCTCGGCGGATCGGGTGACACGGTGGACTTGCTCGTGCTGCGCGGCAAGCGCACGCTGCGGATCACGCTGACGCGCGAAGCGATCCGCTCACCGAGCTCGATGGGCGGTTCGTTCCGCCCCGTCGCGCGCTGACTACTGCGCGGGCTCGGTACTCACCGCACTTCGTTCAGCTCGTCGGGCGCGAGCTCGAGCGGCACGCGCCGCACCTCGTCCTCGCCGCGCAGGAGCACGAGCGTCACACCGTGATCGGGGACCGAGACGACCGCCGAGTGGCCATCGACGATGTCGCCGCTCGAGCGCTTGGCGGCGGAGGGTTTGATGCCGATGCGTTCGGACAGGCGGAGCTCGGTCCCTTGCGCGTCGAGCACGCGAAACCGATCGGCCTCGGCCGGATCGGCGAGGTGAACCTGCAGATGGGTCCGTCGCGCGAGCACGAGCTCGATGTCGTCGAGTCGCTCGAGCCCACGGTCTCCCATCGGCGCGCCGCCGTCGTCGAAGAACGAGCGCGCACCCACCCGTGCGCCGGAGACGTAGAGGTAGACGTGGTCCTTGGGCACGTCGTGCAGGGTGAAAGTGCCATCCGTGCCCGTTTGTACGCGCTGGCCGAGCAGACTGGAGGTGCGCATGAAGCGAGCTTGGTAGTACACGTCGCTCGAGCGCCGCGACGTAGGCCTCCTGGATGAGGTCCTCGGCGACGTTCGGGTCTCGGACGAGTCCGCTCGCCAGCCGCTCGAGGAAGCGCTGATGGCGTGTGAGCTCGAGGTGCGGATCGGGTTCGGGGGGCATTGCGCCCAGGGGACAGGCAGAGCACACCGTCGAACGTTTCATTGGATTCCTCCTGAGCGTCTTGCCAGGCCCAGAGAGTTCCAGAACAGGTGTCGCGCACGATCGTAGCACCGCGACCTCGGGGTCTTCGAGTACCTTTGGCCCGTCCACGCAGCACGGAAAACCCATGGAATCACTCATGGAATCACTCATGGCCATGAAGTCACTCTGGCGATTCGCCGCGCCTTGCGCGGCCCTCCTCTTGGCCGGCGCGTCCGCGCAAGAGCCGGCGACCGCGCCCGCCCAGGAGAAGGAAGTTCGTTATGCGAACCCCGGGCTCCTGGTCGACTCGGCGTGGCTGCATGCGCATGGGCAGGATGCCGGCGTGCGCATCGTCGATGCGCGCAGCGCCGACGCCTACGCGGACAGCCACATTCCCGGCGCAGTCAGCATCCCGCGCTCCAGCACCTTCGCTGCCGATGCTCCGAGCGGAATGGTCGCCGGTCCCGAGCGCATCGCGGAGCTGTTCGGCAAGCAGGGGATCGACGCGAAGACCCACGTGATCGTCTACGACGAGGGCGTCAGCCACGCGGCGGCACGCATCTTCTGGACGCTCGAGCTCTATGGGCACCCGCACGTCTCCGTGCTGGACGGGGGCATCGGGAAGTGGGTCGCGGAGGAGCGCAATCTGACCAAGAAGACTCCCGAGGTGCGACCGGCGCGCTTCGAGGTGCGCGCGAAGTCGGCGCGCTCTTCGTCCAAGAAGGGCCTGATCGCCGGCGTGGGAAAGAAGATCTTCCTCGACGTGCGCTCGGACCGTGAGTGGAGCGGAGGTCGGATCCCTGGCGCGGTCCACGTCGAATGGACGAAAAACTTCACGACCGGCGAAGTGCCCGTGTACCAGTCGCCGGCCGAGCTCGCCGCCCTCTACTCCACGTTCGCGCGCGACAAGGCCGTGCACGCCTACTGACACTCGGGCCAGAGGTCGTCGGTGACGTACCTCGTCTTGCGCCTGCTCGGCTACGAGCAGGCTGCGAACTATGACGGATCGTGGGCGGAGTGGGGTCGCGACCCGGAGGCGCCGAAGGAGAAGTAGGGGCGAGCGAGTCGACAGGGCCGCGGGTTCGACGTTAAATACCGGCATGCGAATCCATGTCGGCACCCCGTTGGCCCTCCTCTTGCTCGCCGTAGCCGGTCTCGTCTCCTGCAGCGACGCTGGATCGACCAGCACCAAAGCGAACGCCGGACAGGAGACTGGCAAGGGAGAGGCCAAGGGCCCCGAGAAGGACGGGGAGGGAGCGAAGAAGGACTGGCCCGAGCAGGACACGCGCGGCATGTTCGTGCGTAAGCCCGGGGACGTGCGCTTTCAGTTCGTTCCGTGGCGCGGCGAGAAGTCCGCCAACGCGGTCTTCAAGTCGCTGAAGTTCCTGGGGGGCGGAGAGGTGCGCTTCACCCCGGGTCGCTACACGATCGAGCAGCGGATCTACATCAAGGACATTCCCGACCTGACGGTCTCGGGGATGCCTGGAACGGTGTTCGAGTTCGCCAACCCGGATCCCGAGCCCATCCTGTACACGACGAGGCCGATCGAAGCGGGCACGCGCGAGATCTTCGTCGACCGCCCGCAGGACATGGTGGTCGACTGGAAGTACCAGCTCTACAACGCCGACGGCAGAGGCGACCGGCGCCTCGAGATCCTGGTGAAGAAGATCCTCGAGGACCGCGTGATCGTCCGGGACGACGTCAGGTACATGCCGCACATCAAGGAGATCCCGGCGGGCTGCCAGGTCCTCGTCGATGTCAACGCCATTCGGGTGCGCACGTGCCCGAACCTCGTCATCGAGAACATCGAGATCGAAGGACACAGTCGCGGACCGGTGCGCGGTCACACGATCTACTGCGGCATGTACATCACCGGCGACTACAAGGACAGCCGGCGCCCGATCACCAACGGCATGACGATCCGCGGCTGCAAGTTTCGCAACCTCAACGGACGAGGGATCTGCTACTACGGCATCGGCGACGTCAAGATCTACAACAACTCGTTCCACAACATCCGCGCCCAGGCGATGGAGATCGACCATTTCAGCCAAGGCGAGATCGTGGGCAACTACGTCGACGGCGCCGAGGTGGGCGTGACGGTGAACGACGCCTTCGACTCGCTCGTGCACTCGAACGTGATTCGCAACTGCAGGTGGGGCGTCAAGTTCATGACGATCTACCACGACGACGATTGGGTCAACACGACCAACACGGTTGCCGACAACCTGATCGGCCCTGGCTGCAACATGGGCATCTTCTTCCGCGATCCAACCACCGGCAACACGATCACGAAGAACCAGTTCCTGGGCATCGCGCCGAAGTTCCAGATCGTCGGGGCGGAGGGGAACACGATCGAGCTCTTCGAGCCCAAGGGCGGCAAGAAGAAGAAGGAAGAGCAGGAGCAGCAGACGGACGAGTGAGCCGAGCCTCCATCGGGATTCGCCGTCCTTTGGCGGGCTTCGGCCCCGAGCAGCGCCCGTAGCTCCGAAGCCGGCGCGGCGCTTCCCGGGATGCCCGGGACCGAGCTGGCCTGGAGGTTCGAGGAGGGCGAAAGATGTTTGGTTCGAATCGGAAGGTCCGCGCGTGGTCTGGGCTCGTCGCTGCCGGGTGGGCGCCAGTGGGTGCAGCGGCGCCGGCAGCGGGGGCACAACAGGACGCGAGTCTCGCGGCGGCGATCGAGAAGGCGCTGTGCGAGGACGACTACGAAGCCGTCTGGCAGGTGGGCACGCCACTCGAGGGCGTCGAAGCGGCCTGGCAGGCGCTCGACCATCCTCGCGCATTCCGCGCTTGGTTGGGTGTCCGAAGTTCCCCGGGGAAGGTCACGACTGGCTTGCCTCCCCCCGTCGACGAGTTCGCCGGCTCGCTGACCGCTTCTGACGAAAAAACGCTGCCGCGCCCGGTGGCGCGACAGCGTGTCTCAGGGCGTGAGCTCGGCTCAGACCGAGTCGGCGAGCTTCGCGAGGTGCTGGGCGCGCGAAGCGGCCTTCGTGCCGGAGTGCTTGCCAGCGAACTTCTCGAGCTGCTTGACGATCTTGGGCTCGAAGCCGTCCTCGTTCAGCGCCTTTTCGAGCTTGGTGAGCGCCTTCGCGGCGTCCATCTCTTTCTTGAGCTGGTCCGAGCCCAGGCGCTCCGCGATCGATGCCGCGCGCTCGGCGGCTTCGAGTCCGGACATCGACTTGACGAGGCCTTTCATGGCCCCCTTCGCCTCGAGCACGAAGCCCGTCTCGATCATGCGATCGACCTGGTCGAGCTTCGTCGCCGCGCGAGCCTCGATCGTCGCGATCGCGGCGTTGGCGGCTTCCACGTCGTCACCGCCCTTGCCGGCGATCTTGCGCGCCGCCGTGACGGCCTTGCCGAAGTCGCCCTTGCCGAACGCCTTCCAGGCGCTCTTGAGGGACTTGGGCGAGTCGGAGGGAGCCTTCCTCGCCTTGGCGATCTCGGCCTCGATCGCCTCTTCGATCTTTTTGTGCATCGAGAGCGGGTTGCCCATCATCAGCACTTCGCCCTCGGACGAGAGCAGTGCGAAGTTCGGCAGACCCTTGGAGCCCGTGTTGAACGGCCGTTCGGTCGTCCACATCGCCTGGGTTCCCATCCACTTCTGCTTCCAAGCGAAGGCCTCTTGCTTGTCCTGCGTCGCACCTTGGCACTCGACGAAGAGCAGTCCGAGATCGTCGCCGTACTCGCGCGCCAGCTTGATGGAGGAGGGCACCGCCCCCCCGACGCAGGGGGGTCAGCGGGTTCCCCAGAATTCGACCAGCACCGGCTTGCCGCGCATGTCCGCGAGGCTCTTGACCCCGCGCGCGTTGACCGGAGCGCCGTTGAAGGAAAAGGTGGGCGTGCTGCCGACGCTGACGTCGCCCATGCGGACGGACGTCGGCTTGCCTGAGAGCGGTAGCGCGAGTGCTCCGACGATTGCTGTCGCGCCGATGGAGGCTGCTAGTTTCATGATCTCTGAACTCGGTTGTTCGAGTGGGCCGGCGGGGACCGTCCCCATAGAGCGAATCAAAAGACTAGACGGAGTGCGCCTCTCTGTCGATGCATCGATGTAATAGTTGCCGGCATGAAGTTCGCGCCCATGCCTCGAATCGGCCTTCTCGCTGCCCTGCTCCTCGCTCCAGGCTGCTCCAGCAGCGGGGCCGAGGAGCAAATAGGGACATTCCGCACGACCCCGCCGAACATCGTCGTGGTCCTCGCCGACGACCTGGGGTACGGCGACGTGCACGCGCTCCAGCCGGATTCGGCGCTCCCGACGCCGCACCTCGACCGGCTCGCGAGCGAGAGCATGACCTTCACGGACGGGCATTCGCCCTCGGCCGTTTGCACGCCGACGCGCTACGGGCTGTTGACCGGTCGCTACTGCTGGCGGACGCGATTGAAGAAGGGGGTGCTCGGCGGATACAGCGCGCCCCTCCTCGCTCCCGAGCGCCGCACGATCGCGACGATGTTGCGCGGCGCGGGCTACCGCACGGCGGCGGTCGGCAAGTGGCACCTCGGCATGAAGCTGCCCTACGTCGACGAGGCGCAGGCCGACCGCAGTCCGTGGTCCGGCGATCCGGGGATCGACTTCGCGGGGACGATCGAGGACAGCCCGATCCACCACGGCTTCGACAGCTACTTCGGGGTATGCGCGTCCCTCGACATGGCGCCCTACGTCTGGGTCGAGGACGACCGGTTCACGCTGCCTCCGTCGGTTCAGCAGCCCGGCGTGAAGTTCCCGCACTTCGTCCGCGCCGGTCCGCGCGCCGCCGACTTCGAGATCGACGGTGTGCTCGACAGGCTGGTGGAGAAGGCGACGGCGTTCGTCGCGGACGCGGCCGCGCAGGACGAGCCGTTCTTTCTGTATCTGCCGCTGACCGCTCCGCACAAGCCGACCCAGCCGCACGAGCGCTTTCGAGGAAAGACGGAGCTGGGGGAGTACGGCGACTTCGTCGCGCAGGTCGACTGGAGCGTCGGACGAGTGCTCGCCGCGCTGGAAGACGCCGGCGTCGCCGACGAGACGTTGGTCGTGTTCTCCTCGGACAACGGTTCGTACATGCATCGCTACGACGATCCGGCTCACCAGGATCACGTCGACAAGACCCAGGTGCAGGGCTTCCGCGCCGACCGCCACCGCGCGAACGGTGCGTTGCGCGGGACGAAGGCGGACGTTTGGGAGGCTGGTCACCGTGTGCCGCTCTTCGTCCGCTGGCCGGGTCGCGTCCGGGCCGGCTCACGCTCGGAGGAGACGGTGTGCTTGACCGATCTGTACGCGACGTTCGCCGACGTCGTTGGCGCCGAGCTGGGTGACGACGAGGCGGAGGACAGCTTTTCCCTGCTTCCGATCCTGCGCAGCAGCATCGGCGCGGCCCGCGGCGGTCCGGTCGTGCACCATTCGGTCGCGGGCATGTTCGCGATACGCGACGGGCGCTGGAAGCTCGTGCTGGGCAACGGCTCTGGCGGCCGCCAGAAGCCCAAGGGCAAGCCGTTCGGGGAGCCGTACCAGCTCTTCGATCTCGCGGCCGACCTGGCGGAGGAGCACGACGTGGCGGGTGAGCACCCCGAGGTCGTCGCGCGCCTCACAACGCGTCTCGAGGAGATCCGCGACGGCGGGCGCAGCGCGCCGCGACGCCCCTGAAGTCGCCATGCTGCGGTCCTTGCGCTCCGCTCTCGCCCTGGCCGGTCTCGCCCTGGCCTGTCTCGCTCACGCGTGTGGCGGGGCCGTCACGCAGCCGCGCGTCGGTCGGCCCAACGTCCTGTTGATCTCGATCGATACGCTGCGGCCGGATCACCTGGGTACCTACGGCTACGGGCGCGACACGTCGCCGCGGCTCGACGCGCTCGCGCGCGAGGGCGTCGTCTTCGAGAACCACATCTCGAGCTCGTCGTGGACGCTGCCGGCCCACGCGGCGCTCTTCACCGGCGTCAGCGACTCCGTGCACGGCTGCGTCGAGGCCGACGGCACTGCGCTGGCGCCCGAATTCACGACGGTGGCGGAGCGCTTCCGCGCGTCCGGCTACGCGACGGGCGGCTTCTATGCGGGCCCCTATCTGCACGAGGCTTTCGGACTCGGGCAGGGCTTCGAGACTTACCGCTACACCTCGCCGCACACCGGTCCACTCGCGGCTGACCATGCCGCGAGCTGGGCGATGGACCCGGGCGTGATGAGCGCATCGCACACGGGCGTCACCAACCCGGAGGTGTACGGTGCGGCGCGCCAGTGGATGCAGGCGAAGAAGGACGAGCCCTTCTTCTGCTTCGTGCACTTCTGGGACGTGCACTTCGACTTCGTGCCGCCGCCGCCCTACGACACGATGTTCGACCCGGACTACGCGGGCGACGTCGACGGGCGCGGCTTCTTCTTCGATCCGGACATCGTGCAGAACCGCATCAGCGAGCGCGACAAGGACCACTTGCGGGCGCTGTACGACGGCGAGATCCGCTGGACCGACGACCACGTCGGCAAGCTGCTCGACGATCTCGACGCGTGGGGCCTCGCGGAGAACACGATCGTCGTCGTGACCTCCGACCACGGCACCGAGTTCTGGGAGCACGGCGGCATCGCGCACCGCACGACGCTCTACGACGAGCTGATCCGCACCCCGCTCGTCGTACGCTACCCGGGCGAGGTGCCCGCGGGCGGGAGGGTCGAGGCGCAGACGCGTATCATCGACGTCGGACCGACCGTGCTCGCGCTGGCGGGCGTGGATCCGTTGCCGGGTGCGATGGGGCAGAGCCTGATGCCGCTCGTGCGCGGCGACGAGGTGCCTGCGCGGCCGGCGCTGTCGGAGCTGTACTCGATCGGCCGCGCCCTCAGCGCGGTGCGCGGAAACGACACGAAGCTGATCCACGATCAGGTCCAGGGCGTGCAGGTCTGGTTCGACCTCGCTCTCGACCCGGGCGAGCGGAATGGGCAGCGCAGCTTCCGCTCGGAGGCGGGGGGGGCCGCGCGAGAGCGCTACAGGGTGATGCTGGGTGAGCTCGGCGCGGCCGTCGCAAGACGCCCCGCGGCGCCCGGGGTTCCCGACGTGCCCGTGCACGTGCGGGATGCATTGCGGGCGGCCGGGTACGTCGGCGAGGACGAGGATCGTTGAGCCTCGCGTCCTATGGAGTCAATGTGACGGTGACGGCGTCGGTCCAAGCGGCTCCCGCCGGCGCGGTCGAGGATCGACTCAGTGCCTGGAAGGTGAACGGCCGACCGATGAGCGCCGGCAGGTTCGGCACGTAGACCGTGTACTCGATCGGGTTGGTGCTCAGGACCTTTCTTTGCGCCACGAGCTCGCTTGGAGTGGGAATCCACTGATCGCCGAACGGAGTCGAGTTCGGAATGGGCAGCTGCGCCGCCCGCGCGAGCCAGAGAGCAGTGAAGGTCCCCGGCTCGGCGTGGATCTCGATACCGAGCTTCTTGCCGATGCTGGCCGTGTCGGCGGCCGAGAGCGTTCGTAGCTCGTAGGCGCCCATGTCGCCGGCGGGGATCAAGTCCAGGTTGCCATCGTTCCCGCGCGCGAATCCGGCCTGATCCGAACCCGACGCCCCGATGATCGCGTCGACGCAGCCCGTCGCGAATCCAAGGCGGAAGTCGCCCTCTTCGGGTCCACGAAAGAGAGGATCGACGGAGATGTTGCCGTTCGCTCCCTCCTGATCACCGTCGCCAATGTTGGAGTTGGACAGGTTCAACGTCCCGCCAATCTGGAGGTCGTCGCCGTTTGCGAACACGATCGAAGCCTCGATGGCGGTCGACGACTGCGAGCTCGCTTGGCGGATCCCGCTGGCGGCGTTGCTCGCGATCGTCGAGCGTTCGATCGTCAAGGTAGACCCCGAGTGAGCACAGTGAATGCCGTCCGCCGCGTGCCCGGCAACGACGGAGTCACGGATCGAGACGTCAGTGGCCGAGCCTTGACCCGTACGCTCCGCAGTGACGCCATTCAACGTCGAGCCCTCGATGCGACACGCCTCGAAGGACGCGCTGACACGGTTGTTTCTCCCGGCGACCGTGACGTAGGCGCCGGCACCCGAGATCGAGGTTCGCCGAACGATCGCGGTGAGCGTGTCGTTGAGTCCGAAGTCGTAGTCGGTGGTCGACTGGAGGCCCAGCCCGCCTTGGATCGCTGAGTCCGTCACTTGAACTTGCACTTCCGCCGGAATGGACGGGCCACCGCTATTGCCTTGGCCTACCGAGAGTGCGGTCCCGCCCGCCTCCAAGACGACGCGCTCGATGTCGACGTATCCTGGCCCAGGAAGAGATGCCAAGATCGCCGACCAGCCAGCTCGAATCGTGATGGACCGTACGCCGACGTTCTCTCCGATGAAGACGAGCGTGCCTAGGAATCCCGAGTTTTCGATCGTGGTTTCGCAGCTTCCATTCACGCCAATGATCTCGACGGTCTGGTGATCCATGACGATCGGGAAGATCTCCCCTGTGCCAACGCTGTAGGTGCCCGGCAAGACGTGCAGGGTGTGGGCGCCAACGAGGGGGATCTGCTCCATCGAGTGCGTGATCGTTCGCCACGCCTCGGAGGTCGAGGTGCCCGCGTTGGAGTTGTCGCCGTGGGTGACGTCGACGTAGAAGTCGTCTGCCAGACCGGCGCCGTGGAGGAAGCTACCCGCGATGATCGCCAGGGGCCACTTCATCGCGTCTGGCTCAGACGAACGTCACCGACAACCCCTGCGACGTGTTCGACGTCTGCCCGGGGTTCTGGTCGCGGAACCACACCTGGAAGTTCCACGTGTCGCCCGCCTGGAACACCGTGCCTTGCGGCAGGTTGGCGAAATCGGGCCGGAACGCCATCGAGTCGTCGGGGCGTGCTGTCAGAATCTCCTGCGAGAAGCGCACCTGCGGCGTGCCGAGGCACAGGTTGCCCTGGCTTCCGCCGAACAGCGGAACGAAGTCCTGGGACTGCGACATGAGGAAGTAGCCGAATCGTCCGGCGGGTACGCCGGTCGCGGTCAGGACCACGGTCGCGTTCGTCACGTCGAGGCTTCCGACGGCCGCGAGCACGGCGGGGCCGCCGGTCGAGTTGGCGTTGGCGGGGCCGCAGTAGCTCGTCCCGATCGGTCCGTCACAGCCCGGGCCGCAGTGGGTCGCGTCGAAGGGGAAGGCGCCCATGTCGGCGACCGTGCCGTCGGGGTCGGCCGGCGCGTTCGGGTCGCCCGCGTCGATGCAGGGCGAGCCTGGGAGCAGATGGAAATCGGGCTGCGCTCCGTCCGGATCCCAGAACAGGGCCGGGGCGTCGATGTTGCCCGTGCCGGCCGCGCCGCCCTCGACGTTGCTGTAGGTCACGGCGACGCCGGCGCCGAAGAGGCTGCCCTGGTTGTTGCGTACGATCGAGTTGGAGACATTCGTGCCGCGCACGACGCTGCCGCTGCCGGTGATCTCGTTGTCCCAGAAGACGCAGCTCTCGACGCTGCCGTCCTGTACGACCGAGAGGCTCGCGGACGCGCCGCGGAACATGCAGCGCGCAAGGTCCGTGTCGAACGCCTCGTTGCCGTTGCCGCCCGAGAAGTTGCCGAGGTACAGCGTGCCCGTGGCGGTTCCGCGGTAGGTGCCGCCGCCGCGCCCGCAGAAGTTGTTGGACAACACGCAGTCGACGAGCGTGCACCGGCTCGCGCCTCCGCCGTCGCCCGTGGCGCTGCCGTCGGTGCCGAGCGCGTCGTTGCCGCTCACGACACAGCCGGTCAGCGAGCACAGGAGCGCTCCGCCGCCGTCGCCGAAGGCGCCGTTGCCCGAGATCGTCGAGTCCTCGAGGCTGCTGATGTAGGCGCCACCGCCGCTGCCGCCGACCCCGACCGAGAAGATCCCGGCTACGTTGCCGACGATCTGGCAGCGCACGCCCTCGATGCCGTAGGCGCCCGCGCCGTTGCCGGCGGCGACGTTGCCCTGAAACGTGCAGTCCTCGAACTGGGCGTTGCCTGCCGCGCCGCCACCGTTCGCGGCGCGGTTGTTGATGAACATCGAGTCCCGGATCACGACGCCGGCGCTCGCGTGGATTCCGCCGCCGCGCAGGCCGAAGAGGTCGAGGCTCGCGTTGCCTTCGAACAGGCAGTTCTCGATGAGGCAGCTCGAGCCCGCTTCGATGAAAGCGCCCGCGCCGCGCGTCGTCGCCGTGTTCCCGATGAAGTTGCACGAGTCGATGTGCGGGCTCGCGCCCGACACGTGCAGGCCGCCGCCGCGCCCCGAGGCCTCCGCGTCGCCGCCCGTGATCTCGAAGTTCGCGAGCACCTGGGAAAGCCCCCAGTCCGGCGCGCCGATCGTGACGCCGCGGCCGGAGCTCGGCGCGATCGAGGCCGTTCCGACCGCTCCCCAGCGTTCGACGCGGATGTTCTTTCCGACGAAGTCGATCGATTCGGAGTACACACCCGGCGCGACGAGGACGACGTCGCCCGCGTCGACAGCCGCGGCGTCGATTCCGTCTTGGATCGCGACGAACGGTGTCGCGGCGCTGCCGTCGCCGCCAGGCGTGGCGGCGGTGTCCACGTACCAGGTGGTCTGGGCGGATGCGATCGAGCCGAGAGTCAGAGCGGCGAGAGCGAGCGATACGAAGCAGTTCATGTGGAGCCTTCTTTCGTATTGAATCCTAATCACGGGAGGCGAATCTCGCCGCCGTCGACTTCGAGTGTCACGGTGCGGGTCGCGACGGAAGAGCCTTGCTCGACGCGTACGGTGTAGCTCCCTGGCGCCAAGCTGGCGCCAAGGCCAGGTGGACCTGGTAATTGGTAATTGGATGCACACACCTTGCGATTCCCATGCGATACGCCCAGGTCCGACCAACACGTAATGTGAACGTCAGGCGTGTTCGGCGGGTAGTCGACGAGAACCTTCAGTATGGGGAGTGTTTCGACGGCGAGCTCGACGTGTCTTCTCTCCGCCCGGCACGGCATCGATGCGGTGGACGCGCGAAGCGCGGCCCGGGTCCTTGATCCTCTCTTCGCGGGTCGCCGGGATCGAGACCGCGTACGCTCGCGGCGCGAGGTCGGTGACTTCGAATCGACCGTCGCGGTCCGTGGACACGCGGCGAATGAGGGCCGTGGCGTCGCGCTCCGGGGCACTCGGATGTTCTCGCGCCAGATCCAGAGCGGCTTTGGCCAGTGCGTCGATGGGCGTGCCCAGTCCGTCGACCGTCTCGAACGTCACCCGGTAGCGATCGGGCTTGGCCTCGAGCGCGTCCGCCGCCGGGCTGGACTCCGCGCCGGAAAGAGGCGTCCGCGCCACCGAACCGCCCCGCACTCCCTCGCCGCGAACGAGGAAGAACGCACCGGCCGCGCACGCCAGGGCGAGCCCTTGCAGGAGGAGCGAGCGACTCATCGACCCATGGTACGCCCTTCGTTCCGCACGGCTACGCAGACCAGTCCAGGGGCCCGATGCGATCGACGGCCGACGATGTCCGCATGCACCGACCGACGCTTCTCGCATTCGTCTTGTTCGCCGCGTGTCAGCAAGTTGGGGAGGACGGGCGCGAAGCGGTGCCTGCCGCGAATCCGCTCGCCGGAGGGCGCGCGATCTACGAGACGCACTGCGCGGTGTGCCACGGTGACGGAGGGGCCGGCGACGGCGCGGCCGCGCCCTTCTTGTTCCCGAACGCGCGCGACTTCAGCCACGGAAGGTTCCGGCTCGTGACCGGCGAGGGGGGGCCGACGGCGGAGGCTCTGGCGACCACCTTGCGCCGCGGCATCCCGGGCTCCTCGATGCCGTCCTGGGAATGGCTGGGCGACGCGGCGCTCGCCGATGTCACCGCTTACGTGCAGCACCTGGCGAGCGAGGGCTTCGCGCGCCGCTTGCTCAGCGAGAGCGCCGAACGCGGCGAGACGCTGCCGGCGTCGGAGGCGCGCGAGGCGGCGGCGCGGGTGTTGAAGCCGGGCGCGACACTTCCCGCACCGCCCGCGGGCCAGCCCGACGAGGAGACGCTGGCGCTCGGTCGGACGATCTACGTGCGCGACTGTGCGAGCTGCCACGGCATGGACGGCGCGGGCGACTCGAAGCCGCGCTGGAACGACGAGGGCAAGTTCCACTGGGTGCGCGACTTCACGGCCGGCTACCTGAAGGGGGGGGCGTCGCGAGCCGCGCTCTCGCACCGGATTCGCTACGGCATGCCCGGGACGTCGATGCCGGCGACGGCGGTCGACGATCCACGCGAGCTCGCGGCACTGGTCGAGTACGTGCGGACGTTGATCCCCGAGGACTCCGACGCCCGACTCGTCCAGCGTCGAACTCGGCTCGTCGCCCGCAAGACGTCGTCGGAAAACGGCTGGAACTGGGACGAGAGCGAGGAGATCGAGATCGCGCTCGCGCCCCTTTGGTGGAAGGACAATTCGATCGTGCGCGCCTCCGTTGCGGCCCTGCACGACGGCGAGTCGATTGCGATTTGCGTGCGCTGGCCCGACTGGACGCCCGACAACCGCCCGTTCACCGACGTCCTCTGCAGCGACGCCGTTGCGCTGCAGTTCTCGACCGCCAACGCCCCGCCGCTGTTCGGCATGGGCGCGAGCGGCACGCCGACGAGCATCTGGCACTGGAAGTGCCTGCGCCTCGAGGAGCTCGCGGGCGAGCTGGACCTCCTGCAGCCCGCGCCGGGCGTGCACTCGGGCGGTCACGTCGCCGGCGTGCGCACGGACGTGCCGCTGTACCACCGCTCCGAGGGCGTCCCGCCGGTCTCGCGCGGCGTCGAGCGCATCCGTGCCGAAGGCGTCGAGAACGCGCGGGCGAACGAGCGCTCGGAGTCGGCGGCCGAGGTGGAGCCGAACTGGGCGGACGGCGAGTGGACGGTCGTCTTCGTGCGCAAGCTGCAAGCCGCGGAGGAGGACTTGACGTTCGTGCCCGGTGAGCCCGTTCAGCTCGCGATCGCGGCCTGGAACGGCGCGTCGGGCGACCGCGGAGCGACCAAGTCGATCAGCATCTGGCAGGAGCTCGTGCTGGAGTAGGCCCACGGCTAGTGGTGTGAGTCACTCTTGTGCGGCATTTTGGTCGGTGCGTACGCGTTCGCCACAAGGCGCGGCGACGACGCAACTTCGCTGCCAATACGGTGATACTGGGATTGGTCGGAGGAGCCGCAACGCCGTGGCGCGTGCATGCGGGCCGGGATACGACTGCAACTGTCTGCATCACACCACTAGTCCAGCGGCGGAAGGACCTCGACGACCTCCGCCAGGGCCGCTCCGTGCTCACTCTCCATGTCGTTCACGCGCCCGTACAGCGTCGTGTCGGCGTCGACCCCGAAGGCATCGCGCAGGAACGTGCTGCCGCGCAGCCGGAAGAACAGTCGCGGCCGGCACCGGAAGGCCACCGCGTGCCGCTTCAAGATCGCGCCGAGCGGAATCTTGCAAGCGAGGATGTCGGCGCGGGCGTCGGCATCGAACTGGGCGAGGTGAATGCGGATCGATCCAAACTCGACTGTACGCTCGCCCGCACCGGTGAGCAGGACGCGCCGCTCGACGGTTTCCGCGCCCTGTTCGACGTGCAGGGGCCGGATGTGAATCTCCTCGCCGACGAACTCCTGCAGGACGTTCGTCATGTCGCCGGTGTGGCAGAGCAGACGTCGGTACGGCTCGGGCATCGCGGCTTCCTCGACCTCGTCGACATCGAGGATCGACGTCTCCGCGGCGATCTCCGGTTCGGCAGAGAGCAGGTCGCGGATGGCGGCGAGGGCCGCGTTCTTGCTCAGGCGTCGCTCCATGGCTCGGATGCTAGCAGCTGAGCTGTGGAGCGGGTCGTTAGAGCGCTTGCAAGCGCGAGGTCCAATGGCGTTGGAAACACCCCGGTGCCGCTTGCGGCACCAGCTACGCGCGACTCTTACGCGCGTCAGCGGAACAGCACCTGGACCGCATCGGTGAAGTTGTTCTGCGATCCGTCGCGGAACCAGGCTTGGAAGCTCCACGTGTCTCCGGACATGACAGCCGTCATCGGTGTCGTTGGCAGGGCGCCGAGATCGACGCCGGGGGTTCCGACCGGACCCTGGAAGATCTCACCGGGCCGGCTGTGTCGGCCGATGGTGCCTGCGATGCAGAGGCGGCCTTGACTTCCCGGCGGCGTGACGGCGCCCTCCTGGTCGCTGACGCGGTCGCTGCCCTCGAGCGTGAGACGCGCGGCGACGCCGCGCGAGTGCGGGACGGCCGGGCTGCAGTAGCGCACGCCGATCGTTCCCTTGGGGATCGTCAGGTGAGAAGGCGTCGAGCCGATGGCGAACTGGCCCAGGAGCGTCCCGTCCTGGGTGTAGTTCCAGAGCGAGGTCCCGGTCAACGAGGACAACCAGAGCGTTCCGTCGAGACCCTCGTCGACGTCGTCCGGTTCCTCACCACCATGGATCTGGATTGGGGGCAGCGCGGCGCCCGAACGATCGAAGTGCCACAGGACGTCGGCCTGGCGGTCGGCGACCCACAGCTCGTCGCTCGAGTCGACGAGCACGCCGGTGGGGAACTGCATGCCGGGCGTCGAGAGCGTGTTGAGATGCATCCCGCCCGGAGCGTACAGCTCGACTTCGTCCGCGTACGTGTCGGAGACGACGCGCGCGCCGTCGGCGAACAGATCGAGGTCACCGGGACCGTTGCTCAACTCGTGTGCGGTGAACGACGACAGGAACTGTCCGATCGGGCTGTAGGTGTGGATCCAGGACTCGACCGTGAAGCGCACGCTCGTCACCCAGTTCCCGTCCGCGTCGAGGGCCGCGCCCGCCATCGGGTCGATCGCGTTGACGCCGTTGACGAACGTACCGTCCGTGCGGTGGTGGGCGAGCCGTCCCGGGTGCGTGCGCGAGACGAGGATCTCGCCGGGCTGAACCTGGGCGGACCCCACCGAAGCAAAGGTGAGCAGGAGCGTGGCGCGGAAGCGGAACGTGGTGAGCACCGTGTTCCTCATGTGGGAAGGGTGGAGCGTGCGCGCGAGTGGCCGATCACTGTGCCACGGCGCTGCAAACCCCACGATTCCTCTTTTTCCACTCCATTTCCCCCCTTCGCCGGTCCCCTGCGGATGTAGGGCTGAACACGACCCTGGAACGCTCTGAAAGGGGGTGCCCCATGATCATCGTCGCACCTGGCTCCGACCTGCGAGCCCACCCGGAATCGGTCCTCGACAGCCGCAGCACCCTGTGGCTCACGCTCCGCGAAACGACGCGTCCGATGGCGCAGATCGCGAGACGCTGGTTTCGCCCAAGGCGCAAACCCGACACGGGGACGCTGCCCTGGAAGCCCGACCGCCTGGACACCTTCGGTGTTCTCGACCGCGAACGGTTGATGTAGGGCGAATCGAAAAAGGCACCTCACCCGCCTGTCGTCGGGTGAGGTGCCTAGCTCAATGGGGGTCGCTCCTGACGTCCTTGAGAATCGCCAGCGTCCAGACCGTCAAGATCCCTGCTGCGGTCAGCGCGACCGGCAGTCCGCCCAAGAACGCGAGGGGGCTATGGTTGGCGGCCGCAGAATAAATCGTGCTGCCGACGAACCAACCCAACGCGGGTAGGCCGACCAGGGCGACATGGCGGGGGAGGATGCGGAGATTCCCGTTGGCGTTCGTCATGAGCTTCTCTCCAGACCCAGCATCGCCTGTCTTCCGCTCTGAGGCAGCGGGTCGAAGGGCGTAGCGCGGGAGGGAAGCGTTCGGGGTCGCTCATGTTCGGCGCGACTTCCGGTACAGCACGCCGCGACGCACGAGCCACTTCTCCAGCTCGGCGGCGGCGACGACGACCACCGGCGAGGCGAAACACAGGCCGAGCTCGACGCACGTCAACGGCGACGTGTGCAGCACGCGCGCCAGCGCTGGAACGTAGAGCACGGCGAGCTGCAGCGCCGTGGTCAGTGCGATCGATCCGATCAGCGCGAGGTTCGAGCGGAGTCCGCGCGAGAACAACGACTCCTTCTCCGATCGAATCACGAGCGCGTGAGCGAGCTGGGAGAAGGTCAGCACGGTGAAGACCACGCTCTGCCAGTTCTCCGAGCCGCGACCGATCGCCCAGGCTTGGGATGCGATCGAGAGTCCCGCGATCAGGAGCCCGATGCACACGATGTGAAACGCCATCCCCCCGGCGAACAGGCTCTCGCCCGGCGGCCGTGGCGGACGCTCCATCACATCGCGCTCCTCCGGTTCGGCCGCGAGCGCGAGTCCCGGAAGGCCATCGGTCACGAGGTTGATCCAGAGGATCTGAATCGGGAGCAAGGGAATCGGCAACCCGAGCAGAGGCGCGATCGAGAGCGTCCAGATCTCCCCCGAGTTGCTCGTCATCGTGTACTTCACGAACTTGCGGACGTTGTCAAAGACGCGCCTTCCCTCCCGTACTGCGGCGACGATCGTCGAGAAGTTGTCGTCGAGCAGGACGATGTCGGCCGCCTCGCGGGCGACTTCGGTGCCCTGTAGTCCCATCGCGACGCCGATCTCGGCGCGCTTCAGCGCCGGTGCGTCGTTCACGCCGTCGCCGGTCATGGCGACGTACTCTCCGCCTTCTTGCAGCGTGCGGACGATCGCCAGCTTCTGCTCGGGTGAGATGCGAGCGTAGACGCGAGCCGTCCGCACACGAACAGCGAGCTCCGCTTGCGAGAGCTCCTCCAACTCGTCGCCCGTCACGACGTCGCGACCTTGGGCCTCGTCGGCGACACCCAAGCGGCATGCGATCGACCACGCGGTCGCGGCGTGATCGCCGGTGATCATGACTGGCGTGATCCCGGCCTGCTTGCACAGCCTGACGGCGTCGGCCGCCTCGGGGCGCGGAGGGTCGGCGAGCGCGGCCAGGCCGAGAAAATCCAGCTGCGTCTCGAGCGCCTTCGCGTCGATCCGGTGGGGAACCTGCTCGAGCTCGCGCCCGGCGAAGGCGAGCACGCGGAAACCTCCTTGGGCGAGCTGTTCGGCCTGCCGCAGTGCCGCTTCGCGGTCCGCGCGGTCCGCTGCCCCGCACCGGGCGAGCACGACCTCGGGGGCGCCCTTCACGAGCACGACGGCACGTCCGTTCTCGGTGGCGTGTACGGTCGTCATGCGCCGCCGGTCACCGTCGAACGCGATCTCGCCGATACGAGGTTCCGTGCGCTCGAGCTCGGGCTGCGTGTAGCCCGCCGCGGCCGCCGCCGCGAGGAGCGCGACCTCGGTCGGATCGCCGCGCTCCGGGCTCGCGTCGTTGTTCAGGGTCATCGCTCGCGCGAGCCGGTTCCACGGCTCCGCGGCGGATTGGGGCGGTAGCTCTTCGCGCCGTTCCCCGCCAGCGAAGACGACCTCCACGCGCATGCGGTTCTGCGTCAACGTGCCGGTCTTGTCGGTGCAGATGTACGTCACCGAGCCGAGGCTCTCGACCGCTGCGAGCTTGCGAACGAGCGCCTTGCGACGACTCATCTTGCGTGCGCCGAGCGCGAGCGACACGCTGACGACGGCAGGCAGTGCCTCGGGAATGGCGGCGACCGCAAGCGTCACCGCGGTCAAGAACATCAGGGCGCGTGGTTCCCCGCGCGCGAGGCCAGCGAAGAAGAGCGCCGCGCAGATCGCGAGCACGGCGAGAGCGAGCCGGCGTCCGAAGTGCGTGAGCCGGCGCTGAAGAGGCGTCTTCACCACTCCCGCCTGTTCGAGGAGTCCGGCGATCCGGCCGAGCTCGGTCGCTGCTCCCGTGGCGGTGACGATGGCCTCCGCTCTGCCGGCGGTGACGAGCGTTCCCGCGAAGGCCATGTTCGCTCGTTCGGCGAGCGGAACAGCGGTGGAGGCGAGGGACTCGGACTGCTTGTCGATCGGCTGCGATTCACCTGTCAGCGGCGCTTCGTCGATGCGGAGCCCCGACGCGGAGACGAGGCGCACGTCCGCTCCCACGACATCACCGGCCTCGAGACCGACGACGTCACCAGGGACGAGCTCCGCCGTGCTCGCGTCGATCCATGCTCCGCCGCGCTTGACACGCGCTATCGGCGCGGCCATCTGACGCAACGCGGCGATCGCCTCTTCTGCGCGGTGCTCTTGGGCCGCGCCGATCGCGGCGTTGACTGCAAGAATCACCAGAATGGCGATCGCGTCCTGGGGTTCGCCGACGACTCCGCTGACGACCGCTGCGACGAGCAGGACGACGATCATGAAGTCGGAGAACTGCGCCAGGACGATGCGCAAGAGCGTTCGGCGGCGCCCGGTGGACAGCTCGTTGCTCCCGTGACGCTCGAGGCGGTCGGCGGCGGTGGAGTGTGACAGGCCCTCGTCGAGGTCGACGCCCAGCTCGCGCGCGACCGCATCGGCGCCCGAGGCGTGCCAGTCCGGGCGCGCCTCGTTTGCATGCGGCATGGCTGAAGTATCCGCGGGATGGACCGTTGGACCGATACGGAGGTTAGCGTATCCCGTCGGGCTCCTGAGGCCCGGGAAGGGAGGCGGACGGGTCCCATCGAGCAAAAAGCCCGAAAACGCGAATCATTCGGAAGGGGCCGGACGCTGACCGGACAGCTCTGCACCCTTCCCTCTCCTCCTGTCAGGCAAACAACATGACCTTGCGACGGATCTCCACCGCGACCGCTCTGTGTCTATTCTCTCCGCTGGCCCCGGCCCAGGTTCCCTGGGAGGTCGGAACGCCCGGAGCGAGCGGCGGGCGCTACATCCTCAAGGGAACGGGGCCGCCGCCGGCGTCGGAGACCTTCACGCGGACCGAGTCGCTCGACTTCGACAAGGACGGGTTCCAAGACGTCGCGATCCTCTTGGGGAACCGAATCTACGTCCTGTGGGCGGCTGGTCTCTTCGAGATCTTGAACCAGGACGTGTTGGTCGGCATCGACGATTTCTGCGTCTTGCCGGGCATCGGGGGTGACCAGCTTCTCGCCGTCGGCACCGGCGGCGCGTTCCTTCTGCAGTGGAGCGGTTCGGACTGGACGGGGCGCCAAGTCTCGAACCTCCCCGCGCGGCACGTCGTGCGCTACGACGTCGCGGGCCTGGGGCGGGCGGCCGCGATCGTCTTGGACGACGGGAAGACGATCGTGGCGCTCGCCGAGGACGTCACCCAGCCCACGCGCCTGTGGACTGGCACGCTGGTGTACTCGAGCGTCGAGGTGATCCGCGAGCTCGACGTCGGCGACCTCGAGCACAACGGCGGGCTCGACGTGTGCATGATGCTGGAGAACGGCGTGCGCGCGATTCGCATCGATGGATCCCTCATCTTCGAGGAGCTCCACCCCATCGAGGCCGTCGCCATGGACATGATTCGCATGCACGGCATCGGCACCTGGGTCGCCAGCGTCGTCGCCGCGCCGAACGGCAGCCAAGCGCTCGCGATCTGCGGGCCCGAGGGCATAGCCGATCTCGACCCGATCCCGGGCGGGACCGGTGTCGTCGGGATCCGCTGCGGGGACACCGGCATCGTCGCGGACCGTCTCGGCGATCTGATGGTGAGCTACACGTCCGCGCACGCGATCGGCCAGCTCGAGAACCTCGGGAGCATCTTGCTCGGCCCGCAGTACGACCTGTACACCATCGGTGCCGTCGAGGTCATCGACATCGGGATCGAGGGGCCGAACTTGGGCAGCTTGGCCCAGCCGTGCGTCACCGATCTCGACAACGACGGCGACCAGGACACGCTGCTAGCGCTCGACAGCACGGGCGACTTCTTCGTCTACAAGAACCCGCGTGTGCGCGAGTCCGTCGCGATGCCGTGGATCGACACGCGGCTGGGCAATCCCAACGTGCACAAGGTGGCGGGACCGCTCGCGATCCACGTCGACATCGCCGTGGACCCCGATCAGATCGTCGGCGCGGATGAGCTGGAGGTCGCCGTGTTCCGGCGCCCCAGCCCCGAGGACCCCGTCGACCCCGTCCCGAGCTACACCAAGGACTTCGAGCTGGCCGAGCCCGACTGGATCGACTCGGAGGGCAACCTGGTCTTCGCGTGCGACATCATTCTGCAGGACCCGGTGCCGACCGGCGTGTGCACGCACTTCCCGTCGATGTACTTCGCGCTGATGCGCGGGGTCAACTCGACGACTGGCGACTGCTTCCCGGCGCGCCTGTACGCGCTCGAGGGAGCGTTCGGCACCGTCAACGAGGACTTCATCCTGGATCATTCTCCGGACGGAGTCCTGGGGCTCGTGATCGAGCACCAATGCGATGAGACGACCGATGGCGAGCACCTCTTGAGCGATACGACTGGGTCGGGCGATGAGCTGCCGTGTCTTCCGGGGCCTACGATTGGCGGGAACCCGCCGGATCTCTCGGGGAACTGACTTGAAGGGGCGCGTGCGTCGAGGAGCGGCCTCGGCATCGGGATCGAGCAAGGAACGGGGGCCACGGGGTGAGAAGGAAGGCTGCGTCGCCGGCGCGCTGCGCGCGACCGCGACGGGGGGGGCGTGCTTGAAGGGGCGGAAACTTTGGGGAGTCAGTCAGGGGAGGTTGGGGAGAGCGGGCCTGCGCGGAGCCGTGCCTTGGCGCCCAGCCACGTGTCCGGGGGCACGACGGGAACCGGTGCGGAGTCTGTGCCTTCGATGCGCGGAGGGCTCGACCAACCATCGAAAGCGGGGGCGGAGCTGAACGGATCGAGGATCGATCGTGGCCATGCGCGATGGCGTTGGGCATTGAAGAGGACGCATGCGATGGCACGCCGTACCTCGGTCGCCGTGCGCAGCACGTGGTCGTGATACCGATCGACGAACATCCTGCCCGTGCGGTTCCACAGTCGATTCAGGCCCGCGACGATTCTGCACAAGAGCGCCTTCACCCCGTGAGAAAGGGAGCGTCGATCATCGGCCTCGACGATCAAATGCAGGTGGTCGGACTGCACGGAGAAGTGCGTGATGCGCATTCCGTTGCGGTCCCTCGCCACCGCGAGCGCTGCGCGGATGACGCTGTAAGCCCGGCGGCTCCGGAGGGTTGGAAGACCGGGCTCGATCTTCGTGTTGACGTGCACCGGTTGACTGCCGTCGAAGTCCGCACGGCCCTGGTGAGAGACGCGCTTTACGCCGTCCTTCGGCTTGCGCCCCGAGCCCTTCCGGCGGCCGCCGTGTTTGTTCCCGAACTTCAGTCGATGCTGTATGCACCTGCGGCGCCGCTTACGCTTGCTCGACTTGGACCGTTGTTGCTTGCACATACTTCTCCCCAGTTGTGCGCTTCGACTCCCCCCGCGGACAACTAGTGCTGTGATGCAGACAGTTGCGGTCTTATCCCGAGTTCGCGTGTGCGTGCCACAAGGCGCGGCGACGACGCGACTCCTCTGCGAGTCTCGGAGGAGGCGCACCGCCGCAGCGCGCCCGTACGGGCCGATCGATATGCCCCATAAGCGTGCACCACACCACTAGATGACCCGCCGGCAGTGCGAAGGGTTGCGGGAGAATGGTCGATTCTCCGGAGTCTCCTGCGAGAAGTATGCGCCCCTTCAAGTTCGGCCACGGTCGCGCGAAGCGCGCCGGCGACGCAGCCTTCCGTGCGCGCAGCGCCCGGCCCCGCCCCCTTCCTTGGCCGCTCGCGCAATCAGTCGGAGCGGCGACGCGCGAACCAGACGAGCAGCCCCAACACGAGCACGACCCCACACGCTCCCAGAACGCGCGGGAGCGTGCGGTTCGCCGTTTGCGGAAACAGCGCGCGGTGCAGCAGCCCCGTCGCGTGGACGTGCGCGAAGTGTCGCGGATCGTCGTAGCCTGCGTCGCGGACGGCGTGCCGGGCGCGGCGCACCGCCTCAGCCGGCGCGATGCCGCGCGCGATCTGCTCCTGAGCGGTGACCATGAGGAGCGCGGTGGGGCGCAAGTGTGCGTCGCTCGTCGTCGCCAGGACCCCGAGCGCGCCCGAGCGCAAGAAGGCCCCGACGAGCGTCGCTGCCTCGCCGTCTCCGGCACGCATAGGGCCGGCGGCGGACGAGCATACGGACAGCATCGCGATGAGGGGCGCGGCTGCGAGATCATCGACGTCGGCGCTGAACACTGCGCCGTCGTCGCCGTCTCCGGAGGAGCTCAAGAGGAACCCGCGCGGACGCTCGCGGATGGGCTCGACGACGCCGTGGGAGACGACCTGCAGCAGCTTGGAGGCGGCCTTCGCCGCCAGAGCCTCGCGCGTCGCGTCCGCCGTCGTGCGGACGTCGACGCGGCCCGCGGGGAATGGAGCCGCGAAGGCTGCCAGAGCCTCGTCTCCGAGGCGGAACTCCGCCACGTCCGGGAAGCGCTCGCGTGCGGCCGCACTGTGCACGACGTCTGTCACCAGACGCAGGTCGAGTTCGAACCCGGACGCCAGCCGCTCCTCGAGCTGACGCGACCAATGCACACCGAGCGCGAGGGTCGGCAGGTGGACGATGCCCTTGGCCAGGCAGAGCGGTTCACCGTCGGGCATCAGCAGGCACTCGAACGCTAGCTCCTCGAGATAGTCGCGACCGACGACCAGGACGGTGTCCCAGGCATCCAGCCGGCGCTGAATCGGCTCCGGCAACAGGATCGCGGCCAGTGCGCGCGCCGTGTCCCTCCACGCCGCACCGGACCGCACCGCGACCGCGAGGGACTCGCTCTTTGCAAGGATCCACGGCATGCCCGCGATGCGCGCGGCGACGAGCTCGTCGTCGTCCAGCGCGAACACGAACGAGCCCTCCTCGACCGGGAAGTACACGAGGACGCCTTCCCCCGATTCGAGCAGCGCTGCGCGGACGTCGTCGACGGTGACCGGTCGCGCACCTAGCTGACGGCCGAGCGTGCTGAGTCGCTGGCTGTCGACCAGCGCCTCGAGCGCCGCGTGCTCATCGCCGCACGTGAGGAGCAGCTCGACGAGATCGCCGAGGATCGCGCGGTGCAGTCGCAGGCGCATGAATCCCGAGCCCCCGCTGCGCACAGGCTGTTCGAGCTTCTCCGCGAGCAGCTGTGTCCACGCCCGCTCGAGTCTGGCGCGGCCGGCGTCGAGTTCGGCCCCCGACACCAGCATGAGGCGTGCCTCGGTGGCCGCCCGGAAGGCAGTGTGCAAGGCGGAGACGTGGCCGAGGAGCTGCGCGGCCGCGTCGGCCTCGGCGAGGTGTTTCCGGGCGGACTCGACCTTCCCCGCGAGCGTCTCGAAGCGTGCGCAGCGCAGGTGCCCCTCGAGTCGGCTCAGGTTCGACAGCTCGGCTTCGCCGAGGGCGCCCGCGTAGCGTGCGCGCACCTCGGCGGCGGCTCGCTCGCCGATGAAGAACAGGTGCTCGCTCGCGACGGCCGCGCTGAAGCGCAGCTCCGGACCGGCGCTGGCACGATGTGCCAAGGTCGTGGCCTGTTCGTCGAGCAGGCGGTCGACTTCGGAAAGCACGGACGCGTAGCGCCGCGTGCCCATCAACAGGTTGACGTAGATCTCGTACGACTGGATCAACTTGCCGAAGGCGCGGTCGCCGTTGTCGATCGCGCGCTCGAGGCCGGTGATCGCTTCACGCAGCAGCGGGTCGGCGAGGTCGGGCAGCCCCATCTGTTGCAGGAACCGCGCGTTGTCGGCCGAGTGCTCGAATGGAAGAAACGTTCGCTCGATCCCGGTCAGCATGCCGCTGGCCTGCAGCTCCTCGAGGTGGACTTCCGCCTCCTCCATCAGCGCACGTGTCGTGTGCCACTCTCCGAACGCGAACTCGGTGTGGGCGAGCGAGTGCAGCATGTATACGCGCCCAACGTCGTAGATTCCGCCGTTGTCCTCGGGCAAGTGTCCGAGGCCCGATTCGAGGACGGCGCGCGCCTCGTCGAGACGTCCGTGGTCGCGCAGGAGCTTCGCGTGGTGCACGACAGGGCGCATCAGGCCAGCCAGGTCGCCCGCTGCGATGGTTCCTGCGGTGTACCAGCGGTAGGCCTGCAGTCGGCTGTCGAGCTCATCGACTGCTTCAGCGAGCCTGTCCCCGGCGGCCGCGAGCCTCTGCGCGGCTGTATGGTCCTCCCCGATTCTCGGCTCGAGCCTTCGACTGAGCGCCTCGAGGGACTCGGCGTCGAGCGCGCCGTGGCGCAGGGCCACGTCCAGCGCGCTCCACTCCTCGGCCGTGAGCGACTGCTTCTCCCGCAGGCGCTCGACCGTCGGCGTCTGAGCGCGGAGCGGCGCGGCGAACGCGACGAGTGCTAGCGCGGCGAGCGTTTTTTTTGAACCGTCGCGGTTTGGCTGTCGCGCACCTGGCCGCTCGTGCCTCTTGCAGTCACTTGCCATTGGACTTCGTCGGGCCACCCCTCGGGCCATGCGCCGGGCCGCGCATCGCGCGGGGTCCACATAGTCTCACCTAGACCGTTCGCGAAGTCGATGAGTGCGTTCGTCTTCGGGTCGCGTGCCTCGACGTCGAAGGTGCCGGGCTCCGCGAACGTCCAAGTGAACTGCTCGATGACGTCACTCGTCCCGGCGGGCGACATGTTCTCCACGTTGACGCCCAGCACGGCGTCGGGCAGGCCGTCGAGCCAGGTGCCGCCGCCGAACGGACGGGCGAGGATCAGCACGATGGCCGCCGCCGCGCCGAGTCCGGCGATCCACAGGATTCGACGCCGGCTGCGCCCGGCTCCATTCGGCTCGCTCGCCAGGCCCTGCAGCAGCTCGCGCGCCGTGCTGAGACCGGGCGCGTCGGCCTCGTCGTGCGCGCCGCTCTGCACCGCGTCACCGACCTCGTCGAGCGAGCTCTGCAGCTCGAGGGTCTCGTCCAGCTCGCGCGCGAAGGCCGGATCCGCCACGGCGAGCGCCCGCACGCGCGCATCGTCGCGTGAGAGGTCGCCCATCACCACTTGCTCGAGCAGTTGTTCCCGATCGTCGCTCACGACGCCTCCTCGGCTTCGGCTCTCGTCAGCTTGCCCTTGAGCCGCTTCAGACCCCTGTAGTAGCGCGTTCGCGCCGTGTTGGTCGGCACACCAATGCGCTCGCCGATGTCCTGGAAGCTGAGCCCCTCGAAGTGTCGCAACTCGATCACCTCGGATTCGGCTGGGGGGATCTCTTCCAAGCAGCGCAGGAGATCGTCGTGCTCGACGCCGCCCGGGGCGGCATCGGGCTCGCGACCGGGCGGGTCCGCCGGTGGCAGGACCGGGTCGCGGCCCTTGCGGCGCAGGCGGTTGAGGTACTCGAGCAGGCTGAACCGGAACATCCACGTCTCAAGCGTCCCGCGGCCCTCGAACGTATCCAGCTTCTTCCAGATTCGGATCAGCGTGTCCTGCGCGAGGTCCTCGAGGTCGTGATCGCGGAGGGCCGTACCGTGCCGCCGATTGATCAGGGCCAGGAAACGTGGCACGCCGAGGAGGCGCTCCTCGAGCGAGCGCGCCGCACTCCCGTCACCGTCGAGGGCGGCGCGAACGAGCAGCACGTCGTCCGCGGCCTTGCTGGACGGCTTGTGGGCGGGGGAATCCATGCGTTCGAAGCGAGTCTAGCGAAAACGAGGATTCTCCAGAACAGAACTCGAGATGCGAACGCTCTTCCACCGCACGCGTTCCGGCTCTGCTGCTACCCAAGCGGAGGCCACATGTTTCTCGCCTTGACCGTCCTCGCCGCAGCGCCCTTGTTGCCGCGTCAGGACTTCTTCGAATACGACGAGCTCACCGACTCGCCGACGGAAGTCACCAACCTGTTCCCCGAGCCTTGGCGCGCGATCTCGGTCGACGCCGACGGCAACGTCTGGTGCGTCAACCCCTACGCCAGCACCGTCGTCAAGTTCCCCGCCGAGCGCTTCTTCGATCCGGACAGCCTGTTCACCTTGAACCGGCCGGAGCTGATCGTCCCGACCGGACTGCACCCGGTCTCCGTCCTACCGTGGGACCCGCCGGGTGCGGGCGGCGAGGAGGATCGACTCGTGTTGGTCGTCTGTGCGGGAACACGTGGCGTGTTCCTGCACGATGCGCAGACGGGCGAAGTGCGCGACATGGTTCCGCTCGAGTCCGAGCACGAGCTCGCGCAGTTCGATCCGTCCCTGATCGGACCCTCGTCCGGCGGAGCGGACATCGTCGTCGACCCCGACAACCTGTGGGCCTTCGTGTCGTGTCCCGACGCGAACACCGTCCTGCGGATCGAGCTCGATCCCGCGTCGAACCAGTTCTTCGAGGTCGTCGACACGTACCACCTGATCGTCGGCCAGCGGCCTGGACCGTTGCTCCTCGACCGCGGGAACGAGTCGGACCCGGACGACAACACGGTCCTGGTCGCGATGACCATAACGGGCAACAACTCGATATTCTCCGAGGACACGGATGCCGCGGGGGCGACCCTCTCCGGATCGGTCGGCGAGGTCGTCGATCTCGACGTCGTGTTTCCGGTCGACGACGGACAGGGCACGGCCGAGTACCTTCCCGACCAGGACGTGTGGAAGATCAACGCGACGACCGGCGCCGTGGACCCGCACGTCACCGAGGCGGGTTCGATGTTGTTCGATCTCGAGCGCAACCCCATCACGGACGAGCTCTGGATCCTCTCGACGCGTAGCAACAACAAGGATCCGAACCTGAACACGGAGCCCAAGCTGCGCGGACGGATCGTCACGAACGAGCTCGCACGCGTCGACGACAGCCTACCCGCGGCCGAGTTCACGCCCTTCGACTACAAGGACCTCGACGACAGCGAGCCCAACACGCCCGGGGAGCAGTACAGCGGCGACCTGAGCATCAACCAAGCACGCACGATCGAGTTCGCGCAGATCACCAATCCGGGCAACGCGTTCGTCGCGAGCCCGTTCGTCGACCGCGTGATCGCGCTCGCGAGCGACGGCAAGCGCTTCACGCCCGCGATCCTGACGCTCCCCGCGCAATCGAACTGCTACGACGTCGAGCTGTACGGGCCGAACGAGGAGCTGATCCTGTGCTTCTGCCTCGGCTCGATGCGGCTGGAGGTCTTCTACAGGCCGCTCCAGCTGCACGTCTCTTCCTACGACCTGGGTCACGACCCGACCCCCGATCAAATCCAGCGCGGCCGCGCCGTGTTCCTCAACGGCCAGCACTCCGAGCACGCGCGCTCGAGCTGCGCTTCGTGCCACCCCGGCGCGATGTCGGACCAGCTCGGCTGGATGATCGGCGACGAACCGCTCGATTCGAAGGACGTCATGTTGACTCAGTCGCTGCTCGGAATCGCCGATACGTTCCCGCACCACTGGAGGGGCGAGCGCGACCTCAAGGACTTCCAGAAGGCGTTCCGCGGCCTGCTCGGTGCCGACGCGATGGGCGCGGGGACGACGACGGAGGAACCGTCGGATGCGGAGATGGAGGACCTGATCGCCTTCATCCTGTCGTTGCAGGCGCCGGCGAATCCGATCCAGAGCCCGAACCGGCGGCTCGACGACAACCGGCGGTCGGTCCTCTCGGACGACATCGAGTTCCTTCTCGCCAACGGCGACTTCATCGGTCCGAGCTCGCCCGACAGCGGGCAGCAGCTCTTCCTCGAGGTGCCAAACTTCGCCGCGCGGACGTGCGAGGAGTGCCACCGGATGCCGACTGGATCGAGCAACGACATGGTCAACGAGGTCGGCTCACGGCGCCCGAAGGAGACGAACCTCGAGATGGCTCACTTGCGTCAGCTGCAGCACCGCGGTGCGCGTTCGATGCTCGTGAAGGACCCGAACTTCCCCACAGGGGATGTGCCGATCCTGAACAACATGAACGGCTTCGGTGCGCGCCACTCCGGGGGCGGCACTTTGCCGAACGCGGCGAGTGGCAGCATCTTCGAGTTCATCACGCTGATCTCGGCCTTTGCGCCATTGACCATTCAGGACCGCGTCGACGTCTGGCGCTTCGTCGACCAGTTCGACCAGGGCACGTCCCCGACGGTCCACTGGGCGCGCTACCTCGACGTCAACTCGAGCCCGGCGGAACGCGCCGAAGCGCGCGCGATCCTCGAGAACGGATTCGAAGAGGGCTGGAACGACGTCGTGTTCTTCGGTCAGGTCGACGTCGATCTCAGCGGTCCCGGCGGCAAGACGCCGTTGCGCGCCGCGCTCGTGCCCGGGGCGACCGCGAACGACCCTCCGGTGTTTCTCACGGAAGCTCCCGGGCTGCCACGCGTCGGCTGGGACATCATCGACATTCTGCTCGTCAATGACTGGGCGGACATCATCATCATGGGCTTGCCGCCCGGCAACGGTGAACGCTACGCGAACGACTTCGACCGCGACGAGACGGTCAACACGCTCGACGCCGACCCGTGGACGCCCGACGTCGACGGCGACGGATTCCCGGACGGCTACATGACGCCGGACGGCAGGAAGCCCGACCTCGTGGCGCACAAGCGCGACTTCGTGTCCGCTCGCGTCGCCAAGTACCACGTCGAGTTCGACGAGCCGGTGACGTACACGGTCAAGTACAAGATCGGGATGAACGGCACCGAGCTCACCTTCGAATCGGTGCGCGGCGCGGCGGCGGAGATGCAGGACTTCAAGATGCGCGACACGTTCGTTCTGATGTTCGACAACCCCTCCGGAGCCGGCCCGAACCAGGCCGTGATCTACGACGTCGATCTGACCGCCACGGACCGCTCGGGGAACATGGAGACGTTCGAACTGATGTCGTTCGAGCCCTTGCCGATGGAGGACCGCGTTGCCAACGACGGGATGGGGGGCGTCGTGCTCGTGAACGACTTCCTGCACGTGGAGTCGGCCGAGTTCGGGGACCCGGGCATGGTCGCTCCTGTCGGCTTCACGCCGTTCTCGGTCGACGTCCGCGTCGCCGAGAACGAGAGTGCGGTCGCGGGCGAGGAGGGCTTCAAGCCCGCCGAGAAGGTCATGGTGTTCGTCAACATCTCGGTCGAGAGCCAGAACGTCGGCATGGGCGAGCCCTTCTTCACGGAGGTCGACACGACCGGGCCGGACTTCTTGCCCAACGGTCTCGACACTTCGTTCTTGCTCAACGACACGCCCGCGCCCGTGACCTACACGGGGCATGACAACATCCTCGTCTCGGCGCTGACGAACGCGAACGGGAGAGTCAACATCCCGTTCTTCCTCGGCAACCTCGCTTCGGACCAGGACGTGAAGGTCTCCGTGCTCGGGATCATGCGGCCGGTGGACCCCGTGGCGAACCCGCTGGTCTACCTCCAGCGCAGCATCAGCGAGTACCAACCCTTGAAGCGCGAGGACGCGGCGATCGCCCACATCGTTCGGTGAGGATGGAGATCCGTCGCCGACGGCGGGGGCTCTTCACCGTGGGGAGCCCTCGCCACTGCCGCCGGATCGAGTTCCCCAGCATCCGCGGGTCCACCCGACTGTTAGCCGGCGGCGGTCGGAACAGCGTGCACGGGTGGGCCCGCGATCTCGTCCGTGCGTGGGACGTCCTGCTTCGCCCCTTGAAAACTTTTCCACCCGACACCCGCTCGCAGACCGAGGTAGTTTTCTGGGTCGACGGCGGGGCACCGCAATTTCCCGTCATCGGCAGTCACCACGACCCGCGCTACATTACGACTGCATATGAAAATCGGAAGCTTCCTGCCGCTCGCTTTCACCCTGACCGCTACCACGTTCGCCGACGGAACCGAGACGCTCGGTGCTCCCTCGATCGACTTCGCCGACGGCCGCCTCGTGCTGGCTGGCACGAGCCTCGCGGACCCGACGGGCCTGATTCAGGTCGACCTACCCCAAGGCGCCGTCGTGCGGCAGGTCGTCGCGTATTGGGACGGGCTGGATCAGCCCGCCGACGTGCAGGGTGACTTCGACACGCTGGCGCTCAACGGCACGCCCATCACCGGCATGCGCATCGGCGGAGCGACGAACTTCATCGCGAACTACTTCGCGTCCGGCTACCGCGCGGACGTCACGCACCTCGACCTCGTCGGCCCAGGCTCGAGCTCGGTCCTGGTCACCGGGCACGACTTCACCTACTCGACCAACGGCCTCGCGCTGGCGATCGTCCTCGCCGACGAGGACACGCACCTCGAGGTCCGCGACGGTCTCGACTTCGCACACGGGCGTTTCGCCGCCCCGTACGACGCGGTCGCCCCGATGACGTACACGTTCGAGCCGAGCACCGGCGCACGCGAGGTGGCCGCCCACCTGATCGTCGGTGGCGTCGGCGAGAGTCGTCCGAGCGTCGTCGAGGTCCGCATCGACGGGGAGGTTGTCCTGGAGCAGATCGACGTTCTCGGCGGCAACGTCGGTGCCGAGTTCGACATCGTCGACCTCGAGTTCACCTTGCCCGCGGGCGCCACCGATGTGGCCGTGCAGCTGATCTCCGAGGACCGCGGCGGCAGCTACGCGGGCTCGCTCGTGTCTTCGTTCACGTGGCTGTTCTCCGGGCTGGAGATCAGCGAGCCGTCCGGTGTGCACTTCGGCGCCCACCCCTTCTGGTGGGTCACGAACCTTTGGCGCTGGGACGCCTGGAACGCGTGCGGCAACGTCACCCAGACGGTTCACTTCACCGATCGCTTCAACCAGAGGTTCGGCGTCACGCGCAAGCAGTCGGGCATGCGCAACTCGCGCCGCCTGTGGCACGGCCTCATGGGACGCGGCAGCTACTGCTGGCCGATGCGGCGCATGCTCAACCGTGAGGCGGTCGCCGCCCTCGCGAACGCCGACTCGCCGGACATGAACTTCCCCTTCACGCCCGATGAGGTGAAGTCGCTGTACCGCAACGCGGTTGGCGCCGAGGAGGGCGAGCACTCGATGTCGGCCGCGCTGCAGCTGTTCCGTGCAGCGAATCGCCTGGGGAACCCCTTCTAGGACGGACTCAGGAGATAGGTGGTGTCCGGGGTGCAAGCCCCGGCTCCGCCGACCGAGCGGCGGCCCCGAAGCACGGCCGCCGCTCACCTTTTGTGGGGAAAGGTCTACCCTCCAGTCATGCGCAAGCTCTTCCTCGTGTGGATCCTCTGCCTTCCCGCCCTCGGTCAAGACTGCAACCAGAACGGGATCCCCGACCCGCAAGACGTCGCCGCGGGCAACAGCGCCGACTGCAATACCAACGGAGTGCCGGACGAGTGCGAGTACGGGACGCTCCTTCTGTACCAGGACTTCGACGGCGCGCCGCTACCGGTGGGCGTGACCGAGTCGCGCGGCGACCTCTGGCACACGACGAACCAATGCCGGCCCGTGGGCGGCGGTGGCAGTGGCGCGTACGAGTACTTCGGCTTGGATGCGTCGTGCAACTTCCATGCAGGCACCGTGCTGGGCAACTACCAGCTGAACGGCGTGAGCCTGCCGGCGGACACGACGATCCTCCTGTCGTACTGGTCGTACTACGAGGGCGAGAACGGCGGCGAGATGAGCTGCGACGGCGAGTTCTCAGTCGACGCGGCGTACATGGGCGTTCTGGCGCAAGCAGTGCTCGACGACTACTGCAACGAGCCTTCGAGCAATCCGGAGTGGCGCTACCGCACAGTCGACCTGTCGGCGTTCGCCGGACAGACCGTGGACCTGTTCTGGCAGTTCAGCTCGGACGACGAGCTCTTCAACACCTTCTTCGGTTGGGGCATCGACGACATCCGCATCTGGTCGTTCGAGGACGTCAGTGGGAACGGGGTGCCGGATCCGTGCGAGCGCGTCAGCCTCACGTACTGCTCGTCGAACCCGAACTCGACGGGATCGGTCGCCGGGTTGGCGGCGCTCGGTAGCGTGGACCTGAGCGACCAGGACCTGTTCCTACGGACGGTCTTCGTGCCGCAGAACGTGTTCGGGTACTACCTGATGTCGATGGTGCAGGACTCGACTCCATTGCCCGCGCCGAGCCAGGGCAACCTGTGCCTCGGCCTGCCGATCGTGCGTTTCGACCAGAACGTGCTGCAGTCGGGAGCGATCGGCGAGCTGCGCATGCGGATCGACTTTCAGAACCTGCCGCAGCAGACGGTGTTTCAGCCGGGCGAGACGTGGAACTTCCAGAGTTGGTTCCGGGATGGGGCCACGTCGAACACGTCGCGGGGCGTGCTCGTCGCCTTTCAGTAGCGGAGCAGCGAGCGCGAGCAAGTCCATCGGACTCTTCTTGGCCGCTCTTGCGGTCGTCGCAGCCGTGTCTTTCGTCCGGAACGCGCCGGGGGATGGCGAAGCGACAGGCACACCTGCTGAGGGTGCGATGCACGAACCGGTGACACGAGTCGTCCAGTTGGAGTCCCCGGCACACCGCCGGTCGCGCGAGGCTCCCGCGCCCGCCGTGACGCCCGGGCAGTGGCGCCCACCTGACGATGCGCTGTGGGTGCAGGGGCGCGTCGAGCTTCCGGTGGGCGCGCCGCGTGACCCCACATTGCGCGTCGTCGCGATCGGACGCGGTTTCACCAAGGCCGCGCGCAGGCGACGCCACGCAGTGCGCCCGGCAGCGGACGGCACCTTTCGGGTCGCTTTCTCGGCGAGCACTCGCTCAGGCCGTCTGGTCTTGGACGGACGCTTTCTCCACCTCTCGAGCCCAACGTGCGTCGATCCGCGGGAGCCATTGCAGGAGCTCGTCCTCGACGCGCCTGCGGGCGCCTGCATCCGTGCACTCGCCCGTGGAAGGTGGCGGCTGGGCGCAGATGGGCGACGACGCGATGCTCACCCGACCCGAGGTCGAGCGGGTCGCTGATGAGCGGGTAGAGGGGCCGATCGTCCGCGTCCCAGGCCTCGATCCCAACGATGTACGATGCGTGAGCGCGGTGGGGGAGTCCGCACCGGGCTCGGGCCCCGCTTCCGAGTCCCGCTGCGTCGTTGGCGCCGCGTCCGTGCGTTCATGCTCCCGCGCGTCGAGAGGGGACGCGACAGCCCCCGCGCCGTCGGCACGTAAGGGGTGAGCGGAAGGCGACGATCCGGACTGCCCGTCCGCGGCCCACCTCCTGTTCAGCCAGATGCCGCCCGCGACGACGACCAGGGCGAGGACCAAAGACGATGCCGCGAGGGCCAGCGCAGGAGAGCGGGTGGCGGCCATACGGGGTCCTCCCAGCAGCGCGAACTCTCGGGGTTGTCGAGAGTATCACGAGAATCGAATCCGGACACCGGAGGTCGTGGCGAGCCGCAGCTACAACCCGAGATGCCGCGCCTCATCCGACGCGAGCTCGACTTCCTCGAGCACCGGGAACTCGCTTGCATCGCCCCCAAAGATGCTGCCGCGTACGATGGACGCAGCCCCCGCGGGCACGCGCGTCGCTTCGATCCGGCCATTGGCGTCGACGGTGAGCGCGGTGAGCACGACCAACTCGCCCTCGCCGCGAAACAGGTGCAGCAGGGAAGAGCCGTCGTGGTCGGCGATCTCGGCGCTCAACGTCGCCGTGCTCAACCCGACGTTCCATGGCGTCGTGCCCGGGTCGAGCTGCCGGACGTCGGTGAGCAACAAGCTGCGCCCGAAGCGCACGCTCAGTTTGTAGCGCGCGGTGTAGGGGAGGTCGAAGGAGAACTCGCCGCGCGCGTCGACGACGCCCGAGTCGAGGTGCGCCGCGCCCTTGGGCGCTTCTGCCTCGCGCAGGGAGACGCTCCAGCCGGTCGGGTCCTGGTGCTCGATCGCGATGCGACCCTCGACGCGGCAGCCCTGGCGCAGGTCGAGGTCGTGGCGTGTCTCCTCGCCCTCCAACACGCTGCAGGATACCGGGAAGGTGACCGGCTCGTTCCCGCGCGAACTCGAGATGTGGCGGATGCCGCCCGTGCTGATCTCCGCCTCGAGGCGGGTCACGAACCAATCGCCGGGGGTCAGATGTTCGAAGCGGAAGGAGCCGTCCTCCCCGACACGCATGGAACGCGGGTGTGCATCGCCGTTCGTGATCCCGACGATCGCCCCGGCGGAGTCTTCGCCGGCTCCTGTCAGCACGCGACCGGCGATGCTGCCGCCAGTGGTGAGCTCGATGGTCAGCTCCGATTCGGTGAGCTCGGCGAGCGGGCGTGCCTCGAGCCAGGTCGGAGCGAGTCCGTCGGCGCTCGCGCGCACGCGGACGGCGTCCGTGCGCAGCTGCTCGGTCCACTCCTGCGGTCTCCGGTACGCTACGAAGTTCCCGGAGCCGTCCGACTGCGTAGTGTCCGCGGCGCTCGGCAGGACGAGGCACGGCAGGTCTTCGCCCGTGTACTTGCTGCCGGGTGCGGGCATGTCGTGCAGGTGGATCTCGGCGCCCGCGACGGGCTTCCCGTTCGCGAGGACGCGCCCGCGGATCACCGGGAGCGGGTCGAGGCGCAGCTCGAGCGTTCCTGCCTGTGCACCGAGCTCGAACGGTCCCAGCCAGGCGTGCGAGTAGCCGCGCGTCACGACCGAGGCCTCGAAGCGTTCCGCCGGGAGCTGGATCGTGGCAACGCCGCCCGGGTGATCGCCCTGCGCGCTGCAGATTCCCTGGCCCGTCAGGGGATCGGAGTCCCCCGCGCGGCGTGCACGCACGAAGAACTCTTCGACGGGGCGATCGCTCACGTCGTCGACGACCCGGACCTCCACGTTCAACGATGGGTCGAAGCGAAGGACGAGGTCGCGCGTCCCCGGTTCAACGGCCGTACGCGTGATCGGAGGGAGTTGTCCTTCGTGGTCGAGGACTGTCAGGTCGTGGGGGACCTCGTGCTCGAGCGCGAGCCGGAAGCGCCCTTCCGAGTCGGTTGTCTCCATCCACGAGCTGGCGCCGGAACCGCTCGTCGCGCGGATTCGGAAGCTGGCTAGAACGTTTGCGTCCGCAAGCGGTTGCCCCTCAGCATCCAGCACCACGCCCTCGATCAGGTCCCGCGGCGAGAACGCTGCGAGCACGAGCTCGACGCCCTCGACCACATCGCGCCCTTCGAGCTGGAGCACGCGGCTGTAGGCGAGCCGGCAATCGTCTCCGCCCGACCAGGCTCGCCGGTATCCGGCGGGAACCTCGCGGAGCCGAAACGTGCCATCCGCCTCGGTCGTTGCCTTCGCTGTCGCTACTCGCGCGTGGAGCAGGGTGCCGAGTCGCGGGATCGTCCCGCCGCCCGCTTGCAGGGGAGTGAGCGTTCTCCCGATCGAGGAGGCCGAGAACACCTCGCGCCCCGCCTGCGGTACTCCCTGCGCGTCGACGACGCGACCGACGATCACGCACTCGGGAAGCAGGACGATGTCGCCCGCTCGGACCGTCTCTTCGCGAGCGAGTTGCGTCTTCAGCTGCTGCCGCGCACGACCCTCGCGCTTGAACACCAGCGGTTGTTTCCAAAGCGCCAGGAACTTCGTCGCCTCGTCGCTCCAGTCGACCCGCAGCTCGACCCGCCCGTTCGCGTCGCTGAGCGCGCTGCCGTGGGGGCGATCCTCTTCACGGGCAAACTCGACGCGCACGCCCGCCAGCGGGTGGCCCCCTTCGTCGACGAAGCGCGCGGTCCACGCCGGCTCGCTCGTTCGCTCGTCTTCCATCCCGTCCTCGGTCCCGTCGGTCTCCGCGGCCTGTGCGACGTGGACGCGTTCGGGCGTGGCGTCCGTTTCCGCCGCCGCGTCGAGCGGCGGCGCGGTCTCGGCGGCGAGCGCTTGGCGTTCGGCATCCGGTGCCGCGCTCATGGCCACGGACTCGAGCGGCTCAGTGCCGTTCCGCCAGACCGCGATCGACAGTGCGGCGAGGGCGAGTGTTCCTGCGACCAGCTTCAGTCCTGTGCTCACGACGATTCCTCCTGTCCAAGTCACGACGGGGGCTACTCGAGCGTGTCCCCCGTCCGCCTGCCGGGCGAGCACGGCGAACGCGTGCGTCCAGTTCCGACGGTCTCCGCAATAGCGCTCGTCCAGACGCTCGCGCACGAGCTCGAGTCCGCGCTTCAGACGCCAGCGGACCGTGCCCGCGGGGACGCCCTGGCTGCGCGCGACCTCACTCGGCGCGAGACCCTCACAGCACACGAGGAGAAGCGTCGTGCGATAGGGCTCCTGCAGACGCTGCAGCTCGTCCGTCAGCACGCGTTGCGTCTCGAGCCGTTCGACCAGCTCGTCGGTCGCGGGGATCGCACGGTCGGCGCGCTGTTCCGCATGCGCGTCTTCCCGTCGCCCCCGCCGCTTCTCGCCGCGACGCCGGTCGGCCGCCAGGTTGTGCAAGACGCGCGCGAGCCAGGTCCGGACCCCGACACGGCTGCGCGGTGGACGCTCGAGCGCGGCGATCCAAGTCTCCTGGACGAGGTCCTCCGCCGTCGCCGCATCGGACGTCAGGCTGGCGGCGAGGCGACCGAGCCAGCGGGAATGGGAGAGGATCTGCTCGGCGGACGGGCGTTCGATAGGGCGGGTCATCGCGTTTCACAGACATAGACGCCGCCATCGGCACGGGCGTTGGGACTGTTCGGCAGGATCCTTCGACAGGGATGGATGGTGGGAGGGCTCCCCATCGATCGCTCGGGCGCAATCCACAACCGGATTCTACGATCCAGGTATGACGGCGCCGTTCCTCGCTCTCCTCGCCTCGATCGTGATCCAACAACCATCCCTCGACATCGCGGCGGAGATGCCCTCCGGTGAGCTGCGGCGCTACCGGACCTTCGCCTTTGCGGTGACTGTCCCGTAGATGCCCATGTCGAGGTTCGCGATGTCCTTGCTGACGTTGACGACCCGCGCCTCGCCAAGGGGATAGACGGCCGCGTCGAGCGCTTCGGCGAGCAGCGACGGGGGCGCGCCGAGGTGGTTGCCGATGCGGATGGGCAGGTAGCGCGCGCCGAAGCGGCTGCCGTTCGCGACGCCCACCCAGGAGCCCGCGATGCCGGCCATGAGCTGCATGTTGCCCGCCCTCGATGCGAGCAGAGACAGCACCGTGGTCCCGTGGTGGCCGAACGCAGCCGCCTGCCCGGAGGGAGGGATGTGGCCCCAGGCGCTGCCGTCGGGGAAGCCGGGATGTAGCTCCGGGCGCACCGAGCTGTCGTCCGACGGGAAGAAGTCGTTGTCGATCACGGCGACGGTCGGCCAGTTCGTGTGGTACCCCTGGACGGTCTGCCAACGCGACTGCATGAACCACCACGCGTACGGCAGGCAGACCGCGTCGAACTGGGTCCGATTGGGCGCGTAGTCGTTGGGCCACAGCCCGGGGGCATGCGGGCAGCCGACGAGCTCCCAGGGACCATCGGGCGGATCGACCGGGTCTCCCGGGTCGTCCTGGCCGGGCGCCTGCGCCTGGGTGAATGCGAGAGCGAGCGCGAGCGCGGCCCAGCCGCGAGCGGCGGGACGGGTGTGTCGTTTCGTCATCGATGATCTCCTCGAGGTCGGTCGATGGCTGGAACGCCGTCCGCGGCGGGGCGCTACGGGAAAGGAGCCTTCCTCAGGGCGTCCCCACGAGCACGAACCCCGCCCAGAAGAAGGGGTGGGCGTAGCTCAGCCCCTCGCGCCCTGCCTCGCGTAGCATCCCGATCTGCGCTGTCCGCAGCGCGGCCGGCTCGCGTTCGCCGGCCGCGAGTGCCGCGTAGTAGCGCCGCATCAGCTCGGCCGCCGCCGCATCGTCGAGCGTCCATCCGGTCGCCAGGACCGACCGTGCTCCGGCGATGAGGAAGGCGCGCGGCAGGCCGAGCATACCCTCGCCCGCGCCCGCGCTGCCGGCCGTCTCGCACGCGGAGAGCACGATGTGGTCGGCGCGCAGTTCGAGGTTCTCGACCTCGAACGCGTGCAGGTACCCGTCCTCCCCCGCACCTGGCGCCAGCACGAGCCGCGAGTACGCCGGGGCCGTGTCGTTCAGCTCGCCATGCACCGCGAAATGCGCCCAGCTGGCGCCGGCGAGGGCGCGCTTGGCCGCTCGCTCGGTCGCCTCCGTACCGTGCACGGACCGCGGCCGGTCGGCGTGCAGTGCCGCGGCGACAGTGTCGATCTCATCGCGCGCTGCGGCGAGCGCGCGCCCACCCTGCGGCAGCGGCTGCGGGTCGGCGAACAGCAGCGGCGGGCGTGGATCGGTCTCCGGCCGCGCGCGATCCGCGACCAGGAGTCCTGCGCAGGGCAGGACACCGAGCGCGACGTCCTCGACCCAGAACCGCGTGCCGCGGTGCTGGACGTACGCTTCGCGCGGGTCGATACGGCGGGGCTCGCGCTGCGCGGAGAGAGCCGCGAAAGGCAGGCGCCACAGTACGTCGTCGGGGACGATCCACACTTCGCGGCAGCCTTCGAGCTCGTCCGCCAAGGGGAGTACGAGCGCGTCGTAGGCGCTGCGCGATGCGCGCACGTCGAACCCCAGACCCGTGATGCTCGTGCGGCCTTCACGCAGCGCGTCGATGGGGGCGCGCAGGCTCCTCGACCATGCGTCGACGTCGGCGCTCGTGACGTCGAGCTCGATGAACGACGCGCCCTCGCGGCGCAGGATGAAGGCGGCGCCGAACTCGGCGTCGAGGAGGTACTCGACGACCGCCGTGTCCGCGGTCAGCCGTGCACATACCGTCGCGAGCGACGGAGACTCGGCCTCGCCGGACAGGTGGGCGCGCCGCGGTGCGGCGCGTGCGAATGCCCGAGAGGCCTCGGTGTGCGCGGCGCGGGCCGCCGCGAGGCGCCCGCCGAAGTCGGCCTGGACCTCAGCGCTCGGGCTCGCGCGGAGCGCGCTCGACGCCTTGATCTCGACGAGCGCGAGCGCGGACTCCGCGCGGGCGAGGCGCGCGCGTGCCCCGCTTCCATCCGCGGCCTGCGTCGTGTCGTCCACGCGGAAACGTTCGAGCAGCGTCCTGGCCTTGGCCGCCTCGCTCCACTCGAACGCGGCGTCGAGCTCGCCCGCGCGGGCACACAATCGCGCGGTGCGGCGGTACAGCCCGAGCTTGTCGGCGAGGAACGCGAGCCGCATCGCGGGGCTCTCGAGGCTCGTACGAATCGACTCGACCGACTCGATCGCTCCCCGGTAGGCGACGAGCGCCTCGGCCTCGGCGCCGTCACGCTCGAGGACCCGGCCGAAACCGTACGACGCGCGCCAATGGGCCTCGGGGGTGTCGACTTCGGCGGCCGCAGCGATTGCCGCCGAGTAGGCCGCACGTGCCCCGGCGAGGTCGCCGAGCCGTTCGCGCGCGTCGCCGAGCCCGGTTCGGGCGAGCGCGAGGTGAAACGGGTTGCGTCCGCGTTGGCGCAGCTCCGCGGCCGCCTCCCACGCCGCTTCCGCCGACTCGAGCTGGTCCAGGTCGAGGAGCGCGCGGGCGCGGTGCTGGAGCACCTCGGCGCGGCCGACCGCGAAATCGCTCGCCGCGAATGCGTCGCGCGCGCGGTCGAGGAGCGGCAGCGCGTCCGCCGGCCTTCCGGCGTCGATGCGAGCGAGTCCGATCTGCATCCACGCGTACGCGCACTGGATCGGCATGCGCGCTGGGTCGAGTCGCTCCAGGCCAGCGCGGATCGTGTCCTCCGCGGCGGCGGCGCGGCCAAGCTCCGACTCCATGCCACCCTTCAAGACGAGCGTCGCGCCCTCCGCCGCGGAATCGCCCGCTTCACGGCTCGCCGCGAGCGAGCGGTCGAGCAGGCGCAGCGCGTCCGCGTAGCGACCGCGGGCACTCTCGAGCGTCGCTAGCGTCGACAGGACGCGCGCGCGCGCCGCGGGGTCGGCGGCAGCGGCCACGAGCGCCTCGTCGAGCAACGCCCGTGCCTCTTCGTAGCGCCCGAACCACGCGTACCACGCGCCGAGCTGGGCGGCCGGGACCGGAGGCGCGAGCCCGTGCTCGGTCGCGACCTCGGTCGCGGCCTCGTAGGCGGAGAGCGCCGCGACCGGCCGGCCGAGCCAGGTGAACGCGTCGCCGCGCAAGCGGTGGTCGTGGGCGATGGCGCCGAAGGCGCCCACCTCCCCGTGCAGGCGGACGCATGCGTCGAGATGCTCGAGCGCCTCGGCGTGCGCCCCGCCGTCCGAGGCGACGCGCGCCTCCTCGCGATGCTGGGCCGCGGCGCGCAGCGTCGTGGCGCGCCGCAGCGCCACCGCCCAACCTTGGGCCGCCGCATCGGCAGCGCCAAGGAGTGCGATGGCGAGGAGTGCCGCGCCCGATCTGAGGCTCTGCAGTTTCAGAGGCCGGCACCCACGAGCTGCTCGAGGACGTCGCTCGCGAGCAGGGCGTAGTCGCCGTCGAGCGCGATCAGTCGCGTAAGAGTCGCGCGTGCGGCGCTCGGGTTCTCGGCGGCGAGCTCGGCGTTGGCGAGGTACCAGAGGGCCTGTTCGCGTACGAGGTCCGTCGCGGATGCGCTCGCCGCGGCGAGCGTCCTGCGGGCGGCGTCCAGCTCGCCGGTCTGCGCGTGTCCGAGCCCCGCGTACAACAGGGCCGTGGCGCTCAAGTCCGGATCCGCGGCGGCAGCCTCGAAGCTGCGCGCGGCGGTGGCGTAGTCACCGCTCTTGTGGGCCTCGATCGCGCGCTCCCACTCCGCGCTCGCTTGCGCATCCGCGCCGCGCAGAACGGACTGTGGGGCGGGCAGGGGCGTCAAGTCGGCGAGCGTCGCGACGCGGACGTCGCTCGAGCTGCGCGTGGCGAAGACGACCGCCAGCGAGATCGCGAGGATCGCGGCGGCTGCCGCCGCGATCCATCCGAGTGGCGGGCTGGCGCGCGAATCGTGCTCGAGGGTGGCGACCACCGCCGCCGCGTCGTCGAGCTCGCTCGAACACGGTTCGCACGTGTCGATGTGCGCGAGCAGCTCGTCGATCGCGTCCGCCCTCAGCCGACCGGCGGTCAACGCTGCGATGTTCTGGGCGTTCTCGTTTGTGCATGCCATGGGCGTCTTCTCCTACGCCGGCGGCGCGTCCTTTCCGATCCTACCCCGAATCTTTCGCAGCGCCGCCTCCACCCGCGCGTGCAGCGTGGAGATCGGGGTCGCGGTCCGCGCTGCGATCTCCTTGTAGGAGAGGCCCTCGAGGTAGCGCTGCCGCAGGGCCTCGCGCTCGGGGGGGCTCAGGGCGGCCAGCGCGTCCGCGAGCCGCGGGCCGAGCTCGTTCGCGGGCGGCTCCGGCGTCGGGACGATCGGCTCTCCCGCGTCCTCGAACGAGTGGACCGCGGGCCGTCTGCCCGCGCGTCGCGCGTGGCTGACAGCCAGGTTCTTCGTCGTCCGCAGGAAGCTGTTGCGCGCATGCGCGACCGAGTCGAAGCGTACGTTCTGACTCTGGACGCGCTCGAACAGGCTGCGCGCGGCCTCCTGCACGAGCTCCTCGGCGCGCTCGGGCGTCCCGACGAGCCCGCGTGCGACCCGCACGGCCAGCGGACGGTAGCGGCCGAAGAAGTCGGCCCAGTCGATCTCGACGCCATCAGGTGCGACCACGCGTTCCAGCCTACCGGTCCGTGCCCCGCAGGTTCGCGGCCGTTTTTTCCGGATTCGGTCGGAATGGGGACGGACCGCGCGAAGCAGCTGTGGGCGGAGCCGCGCCGCCCGGGTCATCGGCCACGTGCCGACAGCGTCTCGCCTTTTTACGACGCCACGCGGTGCGGACACGCAAATGAAGACGAATCGCATGCGAAGCTTCCTTCTCCTTGGACTCGCGGGCCTCATGGCTCTCCCCGTGAGCGCGCAGCGGCAGAGCCTCGAGACCGGCGATCCGACGCGCACGGGACAGTTCGGCGTGAGCATCGCCGTACGTGACTCGCGCAACGGGGAGGCGTACCTGTTGAGCTGGGAGGTGACGATCGATGCCTCGATCCTGGCCCGGCCGACCGCGCAGCAGCGGATGGAGGCCAAGGCCGCGGCCGTCGTCGCCGGGATGCCGCCCGAGTTCGGCAATCAGGTCTCGCTCACGCGCGCCGGCAACAAGCTCACCGTCGTGCCCAAGCCGCACTTCGGTGACGACAGCATCGACTACTGGAAGGACGAGACCAACGAGGGGCTCGACCGCATCGCGTCGACCGAGCCCGGCAAGATGGACGGGTTGTTCTCGCTCGAGGGAATGACGTCGGGTTTCGATGCGATGGGCGGGCCCGGGCACGTTCTGCTCGACGTTGGAGGTGGCGCCGCATTCGTGCCGACCCTCCCCGGCATGCCGGCCGACCTGATCGAGGACGAGATCCTCTTTCAGCTGCAGAGCCAGGGCGTCGCGGCGCACCTCTCGACGCCGGCGGACGCGCTGCTCGAGAACTACGGGACGCGCTTCGCGGGCGACGGCCGGGTGATCGTGATCGACGAGTTCCCGCCGAACGGGATGCTCGTCGACATCAAGGACGGGGGGCTCGTCGGCGACGTCTTCGGAGTCATCGATCGCACGTCGATGTCGCTCGGCACGAACTACTGCGGACCGGCGGTGCCGAACTCGACCGGCCAGTCCGCTTCCATTCGCGCCGTTGGCAGCAACATCGTCGCACTCTCGGCGCTCAGGCTCAGCGCGGTCGACTTGCCGCAGGACCAGTTCGGATACTTCCTCGGGTCGATGAACGACGGCTTCGTCGCAGGTCCCGGAGGATCGAACGGCAACCTGTGTCTCGGGCACCAGATCGGCCGTTTCGTGTCGCAGGTCGGCAACTCGGGCTCGCTCGGTGCAATCTCGATCGAGGTCGATCCCCTGGTCGTGCCGGTGACGCCGCCGCGCGCGATCCTTCCGGGCGAGACGTGGCGCTTCCAGTGCTGGTTCCGCGACATCGAGGTCGCGCCGACCTCCAACTTCACGGACGGCGTCTGGATCGAGTGGCAGTAGGGCGCGAGCACGACAAGCGGTGGAGATGGGATTCACCGGTGCGGGCCCCGAATGGGGTGGCAAGGAGGGCGGGTCCGCGCTGCGGATCCGTCCCTCTGAGTCAGTTGTTCGAGGACGCCGAGGAGAGCTTGCGGTTCGAGGAGGCTGAGTCGGACCTCCTGCTCGCGTTCGAGGTGCTCGGGGTGCGTGCGCTCGCCAAGGAACCGAATCGGCGCCAGTGTGTCCTGGCGCTTGGTTGGCCTCTACGAGGCCTGGAGCAAGCCTGCCGAGGTCGAACGCTGGACGAAAGAGCTCGAGTGAGTGATCGGGGTTAGAGTCGTGGGCATGCTGCGCATATTCACGATCGCGTCCGTCCTCGTTCCCGCCCTCTATCTCGTCCGCTCGGAACCCGCACCAACGCCGACGGCGGCCGCGAACGAGCTGTTCGTCGATCCCGCGCGCGGCGACGACGGGGACAAGGGCACGAAGCGCAAGCCGCTGCGGACGCTCTCGGCCGCGCTCGCGAAACTGAGCGATCCGCTCACCGAGTCGGTCACGATTCGCCTCGCGGCGGGGGAGTACAAGACGACTGGCGGCGCCGGGATGCCGGAGCGTTCGCTCGAGCTCATGCACCGCATGCGGCCCGGCGCGGACGTGCGCTTCGTCGGTCCGGACGGAGACGAGCCGGCGGTCCTGGCGTGGAACGGCGAGCGCCGCATGATCGAGGTCTTCGAGGGCTCGTGGCGCTTCGAGCGCGTGCAGATCGGCTCGTTCTCGAAGAGCCAGCGGCGTGGCGTGCACGTCTACGGCCCGGCGCACGTGATCCTGAAGGATGTCGACGTGCAGCTGCGCAGTCATTCGGACGCGGGGATCTGGGCGGACCATGGCGGGCGGGTGACGCTGCGCGGTCGCGTGCGCCTGAACGCCCATCTGCACGAGAAAGCGGACGACGAGACCTTCTCGGGAATCCTCGCGACCCACCACGGCGTCGTCGCGTTCGACGAGCGCGACGACGCGTCGCTCGAGCTCGGCAACGGGAACCTCTCGGTTCGCACCTATGGGCTGATCAAGCTCGGCTGCTCCTCCGCCCGCGTGACGTGTTGGACCAAGTCGAACAACCTGACGATCAACAATGGCGGCCGGATCGACCTGCACAACACGCCGACCGTGCTGCGCGCCCACAAGAAGAACAACACGCCGATCGGGCTCGAGCACGACGGGCACATCCTCGCCGAGGACGCCCACATCAAGATCATCGGCCCGAACGACTCCGCGATCGCGCTGCAGAAGGCCAGCACGCTCACGTGCAACGACATCGAGCTCGTCGGGGAGTTCGAGTACGCCCTGTGGGCGACGAGCGGAAGCATGTTCGTCGGCCGCTTCCTGACCGACGTCCCCAAGCTCGATGCGCGTACGGGGGCGGGAATCCACGTCGAGAAGATCGACGGCAAGCTCGTCGGCGACGCGGTCGTGCGTAGCGGCGGTGTGATCTCGCTGCCCGACCGAGTCGTGCGCTGACGGTTCCTACTCGAACGTGATCGAGACGGCGTCGGTGAAGTTGTTCGACCCGAGGTCGCGGAACCAGCACTGGAAGTTCCACGTCTCGCCGGGTTGCACCGCCTGCGGCGGAGAGAGCGGGAGCGACGTCAGGTCGACGACGAGGCTGCCGGTCGGCCCTTGGATGATCTCGCCCGGTCCGTTGAAGCGGCCGATCCCACCACACCCGGTGAACCCGCAGGTGAGGCACAGGATGCCCTGGCTGCCCGGTGGCATGAACGAGCCCTGGTTCGAGCCGACGAGGAAGTAGCCGAACTCGCCCGGGGGGAGCGCGTCCGCGATCAGCGTCAGGTCGTTGTCGGCGACGAGGTTGCTGCCATCGGTCGCGAGCGTCGCGGGGAACCCTGTCGAGTTCGGCAGGGCCGGCGAGCAGTAGCTCGTGCCGGGCGTGCACGGGGGAGCGCCCTCGAACGCGGCCCCCCAGGTGATGCCCGTGATGGGCAGGGAGGCGTGGTAGGTCGCCGCCCCCGTCGTGCGGTCGACCGTGTGCATGCCGTGGTTGAACGCGTAGATCGTGCCGTCGCAGTCGATCTCGAGGCCGTTGGCGTTGTTGATCCCAAGCGAGCCGATCAGCGTCGATTGGCCGGTCGCGGGGTCGACACGGTCGAGGTGGTTCGGATTGACGGACCCGATCAGGAAACCATCGACGTCGACCGCAACGTCGCCCGTGGCCGTGCGACCGGTGTGGCCGACGAGCATCGACGTCTGGTTCACGGGGTCCGTGACGTACAAGCCGTGGCCCGATCGGCTGTAGAGCAGGCCATTGGGCGCCGCGCCAAGGCTGTTTTCGCCGACCGTTCCGGCGATCGGGACGAGCGCAGTCTGGGCGTTCGTCTTGTCGATCTCATAGAGCTGGCCCGAACGGATGCCGTAGAGTTGTCCGTCGACCGGGTTGACCGCGATATCGAACATCCCAGGGTTCAAGATACCCACGAGCTGACCTGTCGGCGCGGAGCTCGCGTAGTCCACGATGCGGTACAGCCCGCCGTTGCTCGCCGAGATCCAGAGCACCTGCCCGGACTGCATCGGAAGCGACAAGAGGCCGAGTAACGGAAGCGTGGCGAGAATCATGGCAGGGGCTTTCCGGGTGTTGGATGGGGGATCTCGAGCGCGGCTGGCCCAGCTAGTGGTGTGATTCACTCTTGTGCGGCATTTTGGTCGGCCCGTACCCGCCCGCTGCTGCGTTGCGCCTCCTCCGAGACTTGCAGCGAAGTCGCGCCGTCGCTGCGCCTTGCAGCGAACGCGTACGCACCGACCAAAATGCCGCACAAGAGTGACTCACCCCACTAGTGGGGTGTCGGAGTAGTCACGATTCGCGAGGTGCCGAGCATCGGACGCAGATCAAGGAGCGACAAGTTTCCCATGGTTGGATGCCATTGGGGACCTTGGCGCGACGCCGAGCTGCGTTCGAGGATCGGTGCCTCGCGAATCGTGACTACTCCGACAGCCTGCTAGGGG
>JAAELL010000488.1 GCA_024226735.1 bacterium | reverse complement strand
TCCACGCCCTGCTGCCAGTCCACGGCGCCGTCGTCGTCCCCGAAGGCCACGAGCAGCGGGGTGTTGAGGTCCTCGATGGAGAAGATCGGCGAGTTGGCGATGTAGGTGTCCACGTCGTTCCAGAACGGACGGTCCATGCGGCCCTGGCTCTCGTGGAAGATGTACGCGTCGGTCTGACCCGAGTTCCAGTAGATGCTCATCGACATGCTCATCATGTTCGTGAGCGGCGCCCCGGCGACACCGGCCGCGAAGAGGTCGGTCTGCGTCACGATGAAGGCCGTCTGGTACGCGCCCCAGGAGTGGCCGACGAGGCCGACGCGCTCGGGGTCCACCTTGCCGGACTCGAGCACCTTGCGAACCGCGGGGACCACGCAGTCCACGGCGGAGAGCCCCGGGTTCTGAGCGCGGTAGACGATGTCTGGCTGGAAGACGAAGTACCCGTTCTGGGTGAAGACCGAGGTGCTGTACGGGTTGCGCTCCGAGGGGGCCATGTACTGGTGCAGCGACTGCGAGCGCAGCTCGTAGATGTACACGACCATCGGGTACGTCTTGGTCTCGTCGTAGTCCGCCGGGTAGTAGAGGGCGCCCTGCAGCGGGTCGCCGTTCGAGCTCTCGAAGTCGACGAGCTCCGAGTGCCCCCAGAGGTAATCGCTCGAGAAGGCGTTGGTGGCGCTGACCTGCTTGGCGTCTTCGAGCGCCGGGCCGCCGACGAAGAGGTCCGGTGAATCGTCGAAGCGCTCCGCGGTGAACGCGAACACCTCGGCGTCCTCCGCGCGGGCGAGGCCGGAGAGGCGCGCGGCCTCCCAGACCCGCCGGTCGAGGGCGCGGCCGGGCTTGAGGAAGCCGTAGCCGGACTCCTTCGTGAGGTCCCCGTAGAGGCTGACGTAGAAGCCCGCCGACGGGACGATGTCGCGCTGCTCGGCGTCGGGGTCCGCGACGACGATGACTCGGCGGTGACGGATCGAGTCCTCCGCGCCCTGGGTGAGGCGCTCGTGCGAGCTGCCGTCGAGCGCGAAGGACCAGATGTCGTAGCGGTCGTAGAGCAGGACCCGGTCGCCCTTCTTCGTCCACCCCGCGACGCCGTAGGGCGGCTTCTCGTCGGTGAGGCTCGAGTCCTCCTGGTCGGTGAACGCGGCGTCGACGTCGCCCGTGAGGTTCGTCGCGGCGCGGGCCTGCATGTCGTAGGCCCAGATGTGCCCGTCGCGCACGAACAGGAAGCGGGTACCTCGGGGGTCGCCCTCCATCGTGTACTTGACGCGCTCGAGGATTCGCTCTCGCTCGCCGGTCATGACGTCCACGGCGTAGAGGTCGACGAGCGTGGCCGAGAAGCGCTGCTCCTCCTCGTACGGTGCCTCGTCGATTCCGAGCGCCATGCGTTGGCCTTCGAGGAGGATCACGTCCCGGACGGCCTCGTCCTCCAGCCGGACCAGCGTGCCGGAATCGAGCCAGAGGGCCGCCATGAAGCTGTCGCGCTCGTCCTCAGACTCGGTGCGCTTCTGCCGGGGCACGATGTTGATGTCCTTGGCGTGCCAGATCTCGACGCCGGGAGCCTCGTCGAGGCTCTCCCGCATGGACTTGGCCCTATCGCCTTCACCGTCCGGACCCTGGGGCTCCTCAGCCTCCTCGCCCGCGGCCTCCTCTCCCTCGGCCACGGCGGTGTCCTCGTCGACACCTTCCTCGTCGCCGGCTCCCTCCTCGTCGTCCTCGTCGAGCCCGGTGGGTCGGGTCTCCCAGGCCTTGAGGCCGAAGAACACCGCGTCGCCGTCGTCGGACCACGTCAGGCCGTCGAAGTCGACGACCCGCAGGTCCTCGGGGAAGGCCTCGTCCTCGAGGTGGTCGTAGCGCGAGGACCGCGGGTCCTTGCGGTTGAGGCCGCGCCAGGCGAGGACCGTGAAGGTGGCGTCCTCGTCGTCCCCGTGGGCCTGCTTGCGCATGACGGCGAGGTCCGCGGCGTCGTCGCGCCAGGTCATCCCCACATAGTCCGCCTCGCCCGAGTCGAGCGTCCGCATCTTGCCCGTGCGTGCGTCGATGACGCGGAGGCCGTTGCCCGCCTGATCCGGCGCGTCGACGGTCATGGCGAGCCAGGCGCCCTTCTCGCTCCACGAGAAGGACCCGACCCGACCGAAGTGGGTGTCCACGCCGCTGGCGAGGTCGCGCACCACGAGGTCCGCGCCGTGATCGTCGCCGTCCTCAGCGTGTCGCCGCATCGCCAGGTAGGCGCCGTCCTCACTGAAGGCAAAGGAGCTGACGCCCTCGATCTCGTCGGTCTCCCCGCCGACGAGGTCGAACAGGCCGAGGTCGCTCTCGACGGGCTCCCTCGCCTTGGAGAGCGCCTCGCGCTCGGCGTCGGACTTGCCGATCGAGAAGGCGAGCCACTTACCGTCGCTGGAGAAGGTCGGCCTGCCGCCCTGCTCGAAGACCTCCGTCGAGTCGGTCGCGATGACGCGCAGTCGGAGCTCGCTGGTGCCGTCGTTCCGGCGGATCGTGTAGGCAATCCAGCGGCCGTCGGGGGAGAGGACGTCGGCGCCCAGCCGCTCCCACTTGCCCCAGTCCGCCTCGGTCGTCAGACGCGGACCAGGGGCCGGTTCGGGGGCTACCTCCTCGTCGCCGTCGGACTCGGCGCTCGGTGCGTCGAGGGTGGCGCTCGCGGCGGGCTCCTGCGGGAGCGCATGCGCCGCGCGTGCAGAGGCGACCGAGAGAACGAACAGGACCGTTAGAGAGAGTAGGCGGAGCATGGGGGTCGGTGCAGGTGGAGGGAGGCCACAGGCTACGTGCCGCCGGGCGATCGGGCGGCGAGCGCGAGGGCCCGCGAATCTTGCACCGTCGATTCGTCCCGAAGCGGGACGGGGCCCCGTGACATGGGCGCCTCTGCTCCCGGGGAGGGCACGGGGCGACTCCCAGCACCGTGGGGGTCCAAGGGGGCCGCGGGTCGACTGGTCCGAGGAGGTGGTCGGCCCGAGGACCGGACCGAGCCAGGAGTTGAACGGACCAAGAGCCGGCCGGCCGATGGGTTCGACGCACCCAAG
>JAAELL010000487.1 GCA_024226735.1 bacterium | reverse complement strand
GGGTTGTGCTTCGGATCGGGACATGGGTGTTGGCGGTGGCGCTGCCGGCTGGTGCGCCCGGGCTTCGGGGCCCTCCGGGTCGAGTTCGCGGACCCGGGCCAGGATACGCTCGCGCTTTGCCGCGTGCAGTTCCGGCAGGGCCAGGGCGCGGCGGGCTGCCATCAACGCAGTGAAGGGGTCGAGCTGTTCGGCGGTGTCGAGGATCTGAAGGGCAAGGCCGATGCTGAGTTCGCCCCTTGGCGCGTCGACGCATTGGCGTAGCGCCGCGAGGGCGAATTCGACGGGGTGATCGTCGAGCAGTGCGGGGACCAGGCGGAGCACGTCCGCCGCGGGCAGGCGATAGTCGGGGAGCTGTTCCGCGAACTCGCGCCACAGGGTCGCGGCCGTCGCGAGCTGGCCGGCGCGGATCTGCCGCTGGATTTGGCCGCTCATGTTGGCCGCGGCGGCTTCGGACTGTCCGGTGGAAACGGCGACGGCCCAGAAACTGCGAGTCCGCTCGAGATCTTCGGGCCGCGCGCGTGCTTCGCCGCGGAACAGCTCGAAAGCGCGGTCGACGTCGCCCATGTCGCGTGCGACGTAGGCCTCGTCGATGCGCGACCGCGCCTGGTCTGGGCGTACCTGGGCTTCGAGTTCGACGCCGAGATAGGGCGTCTCGAGGCCCAGTTGTCGCAGCGCCACGAACGCGATTGCGCCCACCGCGAACCCACCGACGAGGGCCGACAGCGAAAGATCGTTGCGTACGCCGGCTTCCTGCAACCACACCGCGAGCGCGAGGTTCGCAATCAGCCAGACGCCCGGAAGCACGGGGCCGGGAAGATCGATGGCGTGCCAGCCGATGGCGCCCCGACGCGGCATCGGCACTTCGATGTGGAGCCGATCGAGGCGATGTCGGAGCAGATGCACCGCCATTAGCGCCGAGACCGAGCCCGACGCGCCCAGCAACGACATGTTCGATGTCGGTTCGAGACCCGTGTGCACGGCGGCTGCGCCGAGCGTCGAAGCCAACAGGAATCCCGCAAAGACACGCGGGCCCCAGCGCAGCTCGGTACTCGTGCCGAGCAGCAGTAGCAGGGAACAAACGCACAGGAAGTGGGCCCAGCTCGCGTAGAGGAACGGATGGATGACCAGCGAGCGAAGCCCCGGATCCGCGGGCGCGAAGCCGAACCGGCGAAGGGGATGATCGCGTGGAAGCGGATTGCGCGAAGAGGGATCCAAGGCGGCTACCGCCGCGAGATCGTCGAGTCGGGTCCGTTGGGCCTGGCGCGCCCGTTCGTCTTCCGGCATGGCGCGGCGACCCAGCTCGCGGATCGCCGCAAGCGCGATGGGCCGTCTGCGGTCGTCGAAGCGCGTCTTTGCGAAGGCCGTGACGCTGGCAGGTGCATCCAGGTGGCCGTGCGTTTGCCAGTAGGCGAAGGCCTCGGCCAGCGCGGCCTCGGGTGAGGGCGTTTGCTGCGGCGGCCGGGCGGGCATCGCGAGCAGGACCACGAAGCTCACGGCGATGACGGCGCCGCACAGCCAGGGAAGCCGTGCCGCAGCAAGATCGAACCGGGTGCCGGGGAAGACCATGTCGAGGATGGATCCCTTGCCTTCGGTTGCGGGGCGGTGGCCCGGACAGGTGCCCGCTCAAGCTAGCACTTCGCTCGGCGGATTCAGATCACTCCAGCGTCGCGCAGGGCGCGGCGCGACGGGGCGTCGAGGCCCAGTTCCTCGAGGATTTCGTCGTTGTCTGCACCGAGTTCGGGAGCTTCGTGGCGTACGCGTGTGGGAGTGCGCGAGAATTTCGCTGCAGGTCCCGTGATCGGCGGCGCATCGGGGCCGCTGGCGCGCTGGAGCATTTGGCGGGCCTCTACGTGGGGGTCGGCAGCCGCCTGCGCGTAGCTGCGAACAGGTGCAGCGGGAATGCCGGCTTCCCGGAACCGCTCGAGGACCTCGTCGCGGCGTCGGCCGGCGAGCCATTGGCCGAGCAGGCGATCCACTTGCTCCCGGCGGGCAATTCGCGCCGGCGCGGTGGCGAAGTCGGGATGGTCCGCGAGCTCGGGGTGTCCGATCAGCGCCGTCAGGGTTTGCCAATGGGAATCGAGCAACACGCCGGCCATGATTTCACCGTCGAGGCAGGGATAGGTGCGTGCGGGTGCCGCGATGCGGAAATCGTTGCCGAGGCGAGGCAGGTCGACTCCCATCGCCCCAAGCGTCAGATACCCGGTCGATTGGAAGAGCAGGCTGTCGAGCAGGGCCACATCGATGTGCTGGCCTTCGCCGGTCGCGTCGCGATGCCGCAAGGCGGCGAGCGCGGCGAGCGCTCCGTGCAGTCCGGCGAGATCGTCGGCCAGAAAGGTCGGCGATTTCACGGCCTCGCCGTCGGGCGAACCGTTGAGCGAGAGAAAACCGCTCTCCGCCTGGGCCAGCGGGTCGTAGCCGACGCGGCCGGCATCGGGTCCCCATTGCCCGTAGCCGCTGATCGAGACGTAGACGATGTCCGGGCGCTCGACCCGTGTCTGTTCGTACCCGACGCCCCAGCGCGTCATCGTGCCGGGTTTGAAGTTCTCGACGACGACATCCGCGCGACGCGCGAGGCGAAGAAACACGTCGCGTCCTCGCGTGTCGTGCAGGTCGAGCGACAGGCTGCGCTTGTTGCGGTTGACCGTGGCCTGCATGAACGACTGCGGTGGGTCGGTATTGGGTAAAAACGGGGGTGAGCGGCGCGCGATCTCGCCCTGGGGGTGCTCGACCTTGATGACGTCGGCACCGAAGTCCGCCAGGATGCAGCCGCACATCGGCCCGGCCCAGGTCGTGGTGGCTTCGACGACACGCACGCCTGCGAGTGGGCCTGGTAAGTCCCCTCTGGCATCGCGATAGAAATCCTTCTTCTCCACCTCGACTCCACTTCGACGGGCTGCGCCTGAACGTGTCCCTGCTACTGCCCGGCGATCGTCATCGATGCGATGCGCAAGGGCGGTGCTGCCACGGAGCCCAGCCACAGCAACTCGCTCCCGATGGCGTCGATCTGCTCGAGCATCTGTGCGAAGTGACCCGCGATGGTGATT
>JAAELL010000486.1 GCA_024226735.1 bacterium | reverse complement strand
GCCGTGGTCGTGCGGGGCGAAGCCAGGGTTCGGCGCGCGTCCGCCGAACGGAGCCACGCTCCCGCAACGTGGTTCAGCCGTTCGTTCCGTCCCCGGGCATGTGCAGGGACCGTGGAGGCGAGGGCGGGTCGTCGTCCGCGACCTGACCGAGGAGGCCCAGCGGGCCGTCGTCCGCGAGTTCGTCGGGCACCTGCTCCTCGAGGCCGTGCTCGAGGTCGACGAGGATCGAGAGCTCGTCACTGGTCGAGGCGTGCGGCGCCTCGTCGGCGCGCTCGAAGTCGTCCACCGGGATCTCGGCCGCCTCGGGCTCGTAGTGGTCCCGGATGGGCTGCAGGCGTTGGGCGGGCGCTTCGCGGTAGGGGTCGTAGGCCCCCGCCGATCCGTGGGCGCGCGCATCGAGCGTGTGTAGATCCTGTGCGAGGTAGGCGAGTCGTTCGGCGATCGCGCTGCCCTGCTTGCCCTGTTCTTCGAGCGTCTCCTGCAGGTAGTCGCGGCTCGCTTCGACGAGCCCGGACAGCTCGAAGATCAGCGCCTGCACCGTGGTCGTCGATTCGCCGATTCGCTGGTCGATCAGCGCGTGCAATTGATCGAGACTCGCGGCGAGCCGGAAGAGCGCGTCGTGCGCCTCGCTCGAGCGGTCCTTCGAGCTCGCGTCGCGCACGTCGCGTCGCACGCCTTCGAGCTCGTTGCGAAAGTGGATGTGGTCGGCTTGGAACTCGTAGATCTTCTCGCGGAACTCGGCGATGTCCGCGCCGACTTCCTGGACCGCATTGCTGAGTGCGCCGGGCTTGAGCAGCGTGTTCGCGTGCACGCGCATGTAGCGCGCCATCTGTCCGACGCCGAACAAGATCAGGCCCGCGAGCACGACGCTGTCCGCGCCGACGTTGCGGGTCTCGAGCCAACCGTCCACGCCGGTGAGCTCCGGAAGCCAGTTCGTCCCGACGAGAGTTCCGGCTCCTATCACGACGAGCGCGAGGCCCGCGAGTGACATGACCCAAGCGGTCGGCGTGATTCTCGCGCGGTCCGCTTCGATTGGGAACGCGCGAACGGAGGGTTCCAGAAGTTCCTTGTCCTGCATCTGCGTCATGGCATGCGTCGTCCCGGGGGGCTGTTTCTTTGCCCGCATGCACCCCTCCTGGGGCTCCGGGTCTGTCTTTCCGTCGAGATCCGCGTGCTCCAGCCTTGAGGCAATCTCCGATTGGAGCCCGTGACGCGGCGATACTTGCGCGCAACCGGCATCGCACCTCGATTGCGACGCGCATTGCTCTTGGTCGAGGGGGCTCGGCTTGGGACAATGCAGCAGCTTGCGAGCTTGACCCGAATCGAGCCATGTCGACTATCAAAGGAACCGCCGTCGGTCCCGGTCTCGCGATCGGTCCCGTGCACGTCGTGCGCGCGCGGCCGGACGTCGTGCCGATCTTCACCATTCGTAGCGAGGAGATCGACGGCGAGGTCGAGCGGCTACACGAGGCGCTTCTGGTTGCAACCGAGCAGCTGACGCGACAGGAGAAGCTCGTCGCCGACGGAGCAGGTGAGAAGGACGCGCGCATCCTCGCCGTGCACCGGATGATCCTGCAGGACCCGAGGGCGCTCAGCACGGTCGATGCCCGCATTCGAGACGAGCGTCTCAATGCGGAGGCGGCCGTGCAGAGCCTGATCGACGGCCTGCACGTGACGTTGGACAAGCTGGAGGGCAACAGCGTGCGCGGCTACGCCGCCGACGTCAGTGAGCCCTGGCACATCGTGCTCGACGTGCTCCTGCAGCGTGACCGTGAGCTGATGACCGCGGCGGAGGATCGTGTGATCCTCGCCGCCGCCGAGCTGACTCCGCAGGTCGTCACGTTCCTCGGACGCGACCGGATCCTCGCGATCGTGACCGAGACCGGGGGACGCTTCTCGCACGGGGCCGTCCTGGCGCGAGCCTTCGGCATGCCCTGCGTCGTCGGCGTCCCGAACCTCTTGGCGCGTCTCGAACAGAACCTGCAGATGCTCGTCGATGGCGACGCCGGCACGGTTCAGCTCGATCCCGATCAGGAGTCGATCGACCGCTTCCTCGAACGCCGCCAGCGGCGCGACGCGCGCCAAGAGGCCCTCGGCATCCACGCCGAGCTTCCGTCGGTCACGCCCGACGGAAGGCGTCTGGGGGTCAGCGTCAACATGGAGAGCATCCGGGACATCGGCACGTTCGACGTCGAGCATTGCGACGGCGTGGGCTTGCTCCGGACCGAGTTCCTGTACATGGAGCGGTCGCAGTTCCCGTCGGAGGAGGAGCAGTTCCGCCTCTACCGCCGCGTCGTCGACGCGATGGGGACGCGGCCGGTGACGTTCCGCACCCTCGACATCGGTGGCGACAAGCAGCTGCCCTACTTCAAGACGCCCAGCGAGCTCAATCCTGCACTCGGCTGGCGTGGCTTGCGGGTGACTCTCGAGTGGCAGGATCTCATGCGCGTGCAGCTGCGCGCCGTGCTGCGTGCGAGTGCGTACGGCAACGTCCGGCTCCTGCTGCCGATGGTGACCTCGCTCGACGAGGTTCTCGCGGTGCGGGAGGTCCTGACGGGCGTCCGCACCCAGCTCCGCGACCAGGGGTACGAGGTGGCGGACCACGTGCCGCTGGGTGTGATGATCGAGGTGCCGTCCAGCATCTGGGTGCTGGACCACCTGGTGCGTTCGGTGGACTTTGTCAGTGTCGGGAGCAACGACCTCGTGCAGTACATCCTCGCCGTCGACCGGGACAACCCGTTCGTGTCGAAGCTGTACGAACCTCAACACCCCGCCGTCATCCGTGCCCTCGCCGAGATCGCTCGGATCTCGCGCGACGCAGGCAAGCCCTGCTCGGTGTGCGGGGAGATCGCCGGCGACTACGCGATGGCGCTCTTGCTCCTCGGAATGGGCTACGACGACCTGAGTGTCGCGCCGAACTTCCTCGCCGAGGTGCGCTACGCCATACGCCATTCCCCGTTCTCCGAGGCCGAGGAGCTCGTGCGCAACGCGCTGCAGCTCGAGAGTCCCGGAGCCGTTCATCGTCTGTTGGCGCAAGTCCGCGAACGCCTCCACCGGCGTGAGATCGAGAGCCAAAAAGAGCTCTCGGGCGGCGACGGAGAGAGCTGAGCGCGTTGTTTTTCAGCTCACGCAGACCATCCATTCCAGTCTTCCCGGGCCCGGGCTGGCCCAACGGATCAGTGGGCGTTGCAACGAAGTCGGGTGGCGGTTGACGCCGAGTCGGGGGTCTCGCCGCCGGCAATCGACCGCAAGGTCGGCGGGAGCGCGGTATCCCGCCGATCTGTCCCACTTTTGGCACGTCGACCCAATCGCCCCTTGGTTCCGCTACACTGCGAGCCAGGGAGAATCAGAGAGGAGGATTCGTGCAGAAGCCCAATTGGGGTAATGAGCGCTCCTCTGGCCCTCGCAGGGGTCGGTGGTCCGCCGAAGAAGTAGCGCGGTTCAAAGAGCTCTACGGCTTACGGGACGACGCAGCGATAGCTCGCGAGCTGAATCGTTCGGTGCCGAGCATCCGCAACATGGCGAAGTCGGTTTTCGATTCGGAGCCTCGCTCCGGCCCTTGGACCGACCACGAGCGGAGTGAGCTGAAGAGGTACCTGGGTGCCACCGACGTCGAGACGATCGCGACCATCCTGGGTCGCAAGAAGAACGACGTCCAAGCCCGGATCGCGGAGCTCGCCCGCGTCCAGAACAGCGGTGCGTGGGACCAGGAGGAGATCAACGACTTCAAGCGTCTCTACGGCACGCGTACCGACGAGGACTTGGCGTTGATCTTCGGACGCAAGCTCGAGGACGTTCGGGGCAAGGCCGAGACGCTCTGCATCGCCAAGGACAAGGCGTTCCTACGCAAGAAGAGCGGTGGTCGACGGTCGACCAAGATGCCGCGCTGGCAAGAGGATGAGCTCACGATTCTCAAGGAGCTCTATCCGACGCATTCGAACCTCGAGATTGCCAAGCAGCTTTCGCGATCGGTGAAGAGCGTCGTCTCCAAAGCGCACAACTTGGGGCTGAAGAAGGACCCTTCGCGTCTGCGCGAAATGGGCCGCCAGAACGTTAGCTTGCGCTACGGTCGCCAGGAGTAGCTGCACGCCCTACCAGAGCCTCTCCGCGTGCAGCGTGCAGGCCCCGAGTTGGTCCTCGACGACACCGGTTACGCACACGGTGCCGTGTTCGGCTAACCGGTGTCCGTCGCGCGCGTAGACGTGGGGGAAGAGCACGACTTCGGCCAGCCCGCTCGTGTCCTCGAGGGTGAGGAAACGCATGAGCCCGGCGTTCTCCGTGCGCACCTGACGTGTCGCCGCTGGCCAGCCGCGCAGGGTGACGCGTCCGCCGCGGTAGCGGCCGAGCCGCGCGCACGCGATCGGGTTGACGGGGCGCAACTCGCCGCGCGCCGGTTCGGGAGCCGACCGCCCGAACCGTCGTGCGATGCGCTCGTCCGCGGGGCAGGGGAAGAGCTCGGTCGGGTGCGAGTGCAGGGTGAGCCCGAGTAGGTCGAACTCGAGCCGTCCGCGGGTGACCGCGTCGGTGTCGGGAAGGCCGGGAAGGACGAGGGCGGGCGCGTCGGGTTCGGGGAAGAGCGACGCGCCGTCGACGGCCGACGCGTCGGGCCGCGGGACGCCGAGTCCCGGCCCTCCCCATCCGCCGCCGCCGTTCGGATCGCCGCCCCTCGGATCGCCGCCGTCCGGGCCGCTGGGGCGCACCCGCGCCGCCTCGATCGCGCTCCGCTCCCGCGTGCGCGCCGTCGCGCGACACGCGGCGAGCTGAGCGGGGTCGAGCCGTGTCCCGTGCGGCGCGCGCCGCCGCTCTCCGCGCAGGAGGCGCAGGCGCCACAGGAGCTCCGGTCGCGTACGGTCGAAGGTGTCCATCGCCCCGCACTGCACGAGTGTCCGTGCCTCGTCGGTGTGCGCTTCGGTGCGCTCGAGGAAGTCGGGCAGCGACACGAACGAGCCCGCGCGGCGGCGCGCCTCGAGGATCCGTTCGAGCGTTCGCTGCGACAGTCCACGCGCCTGGCCGAGACCGATGCGCAACGCTACCGCACCGCGTGCTTCCTCGACTGCGAACGTCGCGCCGCTCTTGTTGACGTCGGGGGCGAGGATCGGAACGCCGAGCCGCCGCGCTTCCTCGACGTACACACGCGCCGGGTAGTAGCCGGTCTCGCTCGCGAGGAACGCGGCGAGGAACTCCGCGGGATAGCGGGTCTTGAGCCACACGGCGCGGTACGCGATGCGCCCGTAGGTCACCGCGTGCGCCTTGCAGAAGGCGAAGGAGGCGAAGTTCGCGATCAGGTCCCACACGCGCGCGCCGTCCTCGGCGTCGACTTCCTCGCCGCGGCAGCCGGCGAGGAAGCGTTCGCGCAGCGCGGGCAGCTCGCGCGTGCGACGCTTCTGTAGTGCGCGACGCAGCTGGTCCGCCTCGGCGAGATCCATTCCGGCGACGCACGCGGCGGCCTGCATGACGTCCTCCTGGTAGAGCATCACCCCGTGCGTGTCCCACAGGACGTCGACGAGCCGCGGGTGCGGCGGCGTCGGATCCTCGCGCCCGCGGAAGCGCCGCACGAACGCGTCCTTCATCCCCGATCCCGCGGGCCCCGGACGGATCAGCGCGACCGCCTGGATGACGTCGTCCATCGACTGCGCGCCGATCTGCTGCAGGAGGTGGCGCATGCCCGGCGACTCGACCTGGAAACAGCCGAGCGTGCGTCCCTCGCGCAGCGTCTGGGCCGTCAACGGATCTTGCTCGGCGACGTATTCGAGATCCGGCTCGATGCGGCGCCTGGCGAGGAGCTGCAGGCAGTCGTCGATCGTCGTCAACGCGCGGTTCCCGAGCAGATCCATCTTGACGAGCCCGAGCGCCTCGACGCCGTTCTTGTCGAGCTGGGTCACAACCGCTCCTTTCGCCGAGCGTTGGCATGGGACGAGGTCGACGATCGCGCCCGGGGCGACGACGACGCCTCCGGGGTGCAGCCCGTAGTGGCGCGGCGCGTCGAGCAGTTGGGCTGCCGAGCGCAGCGCGCGTTCGAAGCGCTCGTCGCCGAAGGGGAAGTCGCGTGCCTCGGGGATCGCGGCGAAGGCTTGCGCGACGGGGTTGCGGGCGAGGGCGGGAGGGAGGAGCGCGTGGACGCGCGCCAAGGCTGCGTGGCCCCCCGACCCAGCGGACTCCGACCCCGCGGACTCCGACCCCGCGGACTCCGACCCCGCGGACTCCGACCGCGCAGGCTCCACGCGCTCCCGATTGGACGGTTGCTGCCCTCCGGATGGTTGCTGCGCCATCGCCTCGGGGAACGAGAGGTACATCGGCAGCCGCGGCGACCAGCGATCGATCTCCGCCGGCGGAATGCCGTGCACGAGGCACGCTTCGCGGAAAGCCGCGCGGAGACCGAAGCGGTTCAACGTGCAGATCATCGCCGTGCGCTCGTGTCCGAACAGCTCGCACGTGTGCTCGAGGACCTCGTCGCGCCGGCGCCAGCAGAAGTCGAGATCGATGTCGGGCCGATCCCGCCGCGCCGGATTGAGGAAGCGTTCGAACGGTAGCCGGTAGCGCAGGGGATCGGCGTCGGTCAGGCCGAGTGCGTAGGCGACGAGGCTGTCCGCCGCCGAGCCGCGGCCGACGCTGGGGATCGCCGCGTCCGTGGCGAACTGCGCGATGCGCTGGACCAGCAGGAAGTACGGTGCGTAGCCGAGCTCTTGGATCGTCGAGAGCTCGTAGTCGAGCCGCCGCACGACCTCGGGTCGCAGGGGGCGGTAGCGGCGGCGCGCGCCGGCGAAGGCGAGCTCGCACAGCTTCGAGTAAGGGGTCTCGTCCTCCTCGAGCTCGACCTCGGGGAAGAAGACGCCACCCAGCGGCGGCAAGTACCCGCACGTGTCGGCGACGAGCCGCGTGCGCGCGACCATCGCCGGAACGCCCGCGGGGGCTTCGCAGGGCCACCGTCCGGGAACGTCGGGGAGGCCCTCGTAGAACGCACACATCTCGCCGTGGCTCGGGAGGTGGGCGGGCGCGGGCGCGGTCCATTCCTTCGGTAGACCTTCGAGGAGCGCGTTGTGCTTGATCGCGACGCGCACGCGATGCTCCTCCATGCCCGCCGGCAGGGCCGAGTAGACGTCCGGCACCGCGACTGTCGCGACGCCGGTCGCGCGCGCCGCGTCGATCATCGTCAACGCCGGAACGGCGGGCGCGGGGGGCGGCGTCTTCGCGGCGTCCGGCGCGTCGATGCCCGACGGTGGCTCTTCCGTCTTCGGGCGGGGCGTCGGTCGCGGCAAGAGGTAGGTGTTGCGCGAACCGCCGTGGGCATCGCGCGGATCGCGCACTGGCGAGTTGCACTGGATCGACGCGGGCGAGATGGCCGCGAGCAGCTGGCGGTCGGCGACGCGTCCGAACAGGCCGAGCAGGAGGCGCGGGTGATCGGCGAGGAACACGAGCCCCTCCCGATGCTCGACGGCACTCCGGACGAGGTCGAAGTCTTCGTCCAGGTGCCGCGCGGTGATCAGTCGGCAGAGGTTGCGGTAGCCCGCCTCGGTCTGCACGAGCGCGACGAGCCGGCCGGGGCGCTCTTGTGCGTCGGTGTCCGCGAGCTCGGCGGCGACGATGGGGCGCACGCGCGCCGTGCGCGCGGCCTGGAGGAAGTCGACGAGGCCGGCGAGGGTTCCGACGTCGGCGAGCGCGAGCGCATCGAGCCCGAGTCCGGCGGCCCGCGAGAGCAGGGCTTCGGGAGCGTCGACGCCGGTGAGCATCGAGTGGTACCCGTGGACGCGGAGAGGCACGTACATCGCGAGGTGGTCGGGGCCCGTGGAGGGGGGGGGAGAGCGACGCGGAGGCGCCGTGGGAGAGCGAAAAAACGCTCGCGGGGGCGAGAAAAAGCCCCCGCGAGCGCGAGGAAGCCGGGGGGTGGAGGTGGCTCCTCGAGCTCCAACCCTAACAGGGCCCTAATCGATGTCGAGGGTGTGTTAGGGCTTTTGTTAGGGTGTCTTCGGTACACCTCTGTGGTGCATGGAGTTACGTTGCTTGGTACGTTCGCGCCGTGATCGCGTCCGCATGGCACGTGTACCTGGTGCGTTGCGCCGGCGGCAGCCTCTACACCGGCATCGCCACCGACGTCGAGCGTCGTTTCGCCGAGCACGACCGTGGCGCGAAGGGGGCGAAGTACCTGCGCGGCAAGGGGCCGCTCGAGCTCGTCTTTCAGCGCGAGGTCGGGGCGCGTGCGCTGGCGCTGCGCGTGGAGAGCCGGATCAAGCGCATGCCCAAGGCGCGCAAGGAAGCCTTGATTCGCGGCACCTCGGGTTTCGAGTCGCTGCTGGCGGACGATTGAGCGCGCGGGTCTATCATGATGCGCGTTTACGGAGCCAACGTCCCCATGTCGCCTGACGCGCATCGCCCCCGCCCGTCCACGCGGATCCGCCTCTCGGACGAGCGACGCAACGTGCTGCTCGCCCGGCTCGCCGAGTTCTACGACGCCGAATTCGACGAGACGCTGAGTGGGTACCGGGCGGAACAGCTGCTCGAGTTCTTCGTTCAGGCGCTCGGACCGCCGCTCTACAACCAGGCGATCCACGACGCGCGCGGTTTCATGGCCGGCAAGCTGGAAGATCTCGACGTCGAGTTCTACGAGCCTGAGGACTCGGGCTCCCGGCCGGGAGGCGCGACATGAAGCTGCCCCTCATCGAAGGACTGATCGATCGCCGGATCCTGGTCAACTTCCAGGTCGATCCGGAGGCCCTCGCCGTCTTCCTTCCGAAGGCATTTCGGCCTCGGACTGTGCGCCGGTTCGGGATCGCCGGTATCTGCCTGATTCGACTCGCGGAGGTGCGGCCGCGGTTCGTTCCGCGCTGGCTCGGGCTCTCGTCGGAGAACGCCGCGCACCGCATCGCGGTCGAGTGGGAGCAGCACGGGCGGCTGCGCCAAGGCGTCTTCATCCCGCGCCGCGACACGTCCTCGCAGGTTGCGAGCTTCCTCGGCGGTCGCTTCTTTCCGGGGCTCCACCACCGCGCGGACTTTGCTGTAGAGGAGGACGAGACGCGCTACAAGGTCCGTCTCGGCAGCCGCGACGGAGTGACGCGTCTGCACGTCGAAGGGCACGTCGGCACGCAGATCTCCGAGACGTCGGTGTTCGGGTCGCTGCGCGAGGCCTCGGACTTTTTCGAGCACGGTTCGATGGGCTACTCGCCGGCCAAGGACGGCGACGTGCTCGAGGGGATGGAGCTGCACACGGACGATTGGCGCGTCGAGCCGCTGCAGGTCACGCGGGTCGAGTCGAGCTTCTTCGACGACACCGAGAGATTCCCCGCGGGGAGCGTGCGCTTCGACTCCGCGCTCCTGATGAAGCGTATCCAGCATCAGTGGCACGCTCTGCCCGAGGTGACGGCGGGCGGCGTGTTCTGCAGCTCGGTGCCGGGGTGACAGCGCTCGCCGGTCGGGTCGCCGTCGTCGCCGGCGCGACGCGCGGAGCGGTATCGCGCGCATGCTCGGCGAGGCGGGCGCGACGGTCTACTGCACGGGCCGCAGCGTCCACGGCCGGCCGGCGACGCCGGGCCGAACGGAGACGATCGAGGAGACCGCGGAGCTCGTCGACGTGCTCGTCAACGACATCTGGGGTGGCGACGCGCTGACCGAGTGGGGCAAGCCGTTCTGAGAGCTCGCCCTCGACAAGGGGGCGACGTTGATCGAGCGCGCCGTGCACTCGCACATCGTCACGAGCCGGCACGGCACGCCACTGATGCTCGAGCGCACCGGCGGCTTGATCGTCGAGGTGACCGACGGCGACTTCGCCGGGTACCGCGGGAACCTGTTCTACGATCTGGCGAAGGCGAGCGTGATCCGGCTCGCGTACGCGATGGCGCACGACCTCGAGGGACGCGGTGTGACCGCGGAGAACTGGCGTGACGCGCCCGATCCGCACTTCGCATTCTCGGAGACGCCGGCGTACATCGGTCGCGCAATCGCGGCGCTCGCCGCGGATCCCGATGTGGGGGCGAAGGCCGGCGGCGTGTTCGCGACGTGGACCCTGATGCACGAGTACGGCTTCCGCGACGAGGACGGGAGCCAACCGGACTGGGGCACCCACATCGAGGCCGCGGTCGCGGAGGCGCTGGGATTCGGGGGTGTTGCCTGCGCTCGAGACGTCGACGAGGTGGCGGCCGCGCACCTGCAGCATGCGCGCGATCTCGACCGCATCGTCGCCTGTCAGGCCACGCTCGTCGAGCCAGTCCGTCGCGGAGATGCGCACGGCGAGCGCTCCGGTCCACTCGGACCGAACCGCGTCGAGCACCTCGAGCGGGAACCGCATCCGCTCCTCGAGATTCCCCCCGTGGGCGTTGGACACGGGCGAGATGAAGCTCGACAGGAGGTAGCCGTGCGCCATGTGCACCTCGATGAGGTCGAAGCCCGCTCGGCGCGAACGGGCGGCCGCGCTGCGGTACTCCTCGAGCACGCGGTCCATGTCCGCGCGCCCCATCGTGCGCGGGGCGGGCCAGCCGAAGCCGAAGGGCTCGTCGTTCGGGCCGATCGCGGTCCAGGCGCTGGCGTCGGTCAGTGGATCGTCGCCTTCCCACGGCAGGTGACACCAGGCCTTGCGTCCCGCGTGCCCGAGCTGGATGCCGATCTTCGCCTGCGAGCTCGCGTGGACGAAATCGACGACGCGCTTCCACGCCGCCTCGTGCTCGTCGGTGTAGTGAACTTGCATCGCCGCCAGTCGATCGAAGGCCGGAAGTACTCTGCGTGGTGCTCGCGGACGATGCTGTTGATGCCGTCGGCGGCCACGACCAGGTCCGCCTCGAGCTCACTCTCGTCGGCGATCTCGGTCTCGAACCGGAGCTCGACGCCGAGCTCCCGCGCACGTGCTTGGAAGATCTCGAGGAGCTTCTTGCGGGCGAGCCCGAGAAACCGTGCCCGGTCGAGCGCACGCAAGCACCGCCGAAGTAGGTCTCGATGTCCGTCCAGTAGGCGAAACTGCGCCGAATCTCGGCGTAGCTCTCGGGGTCGGCGGCCTCGAAGTTGTCGAGGGCCTCGTCCGAGAAGACGACTCCCCAGCCGAAGGTGTCGTCGGGACGGTTGCGCTCGTAGACCGTGACTCGGGCCCCGGGCAGGCCTTTTTTGGCCAGAATCGCGAAGTAGAGCCCCCCGGGTCCGCCGCCGATGCAGGCGATTCTCATGGCGGAAGAATAGCTGGGTCCCCGACGTGCATTCAGGGCCGCAATCCTCTTTCGTGGTCACACTGGATTCGGAGCACCGTACTGGCAAAGATTCTGGGGTGCGCGGCCTCTCGCCGGGCGCCCTGTGGGGAGACCGCTCCCCTCCATCTGGAACCCAATTCGGAAACATGAAACACCTGATCCCCCTCCTCGTCCTTCTCGGGGCTGGCGCCAGCGTTGGCTGCCAGAACACCGAGGAGCGCTACGAGGTCATGGAAGACGCCCAGAGCGTCTCGCTCGACATCTCCGGCATGACGTGAAGCTCGAATTGCCCCCCGAAAGTGCAGTCTGCACTTCAAGACGTTGATGGAGTCGAGAACGTGGATGTCGATTTCGATGCCAAGACGGTCACCGTGACGACCGACGGCATGGTCGACCCGGCCAAGATGGTCGAAGCTCTCGAAGAGGCCGGATTCGGCGGCAGCGTCAAGTAGGGCGCAGGTTACCCAACCGTCTCGTACGCCGGAGTCCCCATGGGGCGCCGGCGTTCTCGTAGACGCACTCACTGGTTGAGCGAGGGCGTGCGCAGCCGGAAGCCGTCTCGCTCGAGCGGGAAGCGCTCCTCCAACGGCAGGCTCGTGCCGCGTAGCAGCGAGGCGAAGCCGTGTCGCGCGCGCAGCGCGTCGAGAGCGAGGTCGAGCCGGTGCTCGCGGTCGGCGCGGCTTCCGCGCGGGCCGTCGACCTCGGGGTCGCTGAACAGGACGCCCTGGTGCCCGCGGCGCGCGCTGAGCCGCGCGAGCGTGATCCCGACGCGGCGCACGAGTGCGCGCCTTCTCGGCAGCGTCTCCAGTAGCGCGAGCGCGTGCCGCGTCAGCTCCGCGGTCGAGTCGGTCGGGTGCGCGGGCGCGCGGCGTACCGACTGCCAGTGATTCGAGTTCGGGTCGCGGCGGCGCAGGCGCGCAGGAAGCGTGTCGACGTAGGCGACCCGCACCTCGACCGAGCCCGCGCGCAGACCGTGCGCGCGCGCGTGCGCCGCCGCGCGATCGACGAGGTAGGCGAGCATCGAGGCGAGTATCGCCGCGCGACCCTCCTCCGGCTCGAAGGTGCTGTCGCGGCTGATCGAGCGAGGGGGGCGCTGGACGAGCTCGCCCTCCGGCGTCACGCGGCAATTCGCGGCGACAGGGTCGGGGTCGCGTCCGTGCGTGCGCTCGTGCAGGACCAGCCCCGCCGTGCCGAACGTCGCGAACAGAACCTCGCGCGACACGCGCGCCAGGTCGCCGGCCGTGCGGATCGCGAACTGCTCGAGCTCGCGCCCGATCGCCGGTCCGACGCCGGGCAGGTGGCGCACCGGCATGCGCGCCAGGAACGCATTCTCGTGGCCGGGCAGGAGCTCACCGACGCCGCCCGGCTTGGCCAGCTTGCCGGCGAGCCGCGCCATCGTCCGCGTCGTCGCGATGCCGACCGTCACCGGCAGCCGGGTGCGCGCGAGGATCGCCGCGCGCGCTGCGGCGGCCACGTCGCACGCCGCGCCGAGCAGCCGCTGCGTGCCGGTCACGTCGACGAAGAAGTCGTCGATCGACGCGATCTCGACCAGCGGCGAGAACTCCAGGAGGACGCGAGCGATGTCAGCGCGCTTGGCGTTCGCGGACTGCGCGTTGCCGTCGCGGAAGATCGCCTGTGGGCAGAGGCGCGCCACCTCCCCAGGCGACATGCCGGCCCGGACGCCGCACGCCCGCGCCTCGTACGAGCACGACATGACGAGGTTGCGCGAGTCCGGGCGGCCACCGACGACGACCGGCTTGCCCGCGAGCTCGGGGTGGTCGGCTCGCTCGACCGAGGCGAGGAACGCATCGACGTCGACGTGCAGGATGCGCCGCGTGCGCGGGGTGAGGCGAGCGTCGCGGTGGGGGGCCCTGGGGGCGGTCATGTGGTTCAACCCTAACGAATGCCTAACTCGGGTTGGGTGCCGCAGATGCGCCAACGGGGGCCCGTGCACGGTAGGCTCCGCGCGTGGACACCGACCCGCAACCCGCCGAGCTCGCCATCGACCCGCTCGACGCGCCCGGTGGCCTCGCGCGCCTCGTGGCGACGATCGAGCGCCGCTTCGCCGACGCGCGGCGCACCGAGGCGCTCGAGCTCGACCCGGCGTGGAAGGTCGCGACGACGCCGTGGTCGCAGGTGCTCGTCGCCTACGGGGCGCCGTTGGCCGCCTTCGCGGTGCTCGCCGGCTTCGCCGCGCCCGGGTGGTCGGGGCTCGCGCTGCTCGTGCTCGCGGCGCTGCTCGCTGTCGTCGTCGCCTGCGCCCTCTTGTGGAGCGTCCTGCGCGTGCGCCGGGTGCGCCGTGAGGGCGTGGCGGTGCCGGCGGTCGTCCTGCAGGCGCACGAGTCCACGTGGGAGCCGGGCGAGGATGCGGGCAGCACGGTCGCGCAGGTGCTGTTCTCGTTCGACGAGAGCGTACGGCGCGCCCCGCTCCGGCTCGTGGAGCTCGCCGAGGAGATGCGAGCGCGCGTGCACGGCGCCGACCCGCTGCTCGCGCCGAAGCTGCGCTCGAAGATCGAGACCGGGCGCGTCGACTTCCGACGCTTTCCGCTGCCGACCGAGATCACCGGCGGGGCGCTGTGCTACCTCGCCGACGTGACGCTCGTGCGCGAGCGCCTCCCGGCGGGGCACTTGGACCGCAGTCTGCTCTTTTGCGTCGCCCACCCCGAGCTCGCGCGCGCGGGGATCGAGCTCTTGCCGCTCGAGGCCTGGTGGCGGCCCGCGGAGAACGCGCTGACGGTGCTTTGACCTAGTAGTGTGATGCAGACATTCGCAGTCGTATCCCGAGTTCGCGTGTGCGTGCCACGGCGTTGCGGCTCCTCCGAAACTCCACGAAGTTGCGTCGTCGCCGCGCCTTGTGGCACGCACACGCGAACTCGGGATACGACTGCGAATGTCTGCATCACACTACTAGTGGTGTGAGTCACTCTTGTGCGGCATTTTGGTCGGCCCGTACCCGCCCGCTGCTGCGTTGCG
>JAAELL010000485.1 GCA_024226735.1 bacterium | reverse complement strand
TGGAAACGTAGGCGAATTCGTGGATTCGGGGAGGCTTTCAGGTGCCGACCGGGCGTGGAGGATGTCGTCATGGCGCCGAATGACTTTTTCAACGGGCTGCTAGCCCTGCAAATCGCTCTCACCCTCGCCGTGACCGGCGGTCCCCTCGCCCGCGCCGGCGACGATCCCGCGCTCGCCTCCGCCGTTCAACGCGCCGTCCAAGAGCTCGATCTCGACGCCATCTGGCAGGTCGGCACGCCGATCGATGGTGTCGACGCGGCCTGGCAGGCACCGGACCATGCCCAGGACATGCGCACGTTCTTCGTGCCCGACGGCATTCGGGTCGTCCCGGGCGATCACGACGCGGGCTGGAGCACGGGGCTGCGTTTCGCGGCGCTCGCGCGCGGCGCTGAGCGCGAGGAGGTAGGAGTCGCACGGATCGCTGTCGCGGGGCCACGCGTGGAGTACCGCCGCCTGGGCCGATCCAGCCGTACGGGTTCGGCGATTGGCTGACCGGCGTGTGCCCCTGTGGCAACGCGAGCGAGGTGACGTGGAGCGACTTGCTCGCGGGCGGCACCTGGGGAGCGGGGGAGACGCGCTTCTTCCGGGTCCACTACCGCGACCATCTCGGACCGTGCGGGACTGGCGCGAACCTGACGAACGGCGTTCAGGTGACGTTCCAGCCGTGAGGTGAATGCTTCGGGGGGGCGTGGCGCGTACCACGCCCCCTCGCGGCTCAGCGGCCGCCGCAGCTCGACCCGTTCTTGCCGCGCCCGCCCTGGCGGCGATCGTCGCCGCCCCTTTGTCCGCGCACGTGCAGACCGTCGCCGCCGTCGCCGCCTGCGACCCGAGCGTTGCCGCCGAGACCGCCGCGGCCGGGCGGGCTGCCCTTGCCGCCCGGGCCGCCCGTACCGCTGATCGCGACCCCGTTGCCGCCGGTGCCGCCGAACCACGGGCCCTTGCCGCCGTTGCCGCCGCGCGCTTCCGCGTCGCCGCCGGCCGAGCCGTTGCCGCCGGTGCCGGGCCGCGTTCCACCGCAGTTGTCGGAGCCCTTTTGTCCCGTGCCGCCCTGCGCGAACGCGCCGCCCCCGACGCCGCCGCCACTGGGGAGCGCGAGGACCTGGCGCAGGCCGCTGCCCGCGCTGCCGCCGGTCGCGAACGCGGCGCCGCCGCGGCCCGGTTGGCCGCGACTGTCGGTCGCGCCACCGGTCCCCGCGATCGCCCGGGCCTCGCCGCCGTCGCCGCCGCGCGAGGTGTAGCCGAACGTCATCTCGAACGCGTAGCGGCCCAGGCCGATCCGGGTCACGTCGCCGCCGTCACCTCCGCGCGCCTCGGCACGGCCCCCCGCGCCGCGTCCGGCGCCGGCGCCGGAGGTCACCACGACGGCCTGCCCCTTGCCCGCGGTGCGCCATGCGCTCGGACCCTTGCGGCCCCAGCGCACGTCGTCCGCGCCGTCGCGGTTCTCGCCACTCGTACCGCTCTCGTCGCTCGGCACCGAGAGCAGTGGCTCGCCGGGCTCGCCGGCGACGCCGCCCTGGATCGGGAAACCAAGGTCGCCGAGCGCGATGAAGCGGTCGCGTCGCACGTCCCAGTCACTCAACCAGACGTTGCCGCTCGCTCCGCCGATGCCGGGGCGATGTCCGTCACCGCCGCGTCCACCCGAACCGATCGCGATTCTCCCGGGCCGGTCGGCCACGAGCTGCTGTCCGGCGAAGAGGACGAGGTCGCCTCCCGCTCCGCCGTCGTTCGACTCGAGTCCAGGGCCGCCGTCGCCCGAGGCGACGATGCCCGTGTTCGTGATCGAGAGGCTTCCGTGCACGGCGAGCGTCAGGTTCCCGCCGTGCTCGCCCGGTTCCGCGTTCGCGGTCTGCACGCTCCCCGCGACACGCATGCCTCGCCCGGCGGACACGTAGAGATCGCTCTCGCTCTTGGCGAAGATGTGTGCGTCCCACTCGACGACGATCTCGTCGGTCGCGATCAGCCGCAGGTAAGTGTCCTCGGGGACGCTGAGGACGGCACCGCTGTGGATGTACACCGAGCTCGCGACGACGACGCCCGAGAGCTCGACGTCCTCGGTGATCTCGAGCGGCTGGGGCTCTCCGGAGACGAGGTCGAACTTGCGTTCCGACTGCGTCCCGACCAACTCGTGCGGCTCGAGCACGTAGCCTTGGATGCGCAGCTGATACGTGCCGTCGGCCACGCCGAGCGGGATCGACCAGTTGACCGCGACGCCCTCGCCGAGGAGGAATGCACCAGACTCGAAGTCGAACGTGCGGCTGTCGAGTAGCTTGGTCCCGCGCTCGGTCAACACGTCGATGGTGTACCCCGTCGCGCCGGGCACGGCCCGGAAGACGATCGGAGTCAATGGTGCGCCGCCGCCGAGCGCCACCACGAATGGCACGTCCTTGGGCGGACTCATGAGGACCGGATGGCCGGCTCTCTTCGTCGGGCGCGGGCCGACCCCGAGCCAGGTCGCGACGCCATCGATGACGCCGTCGTCGTCGGTGTCCGGCTCGAACGGGTTGAGCCCCACGGCACGCTCGAAGGTGTCGGGCACGAAGTCGCCGTCGGCGTCGGTGACCAGCTTGGGCTCGATGAAGCGAGCGCGCAGCGCCTGGTCGAAGTTCGCGAGCTCGACCTCGCGCTCCAGCGTGCGCCCCGGCTCGACCAGCAGGTCGTGCAGGAACGTGGCGGTGTAGCGCTCTTCCGAGGCCAGGAAGCGCACGTCGTAGGTCCCCGGCTCGACGGCGAGCAGGTACTCACCGCGCTCGCCCGTCTGGCTCGTGGCGACCGGCGTCACACCGTCGGCGAGGGCGACGATGCGCACGCCGACGAGGGGGTTGGTCGTCTCGGATTTCCAGACCTTGCCGCGGATGAATCCTGTCTCCGGATCCTCTCGTGACTCCCCTTGGCTCGCCTGCACGACGGCGCACGCAAGGGTCACGAAGAGAGCGAGCACGCTCATGCGCTGGATCATGTGCCTGACCTTCTGTCCGATTGGGTGGCCCCCCAGACCGGTTGCAGTCTGCGGGGCTGTACGGCGCGGGGTGGCGCTTCTTCCTGGGAACCCAAGGAACTTGGCCCCCGTAACCTCCCCTTTCTACTGGAAGGTGACCGCGATCGCGCTGGTGAAGTTGTTGCGGCTGCTGGGGGGCGTATCGCGGTGCCAACCCTGGAAGTACCACGTCTCCCCGGGCTGGATCGCCCGCGTGCCGGGCGGACCCCCGATCGGGACCTCCTCCAGGTCCACGTCGATGGCCATGATTCCGGCGACGCCGGTGTTCTGAACCTGGCTATTGAAGCGGCCGAGGTTCTCGCCGAGCGCGAGGCAGAAGAAGCCATCGCTCAGACCGGCGGACGGCAGGTCGATGAAGTCGGCGCCGTCGCTGGCCAGGAAGTAGCCGAACTGGTTCTGGGGTAGATCCTTGGCACCGAGCCGAAACTCGTTCCTCGCGACGAACGAACTGCCGCCGGTGAGGATGGTGGCCGGGAGGCCGGTCGAGTTCGGCGTGTTGGGGGTGCAGTAGCTCGTGCCCCCCGGAGTGACGCTCGAGCTGACGAGCCACGGGCAGTAGTTGACGGGGCCGTGCACCTCGTCCCCGAGCCCGTCCGCGTTGCGTACGTCCTGCCCCGGATCGGGGTCCGGAGGGAAGCACGGCGGGTTGCCCGCTTCGAGGGCTCCGCACGGTTCCAGCGGCCCGCTCGGATCGCCCCACCAGTTGGCGGTCGCGTCGACGACGTTCTGAAACGAGCTGTTGACCACGCCGAAACTGTGGCCCGTGAAGTCGCAGAAGTTCACGGTGGCGAAGGATGTGTCCGCCGCGTCGACGCCCACGGCCAGACCGTAGTTGTTGTTGTTGAACCTCGACTGTGTGATCTCGACCCGCGACCCGGCGCCGAAGTAGGTCGTGCAGAGCACGCCGGCGGACACGGTCCCGTCGACCGACGCGACACCGCGGCAGTTGGATACGCTGAGCCGCAGAGTCGCCTGGGCTCCACCGCCGATCTCGACGCCGTAGTCGAGGAAGTCCCCGTCGCCCTTGCCGTTGTACTCCATGCGCTCGGCGCTGCAGTCGAAGGAGTCCGTTCCGAAGAAGAGAACGCCAACCCGCCCCATGTTGAAGAAGATGCATCGGCGCACCGTCCAGTTCGCGTCGATGGCCGCCAGTCCGGTGCCGGCGTAGGCCGGACCCGAGGGCTCGAACGCCACGTTCTCGAAGCAGCAGTTCTGCAGCGTGCCGTCACCGAGCCCGCGGATGGCCTGCCACGTTTTGAACCCCGTACCGTCGAACGTGATCTCGCGGAACGTGCAGATCGTGCCGACGTTGGTCTTGATCCACGCACGCCCGTCGCCGACCTTTCCCGTGTCGCCGGCGGTCATGAGCCGCGTCACGGGGAACGGTCCCGGACTGCACTCCTTTCCGCCGATCATTCCGCGCAGCGTGAGGCTCTTGTGGAAGACGATCCCCGGTCCTTCGGTGTGCGTCGACGACAGGAACTGCAGCTCGTGCGCGTTGAACGTGTCCGTGTCGTCGATCGCCGCCTGAATCGTCGCGAAGACCTCGCCGGTGTTCAGGTTCAGAACCTGCGCCTGACCGGAAGGCGCGGTCAAGAGGGCCGCGACCACCCCCGTCGGGATCCATCTCATTCCCCAATTGTCCCTTCTCTCCATTGGCGTCCGGCCGGCGCTCTCTTGCCAACGGTCGGTCACCACTCCACCCAATCAGAACGTAGCACGGCCCGATTCAGAGCGCTTGGAGAATCGGGCTGCCCAATGTCCGCCGCACTTCGTGTTCGGCGCGTGGGCCGCGCGAAGCGCGGGGATCCCCTGAGCGAAAAGACAGCGGTCGGCTCGTCCAGGATCGGTAGTCTGTCAAGGACCGGGTCTTGCCCATTGGGCGGAGCTCCGGTGTTGCCTGTCGGCATACTCTTTCACGCAACCGCGCCAGCGCTGCTTTCCGTCCCAGTCGGACGCTTGGACCGCACCAAGGTTGGCGCCCTCTCTTTGGATCCCCACAAGCTTTCACACCATGATTCGTGCAACGAAGACGCTTAGCGTTACCGCCGCGATTCTGTCCGCGCATTTCGTAGCATTCGCGCAGGACCTGACCAACCAGGACGATTGCTCACAAGCCCAGCTCGACGTACGCGTCGGCGAAGGCACGTGGGGCTGGAGCAACGCTGGCTCGACAACCGGGACGCAAGGCCAGAACGAAGCCATTTGCTACGCGTTCGGCACCCCCGGCGTCCAGAGCGACGTCTGGTTCGTCTGGGAGGCGACGGTCGATGGCTCCGTCGCGATCCGCTCGTGTGGTTCGAGCGGCGACAACGTCGATACCAAGATCGCCGCGTACTCCGGTGACTGCTGCCCCGAGGACGGCACGGCTCTGGCGTGCAACGACGACGCGTGCGGCACGCTGTCCGAGATCACGTTCGCGGTCGCGTGCGGCGAGTCGTACATGATCCAGCTGGGCAGCTTCCCGGGCAGCACCGACGGCGCCGCGGACGTGACCGCGGCCCAGACAGGAACCCCGTGCGCTCCGGTTTCGACCGCCTGGACGCAGTCGGTCAACAACGCGCTGATCGAGCCGGGTGCGGGCATCGTGTGCCTCGGTGAGGAGAGCCATGCCTGGCGGCTGTACGACCCGATCGCGCAGGGGGGCCTGGGCGACTTCGAGATCGCGGACGTGACGTTCGGCGCCGAGCGCGCCGTCAGCACCGGCGGCATGCAACCCATCACGGTTGTCGTGCGCGACGGTACGGGCTTCCCGGTCATTGCGAACATGCCGGTGCTGGCCACGGTCGATCTGATGATCCCGGACAGTGTCACGGCCGACCAGGCCTTCTACACGGTGCCGGTCACGACGGGGACGATCCCGGCCGGGACCCCGATCGCCCTGGAGCTGGTGTCTTTCGGCGCGGGGAACGAGTTCGTGCCGGGCTTCAACGAGCTCGGGCAGACGGCGCCC
>JAAELL010000484.1 GCA_024226735.1 bacterium | reverse complement strand
GCCCGGGCATTGAAGCGCACAAGTCCCCCGTACGTCGAGCGCTCGGGATCGTGGGGATCGCCGAGCGGATCGACGAGTATCGTCTTGCCGCCGAACTCGCGGCCCAGCGTCTGCGCGAGCCGGGGGTCGAGTTGGGGTTCGATCAGGATCGCGCGCAGCCCCGCCGCCCGCGCGTCGCGCACGAGATTCGCGAGTTCGCGCGGGGTCGGTTGCTCCCCGGCGGCTTCTTGCACGACGGCGAGTTCCTCGAGCCCGTAGCGCGCGGCAAAGTGTCGCCAGGCGTTGTGGAATGCGACGTAGCTTCGCGCATCTCCGGCGAGAGAGGTGCGAACCTCGGCGTCGAGTCGTGTGAGATCGCCGTGCAGCTGCGAAAGGCGCGCGCGGTAGTGCGCTTCGCCCTCGGGATCCGTTGCGATCAGAAGCGTTGCGAGGGCGGGCGCGACCTCATCGCGGACCTCGATTGGATCCAGCCACACATGGGGGTCTGCTTCCACATCGTGACGCACACGATGATCGTGCTCGGCTTGCTCGTGGCCCAGCAGGTCGAGCAGGGATACGACCACGATGTCGTCTCCGGCGGTTTGTGCCAGACGTCCCGCCCAGTCGTCGAGTCCGCCGCCCACCTGTAGGAACAGGTCTGCACGCGCGGTGCGCACGAGATCGCTCGGCCGGGGTGCGAAGGCGTGGGGGCTCGCTCCGGGAGGGACCAGGACGTGAACCTGGGCGCGATCGCCCGCGAGTTCGTCGACCAGCAGCGCCAGCGGGTGAACGGTCACCACGACTTCGACCGCCCACGCCGCAGGCGTGAGCAGTACGAGCGCCGAGGTGAGCCAGGCGGCGTAGATGCGCGGGTCGACCCTCATGCGTCGTTGCCCGCTCGATCCAGCTCGTCGG